>JAXHTI010000060.1:0-5104 GCA_034190045.1 Pseudomonadota bacterium
CTCGATGGGGCCACTGGAGCAATCCGGGATCGGCAGTTTATTGACCTGCCACAGCTGCTGCAGGCCGGGGATCTGCTGGTGATGAACGATACCCGGGTGATTCCGGCACGGCTGTTCGGCCGCAAGGAGACGGGCGGGCAGATCGAGGTGCTGGTGGAGCGATTGCTCGATGGCCATGACTTGCTGGCTCACGTGCGTGCCAGTAAAAGTCCGAAGGCAGATACCACGCTGCAGCTGAGCGAGACCGTCAGTGCGGCGGTACTGGGGCGTGAGGGGGATCTGTTTCACCTGCGGCTTGCCGATCATGAGGCGCCTGAACGTACCCTGTTGACGATACTGGACGAGCTGGGACACATGCCGTTGCCTCCCTATATTCGCCGGGCCGACGACAGGGCGGATCGGGAGCGATACCAGACCGTCTTTGCCCGACGCCCCGGCGCGGTGGCCGCGCCCACCGCCGGACTCCATTTTGATGAGGCGATGCTGGCCCAGCTGGCCCGGCAGGGGATCGAAACCGCCTGGGTAACCCTGCATGTCGGTGCCGGCACCTTCCAGCCGGTGCGGGTGGAGGAGATTCACGAGCATCACATGCACGCCGAATGGGTCGAGGTGAACGAGAACGTTTGCCAGCAGGTGGAACAAACCCGCCAGCGGGGCGGACGGGTGATCGCCGTGGGCACCACCAGCGTGCGTTGCCTGGAATCCGCCGCCCGCGACGGACAACTGCAACCGTTCACGGGTGATACGGATATCTTTATCTATCCGGGCTATGAATTTCAGATCGTCGACGGGTTGATCACCAACTTCCATCTGCCCGAATCGACCCTGCTGATGCTGGTCTGCGCCTTCGCCGGCTACGACAACGTCATGCGCGCCTACCGCCACGCCGTTGAACAGCGCTACCGCTTCTTCAGCTACGGCGACGCTATGTACCTCACTCGTAGTGAGTGATGGATATTCAACGCAGAGGGCGCGGAGACGCAGAGGCGCGGAGTGTGTAAAAATAGAATTTTGAATGCTGAATTTTAAATTTTGAATTTCCGAGACGGCTTTCATTCACAATTCAATATTTAAAGCTCAAAATTATTTTTCTCTGCGCCTCCGCGACTCTGCGATCTCCGCGTTATTTTCCCAGACCACTTAATAGAGTGTAGGTTTCAGGTGAAATTTGAATTATTACATACTGATGGCGAAGCCCGGCGCGGGCGGTTGACGTTCGGGCGCGGGACGGTGGAGACACCGGCGTTTATGCCGGTGGGCACGTATGGCACGGTCAAGGCGATGACGCCGGAGGAGTTGCGCGAGCTGGGTGCGGAGATCGTGCTGGGCAATACCTTTCACCTGATGCTGCGCCCGGGAACCGAGGTGATCGCCGCGCACGGCGATCTGCACGATTTCATGCACTGGGACGGGCCGATTCTGACCGACTCGGGCGGGTTCCAGGTCTGGAGCCTGGGCAAGCTGCGCAAGATTTCCGAGCAGGGGGTCGATTTTGCTTCACCGGTGGATGGCAGCCGGGTCTTCATGGGCCCCGAAGAGTCCATGGCGGTCCAGCGCACGCTGGGTTCGGATATCGTCATGATCTTTGATGAGTGCACCCCCTATCCGGCGGCCGAAGACGAGGCACGGGTTTCGATGGAGCTGTCGCTGCGCTGGGCGGAACGTTGTAAAACCGCCCACGGCGACAGTCCCGCCGCGTTGTTTGGCATTGTGCAGGGCGGGATGTACGAATCGCTGCGCCAGGAATCGCTCGACGGGCTGACCCGGATCGGCTTCGATGGCTATGCTATCGGCGGCCTGTCGGTGGGTGAGCCAAAAGAAGACATGCTGCGGATTCTGGACTATCTCGGCCCCCGGATGCCCGTTGATACACCCCGTTATCTGATGGGCGTGGGCAAGCCGGAAGACCTGGTCGAAGGCGTGCGCCGGGGTATCGACATGTTCGATTGCGTGATGCCGACCCGCAACGCGCGCAACGGCTTCATCTTTACCTCCACCGGGCTGCTGCGCATTCGCAACAGCCAGTTCCGCATGGATACCCGGCCACTGGACCCGGAGTGCGATTGCTACACCTGCCGGCATTACAGCCGGGCCTATTTGCGCCATCTGGACAAGACCGGCGAGATCCTCGGTTCCCGGCTCAACACCCTGCACAACCTTCACTATTACCAGCACCTGATGGCGCAGCTGCGCGAGGCGATTGCGGGCGGCCAGCTGGAGGCGTTCGTGGCCGATTTCTACGCCAAACGCTCGCAAGCCGTGCCGGCTATGTCATAATAGCGGGCCTCAAACCTCCAAACGACAAGGGACAGAGATTATGAGCTTTTTCATTTCCGATGCCATGGCGCAGGCGGCGCCGGCAGCCCAAGAACCCAACATCATGTCGCAGCTGATTTTCTTTATCGGGATTTTCGTCATTTTCTATTTCTTGCTGATTCGTCCGCAGCAAAAACGCGCCAAGGAACACCGCAACCTGGTGTCAGCTTTGTCCAAGGGGGATGAGGTTGTGACCAACGGCGGGCTGGCCGGCAAGGTCACCGAAGTGGGTGATGAATACGTCAACCTGGAACTTGCCGACAATGTCGAGGTCAAGTTACAGAAGCAATCGGTCGTCAACGTCCTGCCCAAGGGCACCCTGAAGACCATCAATAAAGAATAACGTCGAACGCTTTGTACGGCTGCCCGGAGCGGCCGTCGCCTCAATTCGGAATCGAGTCTCATGCTCAATCAGTACCCATTGTGGAAATATCTTCTGATCCTGCTGGTCCTGGTCGCGGGAGTGGTTTATGCACTGCCCAATGTCTATGGCACCGACCCGTCGATCCAGATATCGGCCAGTCGTGGCACAACGGTGGACAGCTCGACCCAGCACCGGGTAAGCGAACTGCTCAAAGGGCATGAGATCGCGTACCGCCGGATTACGCTGGATGAATCGGGGTTGCTGGTCCGTTTCTCCGACGTCGACGATCAGCTCAAGAGCAACGATCTGTTGCGCGAGAATCTGGGCGACGGTTATGTGGTTGCGATGAATCTGGCACCGGCCGCGCCCGGCTGGCTGGCGGGTCTCGGTGCCTTGCCCATGTATCTGGGGCTTGACCTGCGCGGTGGTCTGCACTTTTTGATGGAGGTGGACACCGACACGGTCATGGATCAGACCTACGAGGATCTGGGCAACGAACTGCGCACGATTCTGCGCGAAGCCAAGGTGCGCTATCAGTCGGTGATCCAGCAGGAGGACGTCATTGAATTGCGTTTTGCCAGCGACGAAGAACGTGCCGAAGCCGATGCGGCCATCAGCCGTGAACGGCGTAATCTGCAATTGCGTGAACGTGAAGCGGACGGCGCCTATTATCTTCTTGCGGCATTGACTGAAAACGCGATCACCGAAATCAAACAGGCGGCGGTCAAGCAGAACATTACCACCCTGCGTAATCGTATCAACGAGCTGGGGGTTGCCGAGCCGATCGTCCAGCGCCAGGGTGATGAGCGTATCGTGGTGCAATTGCCCGGGGTGCAGGACAGCGCCCAGGTGAAAACCGTGATCAGCGCCACGGCCTCGCTGGAATTTCGCCTGGTCGATGTGGAAAACGATGTCCGTGAAGCCCTGCAGGGCCGGGTGCCGTTTGGCTCGCGGCTTTACGAGGAACGCAGCGGCGATCCGATTCTGCTGAAAAAACGGGTGATTATCACCGGCGAGCGTATCACCAATGCGACCTCCGGTTTCGACCAGGAGACCGGTTCCCCGGCGGTTTTTGTCAATCTCGACGGCGCCGGCTCCAGCCGCATGGCCAGCACCACCAAGCAGAACATCGGCAAACCGATGGCCGTGGTATTCATCGAATACAAGCCGGAAATCATTCGCGAGGACGGTGAAGAAAAAGTCATCAATCGCAAGGTCGAGGAAGTGATCAATGTCGCGACCATTCGCGGCGTATTCAGCAAACGTTTCCAGATTACCGGCCTGGAGCCGGAAGAGTCCCGCAATCTGGCCCTGTTGCTGCGCGCCGGTGCACTGGCCGCGCCTATCCGGATTATCGAAGAACGTACCATCGGCCCAAGCCTGGGTCAGGACAATATCGAGCAGGGCACCAGTTCGGTCGTCATCGGTATGATCCTGGTGCTGGCCTTCATGGCTTTCTGGTATCGCGGTTTCGGTCTGGTGGCCAATGTGGCACTGGTCGTGAACCTGGTCCTGATCGTCGCGGTACTCTCCCTGTTGCAGGCCACGCTGACCCTACCGGGGATCGCCGGGATTGTACTGACCGTGGGCATGGCGGTGGACGCCAATGTGCTGATCTTCGAGCGTATCCGCGAGGAGTTGAAAAATGGTAACTCGCCACAGGCCTCGATCAGTTCCGGCTATGCCAAGGCGCTGTCGACTATTGCCGATGCCAACATTACCACGCTGATCGCGGCGGTGGTGTTGTTCGTCTTTGGCACCGGTCCCATCAAGGGCTTCGCCATTACCCTGTCTATCGGGATTCTTACTTCCATGTTTACCGCGATTATGGGTACCCGGGCGATCGTTAACCTGTCGGTGGGTGGCAAGAAAATGCGCAAACTGTCTATCTAGGGCAACAGGAACCGCGTCATGCAGATTTTTCAGAACACCAATTACAATTTTGTCGACAAGCGCCGTTATGCGTTAATCCTGTCGGCGATCCTGCTGGTCATCGCCATTGGCTCGCTGGCCACGCGCGGCTTGAACTTTGGCCTGGATTTCACCGGCGGGACACTGCTGGAAGTCGGCTACAGTGAACCGAAAGAGCTCGAACAGGTCCGCCAGGCACTTGAAGGCGCCGGCTTCGAGAGCGCGGTGGTCCAGCATTTCGGCAGTTCCCGGGATGTCGTCATTCGGCTGGCTCCCCAGGCCGAGGAGGTCACTGCCACGCTGAGCGACAGGATTCTCAAGGCGTTGCGCGCCGAGGACGATTCAGTCGAGATGCGACGGCAGGAGTTTGTCGGCCCGCAAGTCGGTGATGAATTGCGCGATGACGGTGGCCTGGCGATGATTATCGCGCTGGCCTTTATCCTGATTTATGTCATGGCACGCTTTGAATGGCGCTTTGCCGTCGGTTCCATCTCGGCGTTGATCCATGATGTG
>JAXHTI010000060.1:5204-12365 GCA_034190045.1 Pseudomonadota bacterium
ACAGAATGCAAAAAAGCCCGCGGTTGCGGGCTTTTTTTGTTTAGCGGGACTGGAATTTTTTGACGTCTTCCATCGGGTCGTGTTCGTCGGCGCGGGGCCGGACCATGCGACAGACTGTGCTGCTGCGTGTTTCGCACTCGGGATCGTTTTCATCCTGTTCGACGCTCTTGATCACGGTTTCCGCCCAGATCGAGGCGATGCCCCACAGGGCCGCACCCAGGGTCAGGGTACCGAGGCTGATACCTTCGCTGGCAACCGGGCCGCCGAAAAAGGCGTAGATGATACTGATGATGCCGGCGATCCAGAATACGGCGATCGGCGCGGCACAACAGCCGGCACAGCCATAACGGCAGACCGCGATCGGCGGTACAAGTAAAGCAAGAATACTGCGTTTCACCATCCCCCTCCTGACTATTCCTGTGGAATATGCTGGTGTAACGTAAGGTTACTGACTAGTAAGCATGAATTTTTTGTGACGGTCAAATGAATTTTGCATTGGCGGATTGCAAAAGGGAATAAAACCATGAGATCGATAAGGGCGTTAGGGCGTTAGGGCGTTAGGGCGTTAGGGCGTTAGGGCGTTAGGGCGTAGGGGCGTAGGGGCGTAGGGGCGGTGGAACCGGAGCGATGGCAAGCGGGGGCGCGTTGGAGCAGACGGCCGGTCAGGCAACCGATTCGCGCCGGATCAGGTAATCGACAATATCTCCACTGCGTTCGGGGCCGGGCAAAGCGTGGACGGTAGCGGGAGTGGGGGGCTGCTGATACGGATCCGGGCCGGGCGCCTCGATCGAGAGGATCTCCATATCATCCAGCCCCGGCTGGTAGCCGAAATAACTGGCCGATTCCTCCAGGGCATCAAGGACATCACGCATGGTGATCTCCAGGGCCTTGCTCCCGTTGTTGTTGTGTTTGGGCTGCGCCATCACTGCCGCCGTCTGTGTCCATGAATTGAATGGGCCTGTCCCAATAGCGGACCCGTTTCGGGATATTGAAGGGGGGAGAGGATAAAATTTTGAATGTTGAATTATGAATGTTGAATTAAAGCGGGCGTGCAATTCAAAATTCAACATTCAGAATTAAAAATTGCCTTCTTGCGCCTCTGCGTTAATCTCTTTATCTCGAAAAAAGACAAAGACTCAGCTTTTGAGGTCGTCCGGCACGAAGGGGCGGATTTTTTGCAGCATGGCCTTGAACAGGCGGGGGTTGGCGGCGACGATGTTGCCGTTTTTCATATGGTTGGCGTTGCCGCTGAAGTCACCGACCAGTCCGCCGGCCTCTTCGATAAGCAGCACGCCGGCGGCCATGTCCCAGCTGTTGAGGCCGAATTCCCAGAAGCCATCCAGGCGGCCGGCTGCCACATAGGCCAGATCCAGCGCGGCCGAACCGGCGCGGCGGATCCCGGCGCTGCCGGGGATCAGCGCCTGCATCATCTGCAGGTAGGCGTCCATGTAGGGCATGTGATCGTCCCGAAAGGGGATACCGGTGCCGAACAGGGCACCTTCGATGCCGCGCCGGGGCGTGACCCGGATACGTTTGCCGTTAAGCTGGGCACCTTCGCCCCGACTGGCGGTGAACAGTTCCTCGCGCAGGGGATCGTAGACCACGGCCTGCTCCAGCCGGTTTTTATGCCGCAGAGCGATGGAGACGGCATATTGCGGAAAGTTGTGCACGAAGTTGGTGGTGCCGTCGAGCGGATCGATAATCCACTCGTAGTCGTTGCCGGCATGGCTGCCGCTTTCCTCGGCGAGGATACTGTGGTCCGGATAGGCCTTGTGCAGGGTACGGATGATCACCTGCTCGGCACGGCGATCGACTTCGCTGACAAAATCGTTGTCGGTTTTTTCGGTGATAGTCAGGGTGTCGATCTGGTCCGCGTTACGGGCAATGATATTGCCGGCCTCACGCGCCGCACGAACCGCGATATTCAACATCGGGTGCACAGGTGTCTTCCTTATCCGGTTGCCAAAGAACAAAACGCCGGCGGCGCCGGACGTCAAGGTGCGCTATTGTAACAGGCTCAATTCAAACTGACAGGATGATTTGCAATGTCGGCAAAGCAGGACGATGACCTCAACGCCCGCCTGTCGCGGGTCAGGGTGGTGCTGGTCAATACCAGCCATCCGGGCAACATCGGTGCCGTGGCCCGGGCGATGAAAAACATGGGGCTGACCCAACTGGTGCTGGTCAATCCGGCAGAGTTTCCCAGCGGCGAGGCACGTGCCCGGGCCTCCGGGGCCACCGACCTGCTCGAGCAGGCGCAGGTGGTCGACTCCCTGGATGCGGCGGTGGCTGACTGCGCCGTGGTGCTGGGCGCCAGTGCCCGCCTGCGCAGCATCCCCTGGCCGAGCCTGGATCCACGGGCCGCGGCCGAACGGGTCCTGGATACGACCGAGTCCGCGCAGGCGGCCCTGGTGTTCGGACGCGAGAACAACGGGCTGACCAACGAGGAGCTGGATCGCTGTAATTACCTGGTGCATATCCCGGCCAATCCCGAATACAGTTCCCTGAATATCGCCGCGGCCGCCCAGGTGCTGGTGTATGAACTGCGCATGAGTCTGCTGGATCAACTGGGCCGGCGGGATAACCGCTTTCACAGCGATCAGCCCCGGGCCACGGCCGGGGATCTGGAGCGGTTGTACGAGCATCTGCAACAGACCCTCACCGAACTCGACTTTCTCAAGCCCAGCGCGCCGCGTCAGATCATGCGCCGGTTGCGTCGGCTCTACGGGCGTGCCGAACTGGATCGGATGGAGATCAATATCCTGCGCGGTATCCTCAACGCCACCCAGGAGAAGCTGGCGCAGACAAAGACTGAAGAGTCAGAGCGTTAGTGGTAAAGTCTTTACTAAAGCCAACATTCTCTCGCCGGGACGCAGAGCCCGCCGGGTTTGAAAATACAGCATCTGGCGATCGGGCACTGCGTTTGATTGAACCACTGTCGCAAACGACTCTTTCGCTTGCTGTTGTTCTTTGCGGCTCTGCGCCTTGGCGAGAGATTAAAATCATCAACAAACCGGGTCGGTGTCGGTAACAGATTATGTTCAGTCGGATCAAAGAAGACATCCAGTGCGTGTTCGAGCGGGACCCCGCCGCGCGCAATACCTTCGAGGTGCTGACCACCTATCCGGGGCTGCACGCGGTGGTGCTACATCGGCTCACCCACGCCCTGTGGAACCATCACCTCAAATGGCTGGCACGTTTGCTCTCCAACCTGGGCCGCTGGGTGACCGGGATCGAGATCCATCCCGGCGCGCAAATCGGCCGGCGGTTTTTTATCGATCACGGCATGGGGGTGGTGATCGGCGAGACGGCCGAGATCGGCGATGATTGCACGCTTTATCACGGGGTCACACTGGGCGGCACCACCTGGCAAAAGGGCAAGCGGCATCCGACCCTGGCCAACGACGTGGTAGTGGGAGCGGGCGCCAAGGTACTGGGGCCCATCACCCTGGCCGAAGGCGTGCGGGTCGGCTCCAACGCGGTGGTGGTCAAGGATGTTCCGGCCGGGGCGACGGTGGTCGGAATCCCGGGGCGTGTCGTGACCAAGGTGGAACCGGGGGAACCGGGACCCGAGGACGCGCGGCGCAAGGCCTTCGCTGCCAGGATCGGCTTTGATGCCTACGGCACGACCCAGGACATGCCGGATCCGGTGGCCAATGCCATCAACTGTATGCTGGATCATATCCATGCCATGGACCAGCAGATGGAGAACATGTGCCACTCCCTCAAGACCCTCGGCATGGAAATGGAGGAGACGGAACTGCCCGACCTCGGTGCCTGCGAAATCAGCGCCCGGGACCTGAAACAGGCTGATGAATTTGCCGCCGGCGCGGAGCCGGCTGAAGAGCCTGACAAGTCTGAAAAGACCTGAGTATAATAGGGTTAAAAATCGACCAGAAAGCAGCCGCTAGATTCTTGACTAAAATAGTAGGGCTTGCTAAGTTAGCTTGAAGTTGATGGTAAACCCACATTACGAGACAGGACTGAGCAATGAGACTGACTACCAAAGGCCGCTACGCCGTGACCGCCATGCTGGATCTGGCGCTGCACTATAAAGAGGGTCCGATTACGCTGGCGGACATTTCCCAGCGTCAGGGAATTTCCCTCTCCTATCTGGAGCAATTGTTCTCCAAGCTGCGCAAAAACGGCCTGGTCGACAGCACCCGTGGTCCGGGCGGCGGCTATCGGCTGAGCCGGGATGCCCACGAAGTGGCCGTGGCCGATGTGATTACCGCGGTGGATGAAAAGGTCGAAACCACCCGTTGCGGCGGTCTGTCCAATTGCCAGGATGATCAGCAGTGTCTGACCCATGAACTGTGGACCGACCTGAGCGAACAGATCCACGATTTCCTCAAGGGCATCAGCCTGGGCCAGCTGGTCGAGCGTCAGGGTGTCCAGGAAGTGGCTGCCCGCCAGGAGCGCCAGCAGCAGGTCACCTTTCACTCGCCCCAGGGCGAAGATCCCAAGGTCGCTTCCGGCAGCTGAGTCATCTTCCGCCCGGTCTCACCGGGCGGTCCCTGTCGGCCACACCCGTGGATTGCCTGTCACCCCGGCATGGGGATAAAATTGCGTATTACCCTTTGTGATTTAAACCCGCGCCCCGGTGCGGGTTTATGCTATCTTGCTAACCTGATTCAGGAGTAACTGTGCATGGCCGTTGAACGTACGCTTTCCATTATCAAACCCGATGCTGTCGCCAAGAACGTGATCGGCGAAATCTACAGCCGCTTCGAAAAAGCCGGTCTGCAGATCGTCGCGGCCCGGATGATGCATCTGAGCAAGGAGCAGGCGGGTGAATTCTACGCCGTGCACAAAGAACGCCCCTTTTATAATGAACTGGTTGAATTCATGACCTCCGGTCCTGTCATGGTGCAGGTCCTCGAGGGTGAATCCGCCATCAGCAAGAACCGTGAAGTGATGGGCGCCACCAATCCGGCGGAAGCCGCGCCGGGCACTATCCGCGCCGACTTTGCCAAGACCGTGGATGAAAACGCGGTGCACGGTTCCGACGCGCCGGAAACCGCCAAAGCGGAAATCGCCTTCTTCTTCAAGGATAACGAAATCTGTCCGCGGACCCGCTAACAGGGCGCGACCCCGAGGAGCATTGATCACCTTGAGCGAGCACGACAAAGTCAATCTGTTGAATCTGGATCAGGCCGGCTTGCAGGCCTTCTTCGCCGAACAGGGCGAGAAGGCCTTTCGTGCTACCCAGGTGATGAAATGGATCTATCAGTTTGGCGTCGACGAGTTCGGCGCCATGACCAATCTCGCCAAGGGATTGCGTGAAAAACTGGACCAGGTTGCGGAAATTCGCCCGCCACAGGTGGTCAGTGAACAACGCTCCGAAGATGGCACCGTCAAATGGCTGTTGCAGGTGGATAACGGCAACTGTATCGAGACGGTATTCATTCCCGAAGATCATCGCGGCACCCTGTGTGTCTCGTCCCAGGTCGGTTGCGCGCTGGATTGCACCTTCTGTTCCACCGCGCAGCAGGGCTTTAACCGTAATCTTTCCACCGCCGAGGTCATCGGCCAGCTGTGGGTTGCCAACCAGCGCCTGCATGCCATCCCGCGCCAGCAGCGCACGATCAGCAACGTGGTGCTGATGGGCATGGGCGAGCCGCTGCTCAACTTCGACAATGTCGTGCGCGCCATGAACATCATGATGGAAGATAACGCCTACGGCCTGTCCAAGCGACGCGTGACTCTCAGTACTTCCGGTGTCATCCCGGCACTGGATCGTCTCAAACAGGTCAGCGATGTCAGTCTGGCTGTCTCCCTGCATGCCCCGAATGATGAGCTGCGCGATCAGCTGGTACCGATCAACCGCAAGTACCCGATCAAGGAACTGATGGCCGCCTGCCAGCGGTATCTGGCCGACGATTCGCGGCGCAAGATCACTTTTGAATACGTGATGCTCGATGGCATTAATGACAGCCCAGAGCATGCCCGCGCGTTGATCCGCTTATTGCGCCAGATTCCATCGAAAATTAACCTGATTCCGTTCAATCCGTTCCCCGGTACCGACTACCGCTGTTCGGATGCAGCCACCATCAACCGCTTTCGTGATATCTTGATGGAAGCCGGGTTGATGACCGTGACCCGCAAGACCCGGGGTGAAGATATCGATGCCGCCTGCGGTCAGCTGGCCGGCAAGGTCGAGGATAAAACCAAACGCAAACTTCGCCGTGCGAGCGAGCCAATGCCAATCAACAGGGTGGGAACATGACTCAAGAGCTGCGTTATGGACTGTTATTGATCCCGGCGTTGCTGCTTGGCGCCTGTACGACCACGAGTCAACCGGAGTTGTCCGAGGAACGCTTGCAACGGGCTTCCGAACTCAATGCCGAGCTGGGTGTGCGCTACATGCAGCAGGGCGATAACGAGCGCGCCATGGGCAAGCTGCAAAAAGCGATAAGCCAGAACGAAGACAATGCCCGCGCTCATCATTATCTTGGCGAACTGTATCGCCGGGTCGATCGTCCAAAGAAAGCCGAAGACCATTTCCAGCAGGCGCTGGATATCACCCCCGACGATCCCTCATTGCTGAACAATTACGCGGTGCTGCTCTGTGATATGGAAAAATATGCCGAGTCGGATCGTTATTTCAACGAGGCGCTCGAAGATCCGGTTTACTCGGGCAAGGCGGGCATCTACGAGAACATGGCCCAGTGCGCCGAAAGCCAGAACAACCTCAAGCGGGCCGAGGAGTACTACCTGCAGGCGTTGCGCCTGGATCCCAAACTGCCCGCGGCCAATCTGGGCATGGCCCGCATGACCTTCGATATGAGTCTGTATACCCAGTCCCGCCAGTATCTGGAACGCTTCCTGGAGCGTCGCCAGCATAACGCCCAGAGCTTGTGGCTGGGTATTTTGCTGGAACGCCAATCAGGTAACAGAAATCGGGTGGCCAGCTATGCCATGTTACTCAAGGGACGGTTTCCAGATTCCGAGGAAACCCGCAAGCTGAGAAAACTGGAAAGCCGGGGAAAACTATAAAGGAGCAGACATGGAGCGGGAGGCGTTACAACAACCGGAAATGCCGCCCGCTGAACCGCGCATGTGGCCCGGCAAGCGTTTGCGCGAGGCCCGCGAAGCCCGGCAACTGAGCCGCGAGGAAGCTGCCCGTCAGCTGCACCAGGATGTCAGTATCATCCAGGC
>JAXHTI010000060.1:12465-13876 GCA_034190045.1 Pseudomonadota bacterium
ACAGGATATCAACGTGGCAAACGCAGTCCAGGCAATCCGGGGCATGAACGATATTCTGCCGGCAGAATCCCCTCGCTGGCAGTTCGTGGAGGCCCGCTTCGGGCAATTGATGGCCGGTTATGGCTATCAGCAGATCCGCCTGCCCATCGTCGAAAAGACCGAACTGTTCAAACGCTCCATCGGCGAGGTGACCGACATCGTCGAAAAAGAGATGTACACCTTCGAGGATCGCAACGGCGACAGCCTGAGTTTACGTCCGGAGGGGACTGCCGGCTGTGTGCGCGCAGGCATCCAGAACGGCCTGCTGAACCAGGGCACGCAGAAACTGTGGTATGCCGGTCCCATGTTTCGCCACGAGCGCCCGCAAAAAGGTCGCTATCGCCAGTTTTACCAGCTCGGGGTCGAGGTCTTCGGTCTGCCGGGGCCGGATATCGATGCCGAGCTGATCATCCTCAGCGCCCGGCTGTGGAAGGCGCTCGGGCTGGCCGACGATGTGCGCCTGGAACTCAATACGCTGGGTACCAGCGAAGCGCGGCGGGCCTATCGTGACGTCCTGGTCGAGTACTTCAGCGCCCACCAGGCGCAGCTCGACGAGGACAGCCAGCGGCGGCTGCACAGCAACCCGCTGCGCATCCTCGACAGCAAGAATCCGGACCTGCAAGCACTGATCGAGGCGGCGCCGCGTCTGCAGGATCATCTGGATAATGAATCGGCCGAGCATTTTGCCCGCCTGCGGGAACTGCTGGAGGCCGTTGGCATCGAATACCGGGTCAACCCCCGGCTGGTACGCGGGCTCGATTATTACGCCAAAACCGTGTTTGAATGGGTGACCGATCGCCTCGGCGCCCAGGGTACCGTGTGTGCCGGCGGCCGCTTCGACGGTCTGGTCGAGCAACTGGGCGGCAAACCGACCCCGGCGATGGGGTTTGCGCTGGGAATGGAACGGCTGGTGGCCTTGCTGGATGAACACCCCTTTGACGAAACGCCGTACCGGCCCCACGCCTATCTGTTGCTGGCCGGTGCCCAGGCCGAAATTGCCGGCTTGCAGCTGGCCGAACAATTGCGCGACAGCATGCCGGCGCTGCGCCTGCAGGTCCATTGCGGCGGTGGCAGCATCAAAAGCCAGATGAAAAAGGCGGATCGCAGTGGCGCCCGTTATGCGCTGATTCTGGGCGAAGAGGAACTGGCAGCCGAAAGCGTGACACTCAAGGATTTACGCGGCGACACGCCGCAACAGCAACTGACCCGGCAAGCGCTGGGCGATTTCCTGACCCGCGAATTCGAGCTGGCCTGAGACCGGCACAGGCGAACGCGCGGCATTTGGCAAACGACGGGAAGAGACAATGGCACAGTTTGAACGCAGTGAAGAAGAAACCATCCAGGCCATCAAGGACTGGTGGGCGGAAAACGG
>JAXHTI010000060.1:13976-15303 GCA_034190045.1 Pseudomonadota bacterium
AACAACGAGGTGCAGCCGTGAGAGCATTGCTGCTGATCGCCGGTGCCGCGCTGGTATTGAGCGCGTGCAGTTCCGCCAATCTCAAGCCGCCGCGCGAGCTGGAGCCCCTTGCCGAGCCGCAGGTGCGCATCGACACGCTCTGGTCGTCACAGGCCGGTCGCGGGGTCGGGGATCAGTTCCTGCATTTGCCGGTGCGCCACCACGCACAGACCGGCTACGCGGCGGACTATCAGGGCTATGTCAAAGCCTTTGAACTGGCCACCGGCAAGCTGAAATGGGAACGCCACACTGACCTGGAACTGGCCACCGGCGCCGTGTACGACAACGGGCGTCTCTATTTTGGCACCCGCCAGGGCGAGGTGGTGGCGCTGTCCGCCGACGATGGCGAGATCCTCTGGCGAGCGGAACTCTCCAGTGAAGTGATCGCCCGCCCGGCCGTGGCCGACGGGACGCTGGTGGCGCGCACCAACGATGGCAAACTGTTTGCTCTGGAGGCCGCCAGTGGTGAGCGGCGCTGGGTCTATGATCGCAGCGTGCCCGCGCTGACTCTGCGCGGCAACAGCGCGCCGGTGATTGTCAACGATCTGGTGATTGCCGGCTCCGACAACGGCCGTCTCAGTGCGCTGGTGTTGAGCAACGGGTCGGTGTTCTGGGAGACGGCGATCAGTTATCCCTCGGGCAAGACCGAGCTGGAACGGATGATCGATATCGATGCCGAGCCGGTGGTGGTCGGGGATGTAGTGTATGCCGTGACCTATCAGGGGCGGCTGGCGGCGGTCGACATCAGTTCCGGGCGCATTGTCTGGGCCCGGGATATGTCCTCCTATACCGGCATGGCGGTGGATGATTACCGTGTCTATCTCAGTGACAGCGAGGGCCAGGTTCTGGCGCTGAACCGGCGTAATGGCGCTACCCTGTGGCGCCAGGACAAGTTGCTGCGCCGTAGTGTCACGCGCCCGCAACTGGATGGCCCCTATCTGGTGGTGGCCGATTACGACGGTTATTTGCACTGGTTGCTGCGCGAAAGCGGGGAGCTGGCCGGGCGTGCCCGGATCAATGCCGGGTTCTATCTGCTGACCGATGAATACGACGAGTACGATCCGGCTTTTCGCAAGGAAAACAACGTGTTGACCCGGCCGCTGGTGGTCGGCGAGCGGGTCATCGCGGTGGATCGCCAGGGTTCTCTGGCCGCCTTCGGGCGGACCGAATAACCGTGTCGCGTTTCAACTTGCCAGCCATCTGATTCAGGAACGTCCATGCAACCGGTCATCGCTCTCGTCGGTCGTCCCAATGTCGGCAAGTCCACCCTGTTCAATCGCCTGACCCG
>JAXHTI010000061.1:0-15249 GCA_034190045.1 Pseudomonadota bacterium
AGGATCACCACGGCACCTTCATCCACGGCCTTTGCATACTCCGGCCAGCTCATCATATCCACACGTCGTTGTTGCATCATTCTGGTTTCCGTTTTGAAGTCAGCGCATCAGTGCGCCGCCGTTGGGGCTCAACACATCGCCGCAGTAATAGGCTGCCTGTTCGCAGGCGAGAAACACGGCGGTGGCCGCGATCTCTTCGGGCTTGCCCAGCCGTTGCACCGGGATATCCATCTCCTGCTCCCATTCCTCCTGGTTGCTGATCTCCGACTCCAGCATCGGGGTCAGCACCGGCCCGGGGGCAATGGCATTGATGCGAATGTCCGGAGCGAACTCGCGGGCCAGCGATCGGGTCAGGGTGATTACGCCGCCTTTGGAAGCGGTATAGGGCGCAAAACGGGCCCGGCCCAGGTAACCGAGTTCCGAGGCCATATTGATAATCACCCCTTCGCCGGCTTCCAGCATACCGGGCAGTACCGCCTGGCAGCAGTGAAAGACCGATTTCAGATTGGTATCCAGGATGCGATCCCACTCTGTTTCGGTGATATCGAGAAACGCTTTGACGATGTTGACTCCGGCATTGTTGATCAGCACATCGATATTGCCGAACTTCGCCAGCACCAGATCCACCATGGCTCTGACCTGCCCGCGATGGCTGACGTCGGCCTCGATGGCGATAGCACCGACACCGGTGGTCTTGAGTTCGTCAACAAGTTGCTCGGCAAGCGAGGCCTGCCGGTAATGGTTGATCACCACGTTGGCACCGGACTGTGCAAAAGCCAGCGCCATTGCCTTGCCGATCCCGGTGGCCGCACCGGTGATCAGTACAGTTTTATTCTGCAAACGAATCTCCATGGCGTCAGACGATGCTCAAAAATGAAACGCCGTGCGCGCCGACAAACCTGTCGGCCCGCCCCGCTCCCTGGCCAACATCGCCGTAATCATCGGTTTCGATCCGGCGCAGACGATTGCGATGCAGCGTTCGCCACAACTCGCGATAGGGCAAAACCTGTCGATGTTGCGCGTCGCCATAGAGTTGCTCATGCAGTTTTGGCAAGCGATACCAGGGCGTGGCGGCCTGTTCGTGGTGTGCGGTGTGATAGCCGAAGTTCAGATTAAGCAGGTTCAGCCACGGGAAACGCGTCGAGATCAGGTTGGAATAGGTATGGGCTACGTCATAGGCCCGGTCCCGGCCCTCCTGCGGCACCGGTTCGTCGGGTTGCGCCACCAGGTAACTCTCATAGGTATGGGCAAAGGCATCGGCAATGAACAGCGTCTGGATGAACAGCATGTAGGCGATAGCGTAACCCGCCAGGGCCCAGGGTGAGTAACTGAACAGCAGGGCAAACAGGGCAACACGTGTGACCAGGACAATTATCACGCGTACGCGATATTGTTTCAGATGCGGGACGAAAAACGGTCGCACCAGTACCTGGTAATGCATGATCAGCTCCACTGCCGGGATATAAATCTTTTCCAGCCCATACACGAGTGCCACTACCCAGCGCGGTGAACGCTGCAGAAATGTTTGATAGTCAAAGCAGGCCACGTCGGCCCGGTCCCGGTGATGGCGGATATGCAAATGCCGCACCCGCGCAAACGACGCATAGGCGGCGCCGGTCAGCCAGAGCAGGATTTCACCGACGCCGCTGTTGAGCCGCTGTGACCTGAAAAGGGTCATGTGTGCCGCTTCGTGCACCAGGTAGGCGCATATCACCAGGGTATGGAACGTCAGCAACAGACCCGCGATCCCGCTCAGGATCCCCGGCTGAACTAGCAGGATAAGGCCGAACAGGTGCCCGAAAACCGCATAACCCAGCGCCAGGACGTTGGGTATTGCCCCCTCGGGCTCGCGCCACAGCGCTCTCCAGATTGGCAAGTCTTGCTGCATGTCGACATAACCGTGGTTGAAACCTGCTATTCAGGCTGCAAGACTAGTGCCAAATTTAATATTAAATTTACCTATAGATTTACCGGTGATTTATCAGTAGGCTGGCAATGAGAAACCTGAACACGATCAGCCAATGACTCAGCGCAATAATAAACAGCGGAATGTGGAACGACGTCGTTTCGTGGTGGCCCTCAAGGCCATGGATGCTTACTGGCTGCAGTTTTTCAGGGAACAGGAATTCTACGATTTGAATTACTCGGATCTGTTTACCGAACTCTGGCTACGCGACACGCCGGTCCCCAAGACCCGGGCCTGTCATTTCATCAGACACCTGGGCATACAGACAGCCAAAAAGTATATCGACCGGGCGGTGGAGATGGGCTACTTGCTGGAAACACCCAACCCCCGGGACGGGCGTTCCCGACTTATCGAGTTGTCACCACAAATACGCCAGGGGATGGCAAAGTTTTTCGATTATGCGATTAAACAGTTCCGGGAGGCACTGGACTAACCCGTACCGTATTGCGCACGATACTGCTTGACGGCTTCGAGCCTGTCTTCCATACCGGGTTGGGTCGACAGGAATTCAATTAACAATTCGAGCCGGATAATGCTGTGCACCGGGATCGCATAATTGTTCTCGACTTCCTGAATAGCGGACAACTCGCCCTTGCCTTTTTCCTGACGATCCAGGGCGATGACCACGCCCGCCGGAGTCGCTCCGTTGGCCTCGATAATCTCCATCGCCTCGCCGATGGCGGTGCCGGCGGTGATCACGTCGTCGATAATCAGTACCTTGCCCTGCAGTGGCGCACCGACAATATTCCCCCCCTCGCCGTGGGCCTTGGCTTCCTTGCGATTGAAGGCATAGGGCACATCCCGGTCGTGCTGCTCGGCCAGGGCCACGGCCGTCGCCGCAGCCAGCGGTATGCCTTTGTAGGCGGGGCCGAACAGCACGTCAAACTGCACGCCAAAATCCACAATGGTTTGTGCGTAGTAGCGCCCCAGGCGCGCCAGGGCCTTGCCGCTGTTGAACAGGCCGGCGTTGAAAAAATAGGGACTGACCCGCCCCGACTTGAGCGTAAATTCACCAAAGCGCAGCACGTCGCGCTGCAGGGCGAACTCGATAAATTCCTGTTGATAATCACGCATAGAATAAATTCCGAATTGTGTGGCTGGGGATTTCGTTGCTCAGGTTGTGTATCATACACCTTTTGGTCGTAACCGGATAAGTGTGATGTTCAGAGTGATTACCGCCAACCTCAACGGCATTCGCGCCGCCCAGCGCAAGGGCTTTTTCGAATGGATGAAGCGCCAGAAGGCTGATGTGATCTGTATTCAGGAGACCAAGGCGCAGGAACACCAGCTGGATAACGATATTTTCTATCCGAAGGGTTATCACACCTATTATTTCGACGCCCAGAAAAAAGGCTATAGCGGCGTGGCCATCATGAGCCGCCACCGGCCGGACAAGGTCTCCATCGGCCTGGGCTGGGATCATGTCGACACCGAGGGGCGCTGGATTGAAATCGAGATCGGCAAGCTCACCATTGCCTCGCTCTACCTGCCTTCGGGCTCGTCCAGCGAGGAGCGCCACAACAACAAGCTGATCTTCATGGATCGGTTTGCCGAGGACCTCAAAGCTATGCGGCGCCGGCGTCGCGATTACATCATCTGCGGCGATTTCAACACCGTGCACAAAGAGATCGACATCAAGAACTGGAAATCCAACCAGAAGACCTCCGGTGTTACCCCGGTGGAGCGTGCCTGGCTGGATAACCTGTTCGACAACATCGGTTTCATCGATGCCTTTCGCGAAGTCAACAAAAAGCCCGATCAATATACCTGGTGGTCCAATCGCGGCAACGCCCGCGAGAACAACGTCGGGTGGCGTATCGATTATCAGATCATCACGCCGGGGCTAAAGGGCACGGTCAAAAAAGCCTCGGTGTATAAAAACAAGTGGTTCTCTGACCACGCGCCATTGACTATCGATTACGACATCGAAGTCTGAGTCTTTTACAGTCTGCCCTGAGAAAACGAGACACAGCAATTATCTCTCGCAAAGAGGCAGAGCTCACAAAGTCAATATTCTCTGCGCCTTGGCGTCTCTGTGAGAGGAATAGTTTTTATTACTTTATTATCCGCTTAGTCGCTAATCCCCAGGCAGTACCCTATGCTGCTTCGTCCTGAACGCGTAATCCATAACCAGGATTACTGGCACTGCGCTCTCTGAGCGCACATTTTATATCCCCTGCGGTTGTGGCAGCTTCGCCAACCATCATCTATCTTTAATACAGCACATTAAAACAAGTTATCTCTGTAAAGGGTGATCATTATTGGGGTTATCGGCCACCATGGCCGGTCCCCTCGCAATGAAATAACTGGTGCCATAACCCGCAGGAGGACAGCAGCATGAAGTCACGCGACGAGCAAATCCGGGAACTCGAGCTGGAATGGGCGCAGAACCCCCGCTGGAATGATGTCAAGCGGGGCTATTCGGCGGCCGACGTGGTTCGTCTGCGGGGCTCGTTGCAGCCGGAATTTACTCTGGCCCGCAAAGGTGCCGAGCGGCTCTGGGCGCTGGTGCATGGCGAGGCCCGAAAGGGCTACGTTAACGCGATGGGCGCCATTACCGGCGGCCAGGCCCTGCAACAGGCCAAGGCCGGCATCGAGGCGATCTACCTCTCCGGCTGGCAGGTGGCGGCCGATGGCAATACTTCGGAAACCATGTATCCCGATCAATCGTTGTATGCCTATGACTCGGTCCCGGCGATGGTGCGACGCATCAACAACACCTTCAAGCGCGCCGACGAGATCCAGTGGGCGCGCGGGGACAACCCCGGCGACGCAGGCTATACCGATTTCTTTCTGCCGATCGTGGCCGACGCAGAGGCCGGCTTTGGCGGTGTACTCAATGCGTTTGAATTGATGAAAAACATGATTGCCGCCGGCGCGGCCGGCGTGCATTACGAGGATCAGCTGGCAGCGGTTAAAAAATGCGGTCACATGGGCGGCAAGGTTCTGGTGCCGACCCAGGAGGCGGTGCACAAACTGATCGCCGCGCGCCTGGCTTCCGATGTGTGCAATGTCCCGACCCTGTTGCTCGCCCGCACCGACGCCGAGGCGGCCAACCTGTTGACGTCCGATTTTGATCCGAACGACACGCCATTTTTGACCGGTGAGCGCACGGATGAAGGTTTTTACCGGGTGAAGAATGGTCTGGAACAGGCAATTTCCCGGGGTGTCGCCTATGCCCCCTACGCGGACCTGGTATGGTGCGAAACCGGCACTCCGGATCTCGGCTTCGCCCGCGAGTTCGCCCAGGCGGTGCTGGAGAAAAATCCGAACAAGCTGCTGGCCTATAACTGTTCGCCCTCATTTAACTGGAAGAAAAACCTCGATGACAAAACCATCGCCCGCTTCCAGGAAGACCTGGCCGCACTGGGCTACAAATACCAGTTCATTACTCTCGCCGGCATCCATAGCATGTGGTTTAACATGTTCGATCTTTCCTATGATTATGCGCGTGGCGAAGGCATGAAACATTACGTGGAAAAAGTACAGCAACCCGAATTTGCCGCACGCGAAAAAGGCTATACCTTCGTCTCTCATCAACAGGAGGTAGGCGCCGGCTATTTTGATGATGTCACCTCCACCATCCAGGGCGGCTTCTCTTCGGTTACCGCGCTGACCGGTTCCACCGAGGAGGGGCAGTTCGACGACACATAAACGATCCGAAGGTAAAGGTATGAGTGTCGACCCTGATCGCCGGGCATCCAGCTTGCCGAATTTCCTCCCGGGACATTCCGAGCAGGGTGTGGTCGGTGAGCTGGCTGCCATGATCCTTACCGGCTTCAGCAGGCACTTTACCCTGTTTCGCGAAATAACCCGCGAAGCACACGCTAACTTTATCCGGGGTGACTGGGTCGCCAGCCGCCAGGCGGCTATCCGGCGCATCAGTCTGTACGATGACCGGGTCCGCGAAACCATCCACGAATTGCGCGATCGATTCGCCCACGAAACACTCCACGCCGCCCCCTGGCAACAGGTCAAGTTTCAATATATGGGCCTGCTCTATCGCCATCGTCAGCCGGAACTGGCCGAGACCTTTTATAACTCGGTTTTTGTCGGTTTGTTCGAACGTCACTTTTACAATAATGATTTCATTTTCGTGCGCCCGTCCATGTCCACCGAGCGACTGGACAGCGACGATCCGGTCTATCGAAGCTATTACCCCTTGCGCGAGGGCTGGCGCGCCACGCTGGAGAAAATACTCTCCACTTCGGATATCGGTCTGTCTTTCGGTAATCGCCGGCATGATGTGCGCTGCATTACGGCGGCCATTCGCCGGCATACCAACCTGCCTCGCCGGCTTGCCCAGCATTTCCAGATCCAGATGCTGCGCCAGCCTTTTTATCGCAATCGCTCGGCCTACCTGGTCGGCCGGGTTATCAATGGCCCTGATCGCTATCCATTTATTCTGCGTATCCGTCGCAACCAGGACGGTTTCGCCTATGTGGATCGGCTGATCAGCGAGCGTGACAATGTCGCCAGTCTGTTCACTTCGGCACGCGCCTACTTTCTGGTCGACACCGAAATTCCCTCGGCGGTAATCCGCTTCCTGCTCGATTTTTTGCCAGAGAAAACCGCAGCGGATTTGTATACCCAGATCGGGTTTCACAAGCAGGGCAAGGCCGAATTTTACCGCGATTTTCTCGATCACCTGCAGCGTTCATCGGACGCCATAGAAACTGCCCCGGGCAGCAAGGGGATGGTCATGGTGGTATTCACTCTCCCCTCCTACCCCTATGTTTTCAAATTGATTCGCGACCGGTTTCCGCCACCGAAGAACACTACCCGTCAGAAAGTTATCGATCGCTATCACATGGTCAAGCAACACGACCGGGTCGGGCGTCTGTCCGATGCCTGGGAGTTTTCCTACACGGCTTTCCCTGTAGATCGGTTTACCGACGAACTGCTCGAGGAACTGCAAACCGAAGCCGCCTCGCAAGTCTCGTTCGAGGGCAACCAGCTGATCATCAAACATTTGTTTATCGAGCGGCGTCTCGAGCCGCTGAATCTTTATCTGGAGCGGGCCGACGAGGAAGACATACAGCACGCCCTGCAGGATTACGGGGATGCCATCCATGACATTGCCGCCGCCGGGATATTCCCCGGCGATCTGCTGACCAAGAATTTCGGCATCACCAGTTACGGCCGGGTCATTTTTTACGATTACGACGAAATTATGCCAATGGACGAATGTCATTTTCGACATATTCCGCCGCCGCGTTATCCCGAGGATGAACTGGCAGCCGAGCCATGGTATTCCGTTGCTCCCAATGACATTTTTCCCGAGGAATTCGCCGTATTTCTGTTTACCGACCCCCGCCAACGTCAGCTTTTCACTCGCCTGCACCCGGAATTGCTCGACGCGAATTACTGGCGACAGCTGCAGGCGCAGCTGGCCGAGGGACAGTTACCGGAGTAATTCAGCTGATTTTTCCCGTAAAACCGTGAACTTGCCGGTTTACTGCTCCACCCGCGGCTTTGGTGTTACAATGAACCGGTACAATATCGAGAATCAAAGCGAGCGCCCTGTGTCGGATCCGGACAAATTAACCAAGCAGCATGACAAACTCGTGCATAGCGACGATGTCAAAGTCACCTCCCATGTACAGCGCGAGGAAGGCGAGTGGTTTATCAATACAGTAATGATTGAGGGCGTGGATGTTCCCTTTCGTTATAAACGCAAGAAAAAATACAAGGATCTCACCGGTGCCCGCGTCAACCTGACCTATTATCCCGACAAGCTCAATGTCGGTGGCATGGAGATGGAAATCATGACGGTCGTGCGTATCCGCGTCTCATGAAGACGCCTGTCCCTGTCGCACCCCTCAACCGATAATCAGTTTAAGTCCGACCAGCACGGTCACAAGCTCGAATGCCCGTTTGATAGCCCGGTTGCCCCGGGTGATCGAATAGTGGGCACCGATATAACCGCCCAGCAACGAGCCCAGCAACAATACCGGCAACCAGTCCCAGCGAATCGAACCCAGCAGGCCCAGGGTCAGGGCGCCACTGGCATTCCAGAACAACCCTACCATCACCAGCGTGTGAGCAACGGCGCGCCTGTAATCGAGCCCGAACCAGCGAATCAGCCACAGCGTGACAAACAGACCGGTCCCGGACGTCAGCGAACCGTTGAGAAACCCGATGCCAAACAATACCGCGCCCCCGATGAGCAGCCCTCTGCGGTCCCGATGCGTGCGGGTATCCACCTGGCCGAGATCGGGGCTCTTCCAGGAATAGATTCCCAGTCCCATGGTCAGTATCCCCAGAGCAAGTTCCGCCCAGCGGTCCGGCACGTTCAGGATGACACTGGCTCCCAGAACCACTCCGGGCACCCCGGCCAGCAACATGATCAGTGCAAATTGTCCATCCAGGTTCTTTTCTCTAAAGTGGCGGGCAGAGGCGCCGATACCCAAGGCAACACTGGCCAGCTTGTGGGTTGCCAGCGCGACACTGAAGGGCAAACCGAGGAAAATCAGGGCCGGCAACTGCAGCAAACCCGCCCCGCCGCCGGCAAAAGCGGAAAAAGCATTGGCCAGCAGGGAAATAATAAATAACAGGATGTATTCCAACATGCGTGCTAAATTTCCTACAATTGAATTCCCCAAGCTAGGGACCCTGTAATGATAACCGGATTCCGATTACCAGTTCGCCTTTGCCTCGCCGCGCTGATTCTCGCGCTGGCCAATCCCGCCGTGGCGGGCCGTTTCAAATGTTGGACCAATGATGAAGGCGTGCGCGAGTGCGGCCAGAGCGTCCCGCCCGAATACTCCCAACAGCGTATTGAAATCCTTAACGAGCAGGGCGTGGTCATCGATGTCGAGGAACCGGCCAAGACCCCTGAAGAGCTTGAGGCCGAAAAACGGGCAGCCGAACAACGCCGTCTGGAAGAAGAAAAAGAAGCGGAGCAAAAACGCCGTGATCGGATACTGTTAAATACATTTACAAACGAGCGCGACCTGAAACTGTATTACGAGGACAAAACCTCGGCCATTCAAAGTCTGATCGACATTACCCGGGCCAGCAACGAAACACTGCGGGATAAGCTCGCTGACCTGCAGAAACAGGCGGCCAACCAGGAACGCCGCGGCCAGGAACTTTCCGAAACCCTGCTCGAGCAAATGGAGCAGGTCAAGCGCCAGATCGCGAACAACAAGACCTTCATGGCCGAAAAGGCGCAGGAACTGGAGAGTCTGAAGCAAAAATTCGAGGCGGAGCTGGCGCGTTTTCGTAAACTGAAATCGGCCCAGTCCTCACGCTAGATTTTAATCGCGAGCCTGTAGCAACGTCTCCAGCAGGCTCCACTGATCTTCCCACATTTCCTGCGGTGAGCGTCGGAAACCACTGCGCACATACTGGTTAATACGCCCCTCAATGATCGACAGCAAGAGGTTGGCGCTCGGCCCCACAGGCAGCCCCGGTGACAACTCGCCGTTCATCTCGCCTTCGCGCAGCACCTGCTTGAGCTGAGTTTCCAGCCTGTCATAGAACTGATCGATACGACTGCGCAGCCGCTCTGTTTCTCCGACCAGCACATCGCCGGCCAGCAGGCGGGTGATGCCGGCGTTTTTGGCCGCGAAACCGAGTACCAGCGTCATAATGTGTTCGCTGCGCCGAATGGCGGATTTCTGATCCTCCAGAATCCGGTTGATCAGGCCGAAGATGGAATCCTCGATAAACTCGATCAGCCCCTCGAACATGCGCGCCTTGCTGGGAAAATGACGATACAGTGCAGCCTCGGAAACGCCGACGGCCCGGGCCAGACCGGCAGTGGTAATCCGTTCGCCGGGACTGTTCTCCAGTTCACTGGCCAGCACCTCGAGTATCTGCTGGCGGCGTGACGGCTTGTCCGATTGCTTCTGGTTCATAGCGCCTGTCTTCAGTTTCTTATAAGGGTACCGACACCCTCGTCGGTCAACACTTCCAGCAGAACGGCGTGCTCAACCCGCCCGTCGATAATCTGCGCGGTGCCGACACCGGAATGCACCGCATCCAGGGCACAGCGAATCTTGGGCAGCATTCCGCCGTGGATAGTACCATCGTCGATCAGGGCTTCCACTTCCTTCGCCTTGAGGCCGGTCAACAGTCCACCCTCGTTATCCAGCACACCGGGGGTATTGGTCAACAGGATCAGTTTTTCCGCACCGAGGGTAATCGCCAGTTTTCCAGCCACCAGATCGGCATTGATATTATAGGACTGACCATCCTCGCCAACACCGATAGGCGCAATAACCGGAATGAAATCGCCCTGTTTGATCAACATATTGACCACGGAAGGATCGATGCTCTGCACATCCCCCACATGACCGATATCGATAATCTCGGGCGCATTCATTTCGGGGTTCTGACGCTCGAAGGTCATCTTGCGGGCCCGGATCAGACCGCCATCCTTGCCGGTCAGCCCGACGGCATGGCCGCCGGCCTGATTAATCAGATTAACGATCTCCTTGTTAACCAGACCGCCGAGCACCATCAGAACTACATCCATGGTTTCCGAATCGGTGACCCGCATACCTTCGATAAACTGGCTTTCCTTGCCAATCTGCTTCAGCACGTTACCAATTTGTGGCCCGCCACCGTGCACGACAACCGGGTTCATTCCCACCAGTTTCATTAACACGATATCCCGCGCGAACCCCTGTTTAAGATTCTCGTCGACCATGGCATTGCCGCCATACTTAATAACTATCGTTTTGCCCTGAAAACGCTGGATATAGGGCAGCGCCTCGGTCAGGACCTTGGCAATGTTGAGGGCGGATTTGGCGTTAATACTCATACAGTTACTTTATTATCCGGTTAATGCGCGAGGCAGTCGATCCACCTAGAAAGGCAGGGCAAGATCGGGTTTGACCGATTGCAGTAACTCGCGGAACTGTTGCTGAATGCGCTGCAGGGCTTCCTTGTCTTTGGCCTCGAAACGCATGATCAGGCTCGGTGTCGTGTTGGACGCCCGCACCAGTCCCCAGCCATCCTCGAAATCGGCCCGTACGCCATCGATCATGATGACATTGGCGTTGTCGAACTCGGCCCGGTTCATCAGCTCGTCCATAAACTGGTGCTGCTCGCCCTCTGCCAGATCGACGCGCAATTCGGGTGTGTTGACCATGTCCGGCAGGCTGGCAAAAATCTGCTGCGGCTTGCGCTTGTCTTTGGCCAGAATTTCCAGCAGGCGCGCTGCAGCATACAGGGCATCGTCAAAGCCGAACCAGCGTTCCTGGAAAAAGATGTGTCCGCTCATCTCACCGGCCAGCAGGGCACCGGACTGTTTCATCTTCGCCTTGATCAGCGAATGACCGGTCTTCCACATAATCGGCTCGCCGCCTTTCTCCCAGATCACCCGGGTGAGATTACTGGAGCATTTAATGTCGTAAATAATCTGTGCGCCGTGATTGCGTGACAGAATATCAGTGGCATACAACATCATCAGCCGATCCGGCCAGATAATATTGCCATCCGGGCTGACCACCCCGATGCGATCGCCGTCACCATCGAATGCAATCCCCAGATCGGCATTCTGGGCCCGCACCAGTTCGATGACATCGCGCAAGTTCTCGGGCTGACTGGGATCGGGGTGATGATTGGGGAAGTTTCCATCGACTTCACTGTAAATATCGATCAACTCGACACCGAGCCCACGGAACAATGCTGGCGCCACGGCACCGGCAACACCGTTGCCGCAATCGATCACCACTTTGAGCGGGCGCGGCAGCTTGATATCGGAAACAATCTGTTTGATGTAGTCATTGGTAATACTCTGCGTGCCGTAGCTGCCCTGGCCCTGGGCAAAATCCTTGCTCTCGATACGCTGACGCAGGCCCTGGATCGCATCGCCCGAGAGCGTTTCGCCCCCCAGCACCATCTTGAAACCGTTGTAATCCGGCGGGTTGTGGCTGCCGGTCAGCATGACGCCCGAGCCGTCGGCCAGCTGGTGCGCGGCGTAATAGAGTACCGGCGTCGGCACCATGCCCACATCGATGACCTGCAGCCCGGCGGCCTGCAGGCCGCGTACCAGCGCGCCTCCGAGTTCCGGACCGGATTTGCGCCCGTCACGCCCGAAGGCGATTTTCGTCAGACCGCGCTGGCGGGCCTCGCTGCCCAGTGCCTGGCCAATCAGCAATGCATGCTGGGGCGTCAGGGTGCGCCCGACGATGCCGCGGATGTCATAGGCCTTGAAGATCTCAGCCGGTGGCATGGCCGGCGGCGCCGGCGCGTTACTGGCCGGGGCAACCGGGGCGGCTTCAGGCTTTTTTGGCGGTTGCGGCTCCCGGCTTTCGAAGCGGGCCCGATCTTCGTCGCTGTCCAGCTCTTCCACCGACATGCTGCTGCTGTCCATGAATATCCGGTCGGACGAGCCCAGATCGGCCATGTTCAGCGAATTATCTTCGTCATCGTGCTCGCGCTGCATGATCGGGGCGGCCGGTAAATCCTGCAACCGTTTGGCCATTTCTTTGAATTCTTTCATCTTGAGGAAATATTCATGGCGCTTGTTACCGCGCAGCATACTGGCTTCGAGCAACATGAAGTTTTCCAGGTCGGCGGTGATGGAACGGCTCATCGCCTGGTAGAGCAGTAACGTTACAATCCCGACCAGTACAAGACCGATAGCGAGAATCGTCAGCAGGTTCACGTTAAAGGCCGAGACCCGCTCCACCTGGGGCATCCAGGCCGACAACTGCCAGGCCGTGTTGGGAATGTCTACATGGGTCGAATCAGCCAGCGCCTGATGTCGTACTTCGCCGGCCTTGCCGAGCATGACGCTGCTTTGTTCGGTAATCTTCTGGTGCAGTTCGACATAACCGTCGCCGGCCGCCTCTTTGACCCAGCGCTCCAGCAGGCGAACATCGAGTGCCAACTGCACATGGCCGATCACCTTTTCACCGCTGCGATCCAGCACCGGCTCGACGATATCGATATGTTCCTGCGGGGTATCCAGGGCATGGACTTCCACCGGTGGCCGTGCCTTGAGCTCTTCGGCCTGACGCTGCAGATCCAGACAGGCAAAGCCCAGATGCGGCTCGCTGGTTTTATCGGGGGAATAAATCTTGGGCTGCAGCAAACGCACCCGCAGGGCGTTATCAAATATGCTCAGCAGTTCACTTTCGCGTTCGGCAATCGCCGAGCGACTGCCGCTTTGGAGTAATTGCCGGGTTTGCGGATCCCGGGCTACCGTGTGCAGCCCCTGGGCATAATCGGCAACCGCGCGGCTGATGCCGGCCGCGGTGCGTCGAGCCTCGTTTTCCAGGACCGCGTTCTCCTGGGTTTGCAGGGCATTGAGCGGCGTCATCTGGCCGATGAACACGGAAACCACGAGAATGGCACTGAAGAGTAAAAAGGCGATCAGGCTGACCGTGGAGAGGGTAATCCCGCTCGACCGGATCTGTTGTTGCTGGCTTTTGCTTTTACGTTTGCGACGACGGGCCACTCTGCCTCTCCCCTGTTATTCGGATTATGACGGGTTATGCACGACCGGTATGCCCGAAGCCGCCTTCGGCCCGAGAGCTCGTTGCAAACTCCTCCACGAGATCGAACTGCGCCTGGACCACTGGCACAAACACCAGCTGGGCAATACGTTCACCTATATTGATAGTAAAAGAATCACTGCCGCGATTCCAACAGGAAACGAATAACTGACCCTGGTAGTCCGAATCGATCAATCCCACCAGATTACCGAGCACGATGCCATGCTTATGGCCCAGCCCGGAACGCGGCAGTATTACTGCGGCCAGTGACGGGTCGCCGATATGAATCGACAGGCCAGTCGGGATCAATTCGGTCTGACCGGGGCTGAGCACCAGCGTCTCATCCAGGCAGGCACGCAGATCGAGCCCGGCGGAACCGTCGGTGGCGTAATCGGGCAGGGGGATTTCTTCTCCGAGACGGGAATCGAGCAGTTTCAGTTGAATGCGGGCCATAATGAATGAAGTCCGTAAGTTGGATAAACGCGGTTGTTCTGTTGTTATGCCAGATGCGACCGGCAAAGGAGCGAATCAGTTTTTTTTCAATTCTACAACGTTAGCGCCGGTGGTGGCAGTCCGGGTTCCCGTTTCATAACGACTGACAATCAGTGGAATCAGCTGGCGCGCCAGCTGCGCCTTGCCGGCCAGCGGTAACTCGGCTTCACCCTCCGACCAGAACACCTGCAAGGCATTAGTGTCGCTGCCGAAGGTTCCCCCGGTCTCTACCGCGGCCGGCCCCACCGGATTGGCCACCACCATCTCCAGCCGTTTTTCCTGCAACTTGGCCCGGGCATAGTGAGCCAGGTTCGTCGTTTCGGCGGCAAAGCCGACACAGAACAGCCGCGGATGCCGCTGCTTCACGCTGGCAAGAATATCCGGCGTTTTTTCCAGTTCCAGACTTAACGGTGCCTGATCCTTTTTAATCTTCTCATCAGACACCTGCAGCGGGCGATAATCGGCTACCGCCGCCGTGGCAATAAACATATCCGCCTGTTCGGCCCGCTCCATCACCGCTGAATACATCTGTTCGGCACTGACCACATCAATCCGCTCCACATGGGCGGGCGTGGACAGGCTTACCGGTCCGCTGACCAGAATCACCCGGGCACCAGCTTCGGCCGCCGCCTCGGCCAGGGCGAAGCCCATCTTGCCGGAACTGTGGTTGGAGAGATAACGCACCGGATCGAGCGCCTCGCGGGTCGGTCCGGCGGTAATCAGCACCGTCTTGCCAGTGAGACTGCCGGTTCCGAACAGCTCGCTCAATTGCGCCAGGATCGCGTCCGGCTCGCTCATGCGCCCGGCCCCCACTTCGCCGCAGGCCTGTTCGCCACTGTCGGGACCGATCAACAGCACCCCGCGCTTTTGCAGGGTACGGGCATTTTCGGCCGTGGCCGGATTGGCCCACATCCCGGCGTTCATCGCCGGGGCCACCGCCAGCGGGACATCCGAGGCCAGGCAGACCGTGGAGAGCAGATCATCGGCCCGGCCCTGGACCAGGCGGGCCAGAAAGTTGGCACTGGCCGGGGCAACCAGAATCGCATCGGCCCAGCGCGCCAGCTCGATATGCCCCATCGCCGCCTCGGCCCCGGTATCCAGCAGGTGACGGTGCACCGGGTGCCCGGAGACCGCTTGGAAAGTCATCGGCGTGACAAACTCACAGGCGCCGTCGGTCATCACCACCCGCACCTCGGCCCCTGCCTCGCGCAGCCGGCGTACCAGGTCCGCCGCTTTGTAGGCGGCGATGCTGCCGGTCACCCCGAGCAGGATGTGTTTGTTAGCCAGTTGTGTCATACATATAAAGTGTATCAGAGTCCCGAAGGCAAGTTACTA
>JAXHTI010000062.1:0-15183 GCA_034190045.1 Pseudomonadota bacterium
CCTGGCCATACCCGGGGTGATCAAGGTGCGCGCCGACTGGACCGCCCCCGCCGGCACGCCGCTGGTGCGCCTGGTCGTTCTGACTGAAAGCGGCAGCCAGCCGGCGCTGAACAAGGTGCGTGACACGCTAAAGACCTATAACCGTTGCCGCGGTGCGGCCCGTTTTCCCATCCAGTGTGTTGCCGGCAACCTGCACTATATCAGCCTGCAGATCCGGGCGGCGTATGCCGCCAATCGCCGGCCACAGGATATCGAGGCGGCTATCGGTGCTGCGCTCGGGGTCATAACCGCCGATGATGCCGACAACGACGAGGGCCTGTTCAGCCTGGCGCAGCGCCGTTTCGGGCAGAACGTGCATATCTCTCAGGTGATTGGTGCCATTCAACAGGTGGACGGTGTGCAATGGGTCGAGGTGGATGCCTTGCAGGGACTGGATATGGGATCACCCATCGAAACCGATCCGGAGCAACTGTCAGTACCCACGGTATTGCAACGCAAGCCGCTGGTGCAATGCGACGCTACCCGGGTACTCGCGCTGCATGAGCAGCACTTCTCCGTGAACCTGATTCTGGATGAAAGCAAACGAGAGTGTGAAGCATGAACAGCGTACGCAAGTCACTCTACCAGCGCCTGCCGGAAATCTATCATCTGCGTGATGCAGGCCAGGCACCGCCGCAACAATTACAGGCCTATCTCGACATACTGGATCAGATCAATGCCAATGTACGGGATAACGTCGAGGCGCTGTATCACGATCTGTTTATCGACACCTGCGATGACTGGGTGATCCCCTATATCGCCGATCTGCTCGGTACCTCGCATTTATCCGGGGACGCGCGGGATTTGCGCGCCGACGTGGCGCGGACCATCTATCATCGCCGGCGCAAGGGGACACTCGGTGCTGTCGAATCACTCACCTATGCGTTGAGCGGCTGGGCAGCGCACACCGTGGAACTGCGCGATCGACTGGTCTGGAGCCAGCACCTGAATCATCAGCGTCCCGATATTGGCGGTCGACCGCCCATCCCCGCCGAGATGGAACGTCGGCAACACATCAGTGGTGCCGTGCGCGGGGGGACGGTCAACCTGCGCGATCCGGCTACCTTGAGCCTGTTCAACGGGCCGTTCGATCCGTTCGCCCATACTGCCGATGTGAAACCGCCGGTCGCGGGGCAGAACCGTTATAATCTGCCGAACCTGGCGATCTTTTTATGGCGTCAGCAGGATTACACCACGCCGGTGATCAAACCCGAGCTCGATCCGGGCACGGACATCATCGATCTGACGGCGGATGCCAGCGGTGACGAGGCTCCCTTTGCCCTGCGGGTTGATGTGCATCCATTACGCGAGCCGATGGTGCTGTTCAATACCCATCATTACGATCCCGATGCCGAGCCGCCCGGCCTGACCGATCCCGATGCCGTCCCGGGGCCGATGCCACGCGCGCGTCTGAGTCAGGAGTCGGTCAGCGGCGAACCCTCGGCCTATGTGGCGCTGGATTTTTATACGGGGTCGCAACCGGTGGCACCCGGTGAAGATCGCGTGGGGCTGACCCTGCATCTGCCGGACAGCTTCGGCGGTGCGCCGGACTGGATTTTGCGTGGTGCCAACCTGTGCGCCTGGGAAGCAGGATTGCGCCCCGGCCTGCGCCAGCGTGAGATCGTGATCGATCCGGAGCACGGCCGGGTGTTGTTCGGGCTCGGGGGGGCCGATGCCGCGGAACAGGCGATCCCGCTGCTCGAAGGTCTGTTTATTTCCGCCACCCATGCGTTTTCCGGCTCCTCGAGGGGGACCAGCGGGGCGCAACCCATCAGTCGCGATGCCGCCCCCGCCGGGACCTGGAAGATCGATTTCAATACGGCCGCCGGTGGTGTGCCGGCCCCCGACGGCGCGGGGCTAATCGATGCCCTGGCGGATCTGGATACGCCGGGACCGGTTCGAACCATCGAGATCCAGGATAGTCGCACCTACGATCTGGATATTGCTGCGGTCAGCGGGGTAGGGGATGACGGCAGCGGACGCAGGTTCCTGCGCCTGGCACGCTCGTTACGCATTCGGGCCGCCAGCGGTCAGCGGCCGATCATACGCCTGACCCGTCCACTGGCCTTCCGGCCGCATGACATTACCGGCCCCGATGTCGAAGCCCTGATGGCCGATCTCAATGTCGATCTGGAAGGTCTCTATCTGACCTGGGATAAAACCGCGTCTCACTTTGCCGCCGATAGCGCGCTGGTCGAACAGGCGGCATTGAACCGGCTGGGCTTTACGAACTGTACGCTCGATCCCGGTAACCATCGTGCACTGGATGCAGTTCGTCAACCGGTACGCTATGCCCTGCGACTGGCCGGTGATTTTTCCCTCACCGATCCGGACGAGCAGGACGCTTTTAACCAGATTCCGTCGCTGGAATTCAAACGTTGTATCTGCGGGCCGATCGCCGCCGGTGATCATTATGCGTTGCTGTTGCAGGATTCCATTATTGATGCCAGCCAGGATCCGGTCCCGGATCCGGCACCGCTGGCGGTACACGATCCCGACGATGCGGAGAATAACTGGGGACCAGATCTCACCCTGGACGGGATGACCTGTTTCGGCCGCATGCGCGTGGAACGTGCTACCGGTCAGGGCGGTATCTGGCTGCAGCGCCTGCAGGTGCATGACGATCAACAGGGGTGTATCAAGTTCAGTTATTTTTCCGGTGATGCGGACAAACTGCCGCAACACCAGGCCTGTGTGTTCGGTACTTCGACGCCCCTGAGTTTTGTCAGTGATGTATTCGGCGAAGCCGGCTATGCCCAGTTGCAACTACGCAGTGATCGACGCCTGCTTGAGCAGGGACCGAATCGTGATGCCATGGGTGCCTTCGGTTATCTGCTCAATACGCATAAATGGAAGAACATCAACATTCGCTATCGGGAATTCATGCCGGTCGGGGTTCGGCCGGTGCTGATCCCGGTAACCTGAAAATAAGGAAGCAAGACCATGAAAGGCGATTTTTCGAAATTCGAGTTTTATCCTGATGCCGCCGCCGCGACCGATAAATTCAACAATGATACCGGTGTCTTGCATCAGCAGGGACGGGCGTTGCTGGATCAGGACTGGAACGCGGCCGACCGGATCCATCGCAGTTTACGGCAGATGCAGGGCCGGGATGTGATCGGGCCGCATGTCGCGGCGATACCGGCGGAGCAGGAAGACAGCTTCAAGGTCCTGAATGTGTCGTTCAGTGGCGACGTGATCAATCTTGAACTGAATCCCGGTCGTGCCTGGCTCGATGGTTTGCATCTCAATCTGCCCGGTTCGGTTTCCTATACGCGTGAAGTCGGTTATTTCGCCGCGCCGGTCCAGCATCCGCAGGCGGATCCGGCGGATATTGCCAGTGGCGCTTTGATCCGCGATGCGGTGGTCCTCGAGGTGTGGGAAGAATCGTTCAATGCCTTTCAGGACCCCCAACACCTGCTGGAGACCGCCCTGGGCGGTGTCGATACAACGGAACGGGTCAGGCTGTTTCATGACCTGAAGCTGTTACGTCTGGATGCTGAGGACACCTGCCGCAATCTGGCCAACAAGTTGAGCAACGATCTCGATGCCAGGGGGAAGCTGACGGTATCGCCGTCGGATAACCTGTCGATCACCGGGCCGTGCCCGGTGGAGCTGGGGGGTGGCTATACCGGCTTCGAGCACTATCTATATCGTATCGAGATCGCCAGCCCCGACGATAGTGGACATGCCCGCTTCAAATGGTCGCGTTTCAACGGCGGGCTGGTCGGCCGGGGTACGTACGACAACAGCGACGAGACGATCACTATCACGGCCAATGACCAGATGATCAATCACTGCGGGCTGGAAAGTTTCTATCTGGAAGCCCTGCAGGAAGATTCGGACGGTGCCGGCTGGCGGATTACTTTCCGTGCCGATGCAACGCTGTCGGCCGACGGGACTCTGTCCCTGACCAATATCGACGGCAGCTGGCCGGGTGCCGACGAGGCCTTCTTTCGGCTGTGGGACGGTATCCGACGCATCGAGCAGAATCTCACCGGCCTGGCGGAACCCAACGAACTGGAGGAGGGGCTCGGCATCCTGGTCGAGTTCGAAGCGCCTGCGGCGGACAATACCAATTATATACCCGGCGATTACTGGAGCTTCCCGGTACGGGCGGCCGGCATTGAAATTGACACCAGCCAGTGGCCGACCGCTAATGTGCCCCATGGAATGCGTGTTTACCGCGCCCCGATCGCTATTCTTAACTGGCCGGCCAGTCCCCCGGCCACGATTTCGGCTCCCCAGGCGATCCAGGATTGCCGGCGGGTGATTCAGCCGCTGGCGGATCTGGACAACTGTTGCAGTGTCACCGTGGGCGATGGTGTGCATAGCAAAGGCGACTTCAAAACGATCCAGGAAGCGATCGATGCATTGCCGCAGCGCGGCGGGACGGTTTGTGTATTGAGCGGGATTCACTCTGCCAATGTGGTGATCGAACAATGCAAGAACGTGATCATCCGTGGCTGCGGCAACGACACCAAGGTTGTACCGGCGTTGGAATCAGCCGATGCCCCGGTATTTACCATTCTCGATAGCGAATCGGTATTGCTGGAGCACATGGATATCGCTGCGCCGGATCGGACTGCCATTGAAATGGAAGGCAGTGAAACGGGCCTGCTGCATAACATAACTGTGCGTGAAAACCGTATCCTGGCCTGCGACCAGGCGATCCATGTCGAACGCGGGGTGAGGATTACTCTCGAGCGCAACAAGATTCGCATGCTGGACAAGGAAGAAGGCGATGTGGGTATTTATCTGCAGGGCGAGGACAGCCTGATCGAACACAACGAAGTGCTTGTAATGCCGGCGGAAGATACACCGCCGGTCGACAATCCGGGCGATGGCCCCGATGTGGATCCCAACAATCCCTGCCTGACACTGGATACCTTGCTGGGCCAACCGATCCTGTTTCTGGAATACTGGAACGTATTATGGAATTTCATGGTAATCGGTTTACCGGAAAATCCCTATCTTACTCTGGGTGGCATACAGATAGGCGGCAGTTCCGAGCGTATCCGGATACAGCGTAATTTTGTCAAAGGTGGTGCCGGTAACGGCATTACCCTGGGCAGTCTGGTTAGCCTGGAAGATTTTCTGGGCGGAATGACCGATAACAATGAACAACCGAACTACTCTGTCGAGAGCACCATCGGGGTTCTTCAGGGGCAGGTATTCGACGAGGACAATGTCCCACTGCCGGATATCACACTCAGCTTTACCGCGGAAAATGGCGAAACCCTGACTGGTGTCAGCGATGAAGGTGGCATGTTCAACGTGGCGGCCCCGGAAGGGAAATACAGTGTTATCATCGCCACCGATGGCTATCAGATCACCAACAAGGATGCCTATGTTTTCGGTTCGGGGAGCTATTACCTGTTTACGCTCGGGGAAGTCGAGGAACAGCCGGGTGACGATGATCCGTTCGGTTTTATCTATGATCTCGATATTATCGCCAACGAGATACAGGATATGGGCCTCAACGGCATCGGCGGACCGCAACTGTTCAATTTGCTCGGTAATTTCGGTGGCAGCTTCCAGACAACGCTGTATGACCATCGCCTCAATACCGGCAGCGTAGCCAAGGGCTACGCCGGGCTGTTGATTCTGATCCTGTCACTGTTCGCGTCGATGATCATCGGGTTGCGAATCCGGCGCAATCATATTCACCATTGCCTGAATAATCCGTTTACCACCGAAATGCGCACCCAGTCTGCGGCTCTGGGCTTTGGCGGGATCTCGCTGGGCTACTGTGAGCATGGACAGATCCGTGATAACCGAATCGAGGACAACGGGGTAAGCCATATCGATCCGGTTTGCGGGATATTCGCGCGCGGCAGTGTCATCGATATTCGCGAGAATGTGATCCTCAACAACGGTCCGCTGAATCTGAACCAGAATGAGATGCAGCCGATTGCTGGCACGCGCGGTGGCATTGCCTTGCTGGCTTTTGCCACGCCCTTATCCACTTACTTCGGTGCCGTCTTTGGTGAGAAAAGCGGTGATCGATTGACCCTGGGCCAGGAGAGTTTTCCAGCTGTTATGTTACACGGCAATCAGGTCTTGCAACCGGCCGGCCCGGCGCTGCTCATGATGAGTATGGGCTCAAGTTCGGTGCTGGATAACTCGTTTACCAGTGAGATTGCCGCTTTCACCACCGGCGCCGCGGACTTTGGTAAGCTCGGGGCGGTCGGTATCATCAATTACGCCATCGCTGGCATCGGGGGCGGCGCCTGGACGCCGGGCGCCGGCAAGTACATGCCGATGATATCGGGCCTGAGAATCAACAATCAATATAAGAAACGGGATGACGGTAGACTCGAGTCGACCGGTCTGGGGGTGAATCGGATTCAGGGAAGTAGCTCTCTGCTATTTGAAAGTAACCTGGTACGACTCGGCCTGGCTGAAGAGTGCCTGTTTAATCTGGTAATCAACAGCAATTCCGATGTGGCATTACTCAGCAATACCCTGGTTGTTGAGCGCTTTGATGAAAACCTATATACCAATGCGTATCTTCGTGCATTGACCGGTCGGGCAACGGGTAACCGCTTGATAGAGCAGTCGGATATGTCTGCCATCGGTCTGTTCGATGAGCTCGGTCTGATGCAGGCGAACAGGGCAATGGTAATGTACCATGATTCGAACGATATGATGGTCGACAATTCTACCGCCAAGGCGGTCGAATCGGCGGTGGTGATGCCGAGGCCGCTGTCGCTGTATACCAGAACCAAACTCATGAACAATACCAGCCATAATCAGGGGGACCACTGTATTGTGGCACTGCCGGCCCCGGGTGCGGGATATATACCGACGGTATTTGAAGGTAATCAGAGTCTGGCGGTCAAAGTCTGCCCGTATTATGAAGAGAAAGCGGGAAAAATCGCAGAGAAGGATTCGCAGCAAGCTGTGTTGGAATTATTGAGGTGATCTATGGCTATCAAGACAAATCTGGATGAACAGGTACATGCCTTCGAAGAGAAGACGGAAACCGCGGCCGAACAGTCAGATCAGTATGGTCTGCAAATTCTCAGGGATATGCAGTCACTGAGCCGGGTGCTTGCCTCGCGGGAGTTGCGACGTCTGAAAAACAAACTGGGAGAGGAGCATCCCCGGGTCAGGGATCTCCAGCGCGGGCTCAAACGCACTGCCGCCAGTCTGCAGGATGCAGAGAAAACCCGGGATGACATCAACCGCAAAGTGCCGGAAACCGAACCGGGCGAGACATTAATGCACGGCAAGATAAAGGACGAGCTTGGTAAAGGGGTTACCGGCCTGAGCGTGGTTCTACATGACCAGTCCGGTAATGAACTGGAAATCGATAATGTCCGGACCGACAAAACTGGCTATTTTTCCACCAAAATCAGCTCCGAAGTCATGGAGCAGGCCAAAAATACCGACTGGACCTTCAGTGTGCGGCGCGATGATGGCATAGTCATTTACAGCCACGAGAACAACATCAAACTCGCGCCGGAAAAGAACCTGTTAATCAATGCCGTTGTCAGCCGTGACAAGTTGCGGCCCGTAGAAGTTAACGAGAGACTCAAACAACCTTTTAACAGTCAGACAAAGGCACGCCGCAAACCGGTGCCGGTAAATATCGATGCTCTCAAGTCAAAAGGGTATGTCATTCTGGGTAATAAACGTTCCAGGGAAATCCATGACCTGGGTAATATTCAGAAGGGCTGTCAAATCGATGAGATTGCCATGTCTAACCGTATGCCATTCAAATCTGAAAAAGATGCTGTTGAAAAAGGTTATGACTATTGTGCCTATTGTTTCGGACCGGAAAAATCGAAACACTGATGGCTTGGTTTGAGAATGTTAGCTGCAACAAAAAAATCATCTGACAATGTGGCGTCGGCGAATTCATCTTCCCGGAGTCAAAAAATTGATGATTCCCTGTCGTCGATAACATCTGTCGGGCCCGGGTTGAGCGAAATGCCTTTATTTCAGCGCAAGGCCTGTGCTTGCGGAGGGTATTGTCCCGACTGTCAGTCCGATGACATATTGCAGCCGAAATTGACTATCGGGCAGCCCAATGACAGATATGAGCAAGAAGCGAATCGTGTCGCCGATCAGGTTCTGCACAAGAGGCAATCAGATAATCTGAATTCAGGATCGATGCAACCCGATATATCGATCTACCGAAAACCGCAGACAGATAATACGTTTAATATTTCCACTTTTTTTTCTTCCGGATTTCATGCGCCGAAAATTATTAACAATGTTCTGTCCGGTTCCGGTGAACCGCTGGACGAGCCGACCCGGCAGTATATGGAGCCCAGGTTTGGCCGGGATTTCAGTAATATACGTATACACCGGGATAGCCAGGCTCAACGTTCAGCCAAGGCGATCAATGCACAGGCCTATACGGTTGGCAACCGGATTGTCTTCGGTGCAAACAGTTTTCAGCCGGATACCCAGGCCGGCAGACACCTCCTTGCACATGAATTGACGCATACAGTGCAACAGGGCGGTGATGTGTCTGGGTCTTCAGTTGATATTTCAACGGTCCAACGTCTTATGCTCTCTGAGCAGGCTGTGTCGATTGCTGCGGAAAACATGCCCCGCGTGGGCGCGATCCTCGAAGAATACTCTGCTCTGTTGGAGGCCGGAGCCATTGCCTCAGAAGAAGCTGCGGTAATCACCACGGCGGCTGCCGAGGCTGAAACGGCCGTTGCAGCAGCTGCCGAACTGGCGGCCACGGGTGCTACCGCGATGACGGTGGGAGAGGGTGCCCTGGTCGTTTCAGCGGGAATCGTGGCAGACGATGTGACCGGGATTGGCGTTGCCGATGATGTCGCGCTTCCGTTTACATTACTCGCCGCCGCGGCGGGATTGGGGATCGGAGCCGGGCTGGCGTATTATTATCGGGATGAAATCGAAGCTGCCTGGCGGGCCGCGGCCGATGCGGTTGCTGAAGTCATGCGCCTGGTAGAAGAGGCGATACGCCGGCATAGTCCCGATATTGATATTCCGGCACCTGCAGATGTCGAGCCTGTACCTCAGCCTGAAACACAGACTCTTCCTGAAAGCCAGCCTCGAACGAGTACGGGAACAGATGTTGCTCCTTATCCTGATGTAGATATTGATACTGACGAGAGACGTAGAAGGCGCAATGGCTGTACTTATGAGTCAATCGGCCAGCAATTCGGTCGTTACCCGTGCCACGCTGCCTATGCCACTTCATTAAGTGGCGTGCCTCGCGAGATGAGGGTCACTACACCTGAATACGACAGCGCTGATTTCGACGCGATCGATCATAGTGGTGCGCTCTATGAAGTTAAAACCGGGTATCGCTGGCTGGCCTTTACCTCAAGTGAGAGCATCAAACAGAGCACGATATATCGATTTTATGCGCAGGCGGCGAACCAGTTGGTCGTTTCTGCTCGTTGCGAGCATAGCCTTGACTGGTATTTTAATGATCCTTACGCAGCAAGTTTCTTTGGCGCGGAGAACAGCCCGCATCCAGATTACTTTGAAGCGCCTATGCCGGTTCCGGTGTGGTATGCCCCCTATGATTGTAATCAGGACAGTGATGGCTGATGGTGCATCGTTTTTCGAACGGGGTCAGAAATCATCTGGTAAAACCGGCGAAAAACCACAAGTTACCGTTTGAACATTCTCCTGGTGGCATAATATCTCAGCGCCACACTGGTTGTGCCTGTGGCGGAAGCTGTCCACGCTGCCAGTCCAGGGGGGCCGGTGAACTGACGATCACCGGGCCAAACGATCGCTACGAGCGCGAAGCTGATCAGGCTGCTGGGCGCATATTGAATCTGTCTGAACAATCTTCTCCTGAACGAGACAGGGCTGATACACCGGTGCCGACTGCGGGACAAAGCCATATCCTCATTCATCAACATTTCCCGCAACTGTCAAATTCAGGTTCGCCGCTGACAGCCGATTCGCAACAGTTTTATTCTCAGGCCTTGGATTATGATTTCAGTCAGGTCAGAGTTCACACCGGGAACCCTGCTGAATCGGCTGCCAGCCACGTTCGGGCCAGGGCTTTTACTCTGGGGAATCACGTGGTTTTCAATCGTGGTGAATATAATCCGCATAGCCACGAAGGTAAACGGATTTTGGCCCATGAACTGACGCATGTTGTGCAGCAGAACCGTGATCCGGGGCTCAACCAGGTTTCACCGGTATTACAACGCACGGAAATGTTTGCTGACTGCGAGTCCGATCAAATAGGCGGTCTATGGACTGCCTGGGGAAGGGCAAGGGACGATATGCAAAGTGCTATTTTGCCTCTCAGTGCGCTCGTTCGCAGTGAGCATGTCAACAACGCGTTATGGATTTATTATCGGGACAATAGCGATGAGACGGCACTTAATGCTGCTGAAGAGCTGCGTAATATCGTCAGCCGCATGGACTATGTTTATTTCGAATGTGAGCAACCTGGGGATACGGGTTATGATATGTTTTGCGAGGGTGACGAAGACATCTATGGTTATGTGTTTGGCGCCACCCTGCTAACAGGGGAAGGTGATATCCATCTGTGTATGGGGAACTGGGACGATGCCGGCATTGAGCAACGGGCCAGAACTATCGTGCATGAGTTGTCGCATTATCTGTTAGCTACCGCTGATGACGCTTATTTTACTCCCCATGATTGTCATGAAACCGAAGGGTCAGCAGAAACTGCCGACCGGCATGGAAATGCAGACAGTCTGGCCTGCCTGGTTCATGCGATAACACGGATGTCGGCGCAGCAAGTCGCCAACCGGGTGGATTACTATCACGGTAATCAGTTTGTGGTATCACAGTCACCGCAAGGACAGATAAATCTTGACGACGATCAGCAAATTGTATTCAGAGTCTCATTGCCCCCTCGAGTGGATGACAATGCAATACTCTATGAGGTGCCGGCTTCACCTGCCTTTGGTTTCAGGTGGGTATTGATGGATTCAGAACATAACCGTTATGAGCTGGAAAATACATTTACCAATGAGTCAGCATCTGAATACGGGCAGCATGTGTCGGTGGTCCTGACCGACGAGACAAGGGTCCGGTTGCGGGAGCAGGGTCTGTCCCGGGCGATGCTCTATTGCCGAATACGTCTGCCCGTTAGTGGGTCCAAATTGATCTGGATGCAGGTGCATTTTACAACGGAATAACGTCGGTTTTTCAATATCAGTTCCCGGTCAGGCATCGCAGATATGGCGAAACTGGTCTATCTTTTAGACAGGCCAACTCAGGGAGTGCGCTATGCATGGGACGACCACCATGAGAAGGCAGGGAATGCACAGACCGGGCAACGCCCGCAGAAACTTTCCCGGCTGGGGTCATGGGCGTCCGGTTTCGCAAACACCGGTATCTGACACCGCCCTGGCGAACGTCATGTCCGCGTCCTGCTCCTGTGGCGGGCATTGTCCTGGCTGTCGTGGTTCGGGTGACTTACCGTCTGTCATTAATATCGGCCTGTTCGATGATCACTACGAGCGGGAAGCTGATGCTGTGGCCGAACGCGCGATGAAACAGGCGCCTGTCGGCACTGTTTCTCAACGGGCAGCATCGGCTGTACAGCGAAAAACTGAAATGCAGTCACGCGATCTTCAGATCGCCGGGGATGTCCAGACTCATGGCCTGCTCTCGGGTTCAGGCGAAGCCCTTTCTCCTTCGCTGAATTATGAGTTTGCTACCCGTCTGGGCTATGACTTCTCAAAAGTCCGAATCCATCGTGATCACGCTGCCGGTCTGGCGTCAGACTCCCTCGGTGCGCGAGCCTTTACCCTTGGCCGGCATATCGCGTTTGCCAGAGGCGAATATGCACCAGATACCAATACGGGGAAACAGCTTCTGGCGCATGAGCTGGCTCACGTTGTGCAACAGCAACGGCAACCAATGTTGCAAAGGAAGGTCGTTAGCCCCGGCGGGCACTCCCTTGATGACTACTTGATCCAAAAAGGCGTCAGCTATTCGGGTAAGGCACCGGTTTATACGACGTTCAGTATTGATTACAGCTCCCAGGATAACGAGATCCTGTCATCCATGCTGGCTTCTGACCGCCTGTTTTATGTCGAGCCCGGGAAAACCGAACAGGATACCCAGAACAATCTGGGTGAACACGTTGATGTGCGCAAACGTATCGTCAAATATACGGCTATGAAGCAATATCATTTTGGTGTTGATTCCAACACCCGGGTTAACCCCAAGTACTGGGGTTCCAGTGGCAGCAAATACTATGTCAAACCAAAAATGAGTGCGACCGAGGCCTATGAAGACATGATTAAATCAAGCAGTTATTCCGTGTCGTGTCATATGGCGACCAAGGTGACAATGCTGGCGGGCACTGGTGATCGAAATCTGGTCCGGGACACGGGTGTCAAAAGCGGTGACTGGATTCCCGGAGACTGGGGATATGTCGATAACGTGACTTATATGCCAGTGATCAATCAGCCCGGCGAGGAGGGCGAAAATATTATCTACGTTGGCAATGGGCGTTACTGGGGTCATATTTCCTCTGCCCAAACTTATAAATCCTTGCCTGACTGGGTCAAACTGGTCAAACAATGGGGCTTCCCCATGGTCAAGGCCTGGCGAGAACGTCCCATCAATGGCTTGATCAAGTAGCTCTGTGCCTCGCTGGCCATTCCTCCTATACAGCTCGTGGTCGGTTATACCGTCTATTGTTTCTGCGAGTATTGTGCATGAAATTGCTTGAATTCCGGATTTAGCTGTAGTAAATAACTGACTGGTCAGTCATTACTGGGGCCCGGAATGTCAAAAGTCATAGAAAAACAAGTGGATACTCGCCGAAGGCGTCGCAAGGAGGCTCGTCCGGGCGAGATCATTGCCGCAGCACTGGATCTGTTCGTCGAACACGGTTTTGCCGCCACCAGGCTGGATGAGGTGGCCAAACAGGCGGGAATTTCCAAGGGCACGCTCTATCTTTATTTTGACAGCAAGGAGGCCCTGTTCGAGGCCGTGGTCCGCGAGGTGGTGATTCCTCAGGTCGAGCGCAGCGAACTGTTTGCGCAGCAGCACCAGGGCAGCCAGGGCGAGTTGCTCGAACAGCTGGTGATGAACTGGTGGCAGTCGGTCAGTGCCGGGCCGATTTGCGGAATTCCCAAACTGATCATTGCCGAATCGGCCAATTTTCCGCAGGCGGCCCAGTTTTTTGTGGACAATGTCATCCAGCGGGTGCGCGGGATCTTCAACAAGGTCATCGAAAAGGGCATCGAGCAGGGCGAGTTTCGCCAGGTCGATCCCGAGTATGTGACGCGCCTGTTGATGTCACCGATGGTCTTGCTGGCCGTCTGGCGTCACTCGCTGCAGCCCTACGATCAGACCTTCCCGATGGATGAGCATACCTATCTGCAGCAGCATCTGGATCTTTTTCTCAACGGCCTGCGCAAGGAGGCGCCATGAGTTCGCGCGGAGCGATCGGCGCGTTGCTGCTGATGCTGGGCCTGCCGGTGGGGCAGGCTGCGGAACCGACGCTCGGTTTTGAGCGGGTCGTGGAAAACATCCTGCAGCACTATCCGAGCCTGGAAGTTGCACGCCTGCAGGTGCAGCGTTCACGCGAGGAGATCGCCCGGGTCGAAAGCCGCCTGGGCTGGGAGCTGGCCGGCGACGCCGGGGTGGTGCATGATGTTTCCGTGTTCGGGACACCGACCGATCGTGCCGATGTGAATCTCTCCCTGGATCGGCAACTGGAATCGGGTCACCGGGTTGGAATCAGCGGCAACTATACCTATGAAGACAGCTCGTTCACGGTCAGTCCCCAGTTTCCCAACCCCTCGCATGCCACACAACTGGATCTCAATTATCGTATCCCGCTGGGCCAGGGCGAGGGGAACCCGGCCTACAGCGAAAGTCTGGCCGGCGCTCAGGCCGGGGTCAAAGCCGAGCGAGCCGCCGCCCGCGCCCTGCGTAACGAGATCGCCAATCAGGCACTGGATCTGTTTTATGGCAAGGCACTGACCGAGGCACGCCTGAGCAGCGCCCGTGAGGGCGTGGAGAATGCCCGTCGCCTGCAGGCTTACATCGCCGAACGGCGTGAACTGGGACTGGCCGAGGAAAAGGATACGCTGCAGGCACAGGCCCAGGTGCGGGCCCAGCAGACGGCCCTGCAACGGCTTGAAATGGCGATGGAACAACAGCGTATCGCGCTCAACCGGCTGATGGGCGAGCCCTGGCAGCGGCGCTATCGCAGTGCCGTCCAGTTAGAGACGACACTGAGCGATTACGATGTAGAGGCCCTGGTCGAGCAGGCCGAAGCGCGTTATCCGCCCTTGCAGCAAAACCGTGCCCGCCTGGAAGTGACCGAAACGGTCCTGCGACGCAGTCGCGATCAACGCAAGGAGCAGCTGGACCTGGTTTTCTCGGTCGGCACCCGCACCCGCAGTGGCGATGCCACCACCGGTAACGTCAGTGAAGAAGATATGGCCGGGCAAATTCGCTTTGAATATCGCGAGTCATTGAACAAGCAGGGGCTGGACGCCGAGGTGCGTCAGGCCCAGCTGGATCGCACCATTGCCATCGAAGAGATACGCCGTGCCCGGGATGAGCTACGTTACGGTGTTGCCAGCCTGAGCCAGGAGATCCGGGCCACCCGTCGTGCACTCGACAGCGCCCGCCAGCGCCTGCAAAGCGAACAGGCCAAATACCGTGAAGCCATGCAGCGATATCGTCAGGGACGGGAGCAGACCGATCGGCTGATCCAGTTTGATAATGAACGCAACGAGGCCCGCCTGACGGTGGCCGAACTGGAGGTGGAGCTGGCACGCCGGCTCAGCGCCCTGGAAATTCTGCACGGCAGCTTCTGGGCTGCCCTGGATAGTGGGGAACTGCCATGATCCGGTTTCTGGTCGAACGCAGTCTGGTGGTCCACCTGGTCTCGGTCTTTTTGATCGTGCTGGGCATTATCGCGATTGCGAACATCAACCGCGAAGCTTTTCCCAACGTCAATCTCGACAAGGTGCAGATCGAGATCGCTTATCCCGGTTCTTCCCCCGAAGAGATCGAACGCATCATCGTTACCCCGATCGAGCAGGAGCTGCGCTCGCTCGATGGCATCGACACCATGACCTCCATCGCGTTTCCCGGTTCGGGGCGCATCAACCTGGAACTGGATCCCGATGCGAGCAACCGGGAGCGAATTGTCAGCGATGTGCAACTGGCGGTGGATCG
>JAXHTI010000063.1:0-5910 GCA_034190045.1 Pseudomonadota bacterium
GCCACACCGACAATCCCGTCACGATAACCGGGTACCTGCGACGCATTGGCCGCCAGGACCGCCAGGCTGTCGCTGGGGGTGACAAAAAAACCCTGGCCGAGAATCATATTGCGATCGCCGTCCCCGTCCGAAGCGGCGCCCAGATCCGGCGCCCCGCTGGACTGGTTCATGATCGCCTGCAGCTCTCTGGCATGGGCCAGGTTGGGATCGGGATGCGCGTCGCCAAAGTCGGGTTTCGGCTCGGCATTTAACAGCCATTCCTGTTCGGCACCCAGCCGGTTAACGAAGATCTCCTGCGCATAGGGTCCGGTGATGGCATGCATGGCATCATAGGCGATACGCAGTTGCCCGTCGGCAATGCGCCGGCCAATCAGCTCGAAATCAAACAGCGTCTGCATTAAATCGGCATAATCCTGCACCGAATCGATCACCTCGATGCGGGTATCATCCACCTGCCAGCTCCGGCAAGCCTCTAACGATACCGGCTCCATCTCGGCAGCCCGGTATTGCGTCAGGGACGAGGCCAGCTGATGAATCCGGGCGGTCACCTTCTCCGGCGCGGGGCCGCCGCTGTGCGTGTTGAACTTGACCCCAAAGTCCCCGTCCGGCCCGCCCGGATTGTGGCTGGCCGAAAGGATAATCCCGCCATCAAGCTGGTAGCGGCGAATCAGCAATGAGGCGGCCGGGGTCGACAAATAGCCATGCTGGCCCACCAGTATCCGGCGAAAACCGTTACCGACTGCCAGGCGCAAAATCCGCTGAATCGCCTCGGCATTGAAATACCGCCCGTCGCCACCCAGCAACAGCGTATTGCGCCGCGCCGGCTCCAGGCTGTCAAAAATGGCCTGGACAAAATTTTCCAGATAATGGGGCTGCTGAAAATGCGCCACCCGCTTGCGCAGGCCCGAGGTACCGGGTTTTTGATCCGCGTAGGGCTGTGTACTGATGATGCTGACTGGCATATTGCTATTTCCGCTCTACCGGGCAGTTAGCCCGAATTCCGTCTGCATGTATAACACGTTTTAATGACAGACAGTTTATCCGTCGCCGGGATTTGTTGGACAACCCCATCCAAGATTCATACCGCCGGGTAACGGCCGGGATCCGGCCCGATTCCCCCCTGACGGCGCCATTTTCCGGTGCAATCCGGCAGCGCTCCGCACTGTTTGTGAACAACCGGGGTGGTCCCTCCCCCCTGAAATCCGGCTTATCCTGTGCTAGGATCGCATATTATTTACGCAATCGGTCTTCTTTCATTCGCACGCCGCAGGCCCCTGACGCCCTGCCAGAGTTTGAACGACAGCACCTATCAAGCAATCAACGGAACTCCAAGGAATATCTATGCAAATCTCCGAAAACAAGGTCGTCACCATCGACTACACCCTCAAAGACGACGCCGGCACAGTGCTGGACTCTTCCCAGGGTGGTCCCGGACTGGCCTATCTGCACGGCGCCAGCAACATCATCCCCGGCCTGGAAAACGCGCTGGTCGGCAAGAACCAGGGCGAGTCCGTCAATGTCAGCGTGCAGCCGGAAGAAGCCTATGGCCAGCGTGACGACAGCATGATTCAGACCGTACCCAAAGATATGTTCGAAGGTACCGAAGTTCAGGTCGGTGCCCAGTACCAGGCCATGACCCCGGAAGGTCAGCCACTGACCATCACGGTCATGGACATCAAGGATGACGGCGTCGTCATCGACGGTAACCATCCCCTGGCGGGCCAGACCCTGCATTTCGACGTGACCATCACCGAAGTTCGTGATGCCACCCAGGAAGAGCTGGACCACGGCCACGTCCACGGTCCGGGCGGCCACGAGCACGAATAAGTCGACCGACCGCGACCACAAAAAAAGCCGGGCATTGCCCGGCTTTTTTTATGAGGAAGTGAGTCTTCAAAGCTGAGGAGCAGCCACCGAAGACACTGAAACACCGAAGATCTCAACGACCTGTCTCAGCGTATTCGGTGTTTTCGGTGGTTATTTTGACTACCCGGATGGGTCGTTCAGGCGGAGACCTGCTGGCTGGCCTTGAGTTCCCGCACCTGCTTTTTCATCAGGTCGACAATGGCATAAATCCCGACATGACGATTGGGTGAGAGGTGCTCGTCGAGTTTGAGTTTTTCAAAAAACTCATCGACATCCAGCGCCTCGATTTCCTCCGCCGTGCGATCTTCGACCAGCTGAATCAATAACGCCAGTACGCCCTTGATAATACTGGTATCACAGTCACCGTGAAAACGGACCAGGGCGGGATCATCGGGGCTGGGATAGGCATGCACCCAGACCTGGCTCATGCAGCCTTTGACCTTGTTGTCCTCGATGCGGGCTTCTTCCGGCAGGGGCGGCAATTTCTCGCCCAGCTCGGTCAGGTATTGATAGCGTTGATCCCAGTCACCCAGTAATTCAAAGGTATCGACGATATCGTCAAGCGACGTCATGCAAGCTCCTGCCGGTCAGTTCTGTCAGACGCTGAAGGATTCACCGCAGCCGCACATATCCTTGATGTTCGGGTTGCGAAATTCAAAACCTTCGTTGATCGCGTTGGTTTTCATGTAATCGACTTCGGTGCCATCGATGTTGGCCAGGCTTTTGCGGTCCACCACGACTTTCACGCCATGGCTTTCAAAAACCACGTCGTCGTCGGTTACTTCATCGGCGTAATCGACCACATAGGCAAAGCCGGTGCAACCGGATTTACGCGTACCCAGACGCAGGCCAATACCATTGCCGCGTTTGCCCAGCATGGACTCAACGTGTTTGGCGGCGCTTTCGGTGAGTTGGATAGCCATACAAATTCCTCCTGCTTACAACATGCCCAGTGTCAAACGTGCTTCGTCGCTCATGCGGTCGATGGTCCACGGCGGGTCCCAGACCAGTTCGACTTCGGCGTCGCTGACACCGTCAACACTTTTGACCGTGCGTTCTACCTGGCCCGGCATGGAGCCGGCTACCGGGCAACCCGGCGTGGTCAGGGTCATGGTGACAAAGACCTTGTTGTCCTGATCGATATTCACATTATAGATCAGACCAAGCTCATAGATATTCACCGGGATTTCCGGATCATAGACCGTTTTCAGGGCCTCGATGATGCGTTCTTCCAGTGGTGCGTCACTATTGATAGCCGGCGCGTCGCCGCCACCATCGGAGTCAGCCTGGGGCTGGAATACAACATGTCTGGCGCTCATTGTGCCACCTCGTCGGTTTGCAACTGTTCGGTTACGACCTGGTCCAGCGTAAAGTGCAATCTCTCGTGAACATGCTGGCGCAGAGGCTCGATTTCAATGGTGTCGATAATCTCGTCGGCGAACCCCAGGCACAGCATTTTCTTCGCCATGGGCGTTTCAATTCCCCGGGACCGCATGTAATACACCTGTTCCGGGTCCAGCTGGCCCACGGTTGTGCCGTGGCTGCACTTGACGTCATCGGCATAGATTTCCAGTTGTGGCTTGGTATCGACCTCCGCGCTGCGGGTCAGCATCAGATTGGCGTTGTGCAGGTGCGCATCGCTTTTCTGTGCGTCCTTGGCCACCAGAATCTTGCCATCGAACACGGCGCGGCCCTTGCCGTACAGGATGCCGCGGAAGTTCTCTTCGCTGGCGCAATGAGGTTTGGCGTGATCGATATCCAGGTGAAAATCGGTCAGCTGTTTCTCGCCCGCCAGATAGAGACCATTCAGGGTGCAAACCGCCTCTTCATCCTGGAAACGGGCCTTGTAGTCGGTCCGCGCCCAGGCCCCGCCCAGCGCCAGCGCTGTACCACGGTACTCGCTCTGTTTCTGTTGCGAGAGAAACAGACTGCTCAGGTGATACGCCTGCGGACTTTCATCCTGAACCCGATGATGCGTCAGGGAAGCGGACTCGTTCAGAATAATTTCATTCAGCACGTTATTAAAATAGACCGAGTCACCGGTACTCACAAACCGCTCTATCAGGGTCGCCTGGCTACCGTTCTCCATGACCACCAGGTTACGCGGGTGAGCGATAACGGCGTCTTCCAGAGCCAGACTCAGATAAAGCACCTCGATGGGCTTGTCGACCTTCACGCCGGGCGCCACATGCACGAACACACCGTCGTTGATCAGGGCGGTATTCAGCGCAGTAAACATATGCTGCTGATGATTGGCCGTCTGACCAAACCAGGTTGCCAGCAGATCCGGATCCGTGGTCAGCGCGGCACGCAGGCTGCCAATGCGCACACCCTCGGGCAGTTCCTCGATATCCGACATTTCGGGTACACAACGCCCGTTGGCAAACACCAGCCGATAGGAGTCCATGTCCGGCAGTAACCAATCTTCCAGGTCAACGGCGTGCAGCGCGGTAAACTGCTCATTGACCGGCTGGAAGTCCTGCCTGAGCAGGCCATCGATACTGGTATAACGCCACTCTTCCTGCTTGCGATAGGGTACCGGCAGGGTGTTGATGGCCTGATGAGCCTGCTGCCGGGCTGCATCCAGCCAGTCCAGTTTGTCACTGGGCAGTGCCACCTGGCCGGATTTAACCAGGTCTTCAAACCATTGACGGGATTGTTCGTTGGCTGCGCTCATGCGGCCGCCCCCTCCTCGATCCAGCTGTAACCTTTCTCTTCCAGTTCATGGGCCAGTTCCTTGCCACCGGAACGGACGATTTTGCCGTGTGCCAGCACATGCACATGATCCGGCTGAATGTAATCGAGCAGGCGCTGATAGTGCGTCACCAGTACCACGGAGCGTTCCGGGCTGCGCAAGGCGTTGACGCCTTCGGCAACGATACGCAGTGCATCGATATCCAGACCGGAGTCGGTTTCATCCAGCAGGGCCAGTTTCGGTTCCAGCATGGCCATTTGCAGAATCTCGTTACGCTTTTTCTCACCGCCAGAGAAACCGGCATTGACACTGCGTTTGAGCAGCTTCTCATCCAGCTTGACCATCTTGGCCTTTTCCTTGATCAGCTGCATGAACTTGACCGAATCCAGTTCGTCTTCACCGCGTGCACGGCGAATCGCGTTCAGGGACTCTTTGAGAAAAATCATGTTGTTCACGCCGGGCAGTTCCACCGGGTACTGCATGGCCAGGAACACGCCCTTGTGGGCCCGTTCTTCGGTTTCCAGCTCCAGCAGGTCTTCACCTTCGTAGATAATCTGGCCATCGGTTACTTCATAACCGTCGCGGCCGGACAGTACATAGGCCAGCGTACTCTTGCCGGAACCGTTCGGTCCCATGATGGCGTGAACTTCGCCGGTGCCGATTTCCAGGTTCAGGCCTTTCAAAATGGGCTTGCCATCGACATTCACGTGCAGGTTTTTGATCGACAACATGTCGTTATCCTCCAGAACTTGATTGGGTTAACCGACGGCACCTTCGAGGGTGACGTTGAGGAGTTTTTGCGCTTCGACGGCAAACTCCATGGGTAATTCGTTGAAGACTTCCTTACAGAAACCGTTGACGATCATCGACACGGCATCTTCCTCGGACAGGCCGCGCTGGCGGCAATAGAACAACTGGTCTTCGCTAATCTTGGATGTGGTGGCCTCGTGTTCCATCTTGGCGGTCGGGTTGCGCACCTCGATATACGGATAGGTATGCGCCCCGCAGGTATCACCGATCAGCAATGAATCACACTGGGTATGATTGCGCGCGTTTTCCGCCTTGGGCGTCATGCGCACCAGGCCGCGATAGGCATTCTGGCCCTGACCGGCGGAGATGCCCTTGGAGACAATCGTGCTTTTGGTATCGCGCCCCATGTGAATCATCTTGGTCCCGGTATCGGCCTGCTGCCGACCGCGGGCCACAGCCACCGAGTAAAACTCACCGGTGGACTCGTCACCGCGCAGGATACAGCTGGGATATTTCCAGGTGATGGCGGAGCCGGTTTCCACCTGGGTCCAGGAGATGTGCGAACGTTTGCCGCGGCAGTCGCCACGCTTGGTCACAAA
>JAXHTI010000063.1:6010-14789 GCA_034190045.1 Pseudomonadota bacterium
TTTTTCGGCGCGGAATAATAAGAGATGGACTGATAGTCGATCGGCGGATAATCCAGATGGGCCCAGCTGGGCTGTTCCAGGGTCAGCCAGTGACGATAAGCCTTGAGACGCCATTCCAGCATCCACTCGGGCTCATTTTTCTTGGCCGACAGCGCGCGGATGACGTCTTCGCTGAGACCCGGCGGAAAGGTATCCGACTCGATCTCGGTGACAAAGCCGTGTTCATAGCCACGCTTGATGAGTTCATCCACTGTATCGGGTGTTGCCGTCATCCTGGTTAACCTCCGGACTATTTCCGAGTAATTTACTCGGTTTTATACTGACCTGCTCACGAAATTTCAACGCCTTATCTTGTAAGGTTATTTGTTGAGTATTTTACTTGGTTTTTAACCGGAACGCAGCCTTAAATTAGCGCCAATCTGGAAAATATGTGGGCATTGCACGTCTGTTTAAAGGTGAATCCACCCCGCTCAATCATGAGGCACACGGCTGCAGTGACATACCCGGTCCGATACGGTTATCGGCCCGTTTGCCCCCGGACTTCAACCCCGGTCGCGAGGGAAACGACCATTTTACATGGTTATTGCGCAGGGTGCGAGCTAACTGAACTGAAAACCGGATGCTGGGCCCATCGACCGCCGCACCTGGCAAAGGCCTGGCGCATGTGAGTGTTATTCTTCGCCAAGCAGGGCTTCGATCCGCTCGACTAATGCCGGCGCACCGGGGCCCACCTGTGAGGGATAACTGGCCACCAGCCGCCCCCGGCGATCCAGCAGGTATTTATAAAAATTCCATTGCGGGAACTCCCCCGCGGCGCGCCCCAGATAAGCATAAAGCGGATCGGCATTGGCTTCACGCACCCGGGTCTTGGCGAACATGGGAAACTGCACCCCGTAAGTCAGTCGACAGAAAGTGCGGATCTCGGCCTCACTGCCCGGCTCCTGATGGGCAAAATCGTTGGAGGGAAAGCCCAGCACCACCAGCCCCTGCGAACGATAGCGTGCATAGAGGGCTTCCAGCCCCTCGTACTGGGGTGTAAAGGCACACTTGCTGGCGGTATTCACGATCAGCACCACCTTGTTGCGATACTGCTCGCACAGATGGATCGTTCGTGGCTCATTCAGGCTGCGCAGGTGAAAATCCAGCGTGGCGGGACACTCGCCGGCACTTAACGGCAACGGGAGGAGCAGGGCGGACAACAGTAATAAGCAGGGCCAGGTTTTCATTGCCAGCGTGCCCCGCTTTCCTGGCGCTCGGCCTCGGCAATCTGTAGCGGGTCCATCTGCTGCAGCACGATATAACGTAAATCGCCGGCATCTTTGTCGCCCCGCGCCAGAGCCAGGGACAACCAGCGATAGGCCGCGACCAGATCGGGCTCAATCCCCCGCCCTTCCGCATAAATCAGGCCCAGGGCGTACTGGGCATCAATATCACCGGCTTCGGCCGCCTCGCGTATCGTCTCCACCAGCGCCGGATCATTACCGTAGAGAACCAGCCGGGAAAGCAAATCTGAGTTCATCTGTATACCTCTTGTATAAGTGTATGTACAGGTCTGGTACAGGCAATAGTCAATATAACTCACTGTTTTATAGAATGTAAACATAATTAATTTGAATTGTGTTGACAAAATGCAAAAGTCTTGTATATATTTTGTATAACTTTTGTCGAGGTCAAAATGAATCAACTTTCCAGCAATGCCGAGGACACCTCGCCGGGCCTGTATGCCATCAGCACCGTTTCGGCGCTGACCGGCGTCAACAGTGTGACCCTGCGCGCCTGGGAACGGCGTTACGGGCTGCTCAATCCCCGACGCACCCCCAGCGGGCACCGTCTCTACTCGGAGGAAGACGTCAGTCAGATCCGCAGCATCTGTCAGATGCTGGATGAAGGCATTGCCATCAGCCAGGTCGCCCGCGCCCTGCAGACACCGGAACATGCCTCCTCCCAACCCGGTAATGAGCCCTGGCAGCGCTATATCTCGCAGATGTTGCTGGCCACCAGTTCGTTCAACGAGGCCGTTCTGGAAGATATCTATAACGAGGCCATGAGCCTGTACCCGGTCGAGGTGGTCACCCGCCAACTGCTGCTGCCCCTGTTACGCGAGTTCGGCGAGCGCTGGGAAGCGAGCGACTGCGGTATTGCCGAAGAGCATTTTTTCAGTGTTTTCATGCGCAACAAGCTGGGCGCTCGCTTTCATCATCGTAATCGCCAGAACACCGGCCCCCGACTGGTGATTGCCTGTATGCCTGGCGAACAACATGAGTTTGGTCTGTTACTGCTGGCCCTGTCACTGCATGCGCGGGGCTATCAGCTGATCATGCTCGGCGCCGATATGCCACTTTCACAGTTGCCCCAGGTTGTCGCGCGCACACAGAGCCAGGGCATTATTTTGTCCGGTTCCGTGGACATCGGCAGCGAGCCGCTGCAGCAAGAGCTGAGCGCTCTCACCCGCCAGTGCGGCGATATCCCCGTGTTCATCGGCGGGCCAATCTCGACACTGCACAGTGACGCCATCGAGCAAAGCCGGGTGATTTCACTCGGTGAGGAACTGGGCGCGGGCATGCACAAACTGTCCCGATACTTTCCCAACGTCTGACCAACCCTTAGCTGACAGGAGACTTCCCATGTCCCAGGCCGAAAATCTCGCACTCGAATTAACCGAACAGGGCTATGTCCCGGATCGCCTGATCCGCCACGGTATCCGGCGTTTGTTACGCGAGCGTCTGCAGGAGATAGCGGCCGATGATTGTGAGAGTCATACGCGCGCGCTGATGAGTTTTATCAAACAGATGCAGCAGGCCGAGGTTGCTCCGCTCGCGCACAAGGCCAATGAGCAACATTACGAAGTGCCGGCCAGTTTTTATACCCGTGCCCTGGGCAAACATCTTAAATACAGTAGCTGCTACTGGCCCGAGGGTACAGAGAGCCTGGATGAAGCCGAAGCCGCCGCTCTGGAACAGACCTGTGAGCACGCGCGCCTGGACAATCACCAGAAAATACTCGAACTGGGTTGCGGCTGGGGTTCGCTGACATTGTGGATGGCCGGGCATTATCCGCAAAGCCGGATCACGGCCGTCTCCAATTCCAGTTCACAACGGGATTTTATTCTGCAGCGCGCGGCGGAACGCGGTTTGAATAACATTGAAGTCATCACCGCGGACATGAACGACTTCCAGATCGATGAACAATTCGATCGCATCGTCTCAGTCGAAATGTTTGAACACATGCGCAATTATCCGCTGTTGTTCGAGCGCATCAGCCGGTGGCTGAAACCGGAGGGGCTGTTTTTTATGCATATTTTTGTGCATCGCAGTGTGCCCTATGCGTTTGAAGATAAATCGGATAATGACTGGATGAGCCGTCACTTTTTCAGCGGTGGCATCATGCCCAGCGATGATTTGCCCCTCTATTTTCAACAACATCTGACCTTGCAGGATCGCTGGCGCTGGGATGGCCGTCATTATGAAAAAACCGCCAATGCCTGGCTTGAACGCATGGACAGCAATAAAACCGCCATGAAAAAAATATTCGCCGATATCTACGGCGAACAGGATGTACAGCAATGGTGGATGCGCTGGCGCATGTTCTTCATGGCCTGTGCAGAACTGTTTGGCTATGACGATGGTCAGCAATGGTGGGTCAGTCATTACCTGTTCAGGAAGCACTGACATCATGCCCTATGCCCTGATCAATTTTTTATTGTTCCAGCTCGGCTGGTTCTCCGGCGTGCTGGGGGCTGCCTGGAACCTGGCGCTGTATGGCAGCCTGACCATGTTGATGATTCTGATCAGTCACCTGTTTGTCAGTCGCAATTTTGTTGGCGAGACACTGTTGATCCTGTTTGCCGTGGTGCTCGGCACGCTGTGGGACAGCTGGCTGCTGATGCAGGGCTGGCTCACGTTCAATAACGGCATGTGGCATGCCTATCTTGCGCCGCACTGGATAATTCTTCTGTGGGCCCTGTTTGCCACCACGATCAACCATTCGCTGGGGTGGTTGAAACAGCGTTACCTGCTGGCGGGCGCACTGGGGGCCGTTGCCGGACCGGCGGCCTATTATGCTGGCGCGCGCCTGGGCGCGGTTGAGTTGTTACATCCCGAAGCCGCCCTGCTCGCGCTGTCTGTCGGCTGGGCCGCCTGGACTCCCCTGCTGGTTTACGTGGCCAGCCTCCTCGATAAAAGCACTGGCAAATACATCCAGAAGGAACTCATCTGATGCTTTCGCTTTATCTCTATGGCCTGGCCGGCATGCTGACTCTCGGTGTCTTCACCTGGCTGTTAAGCCTGTGCATGCGGGACGTCAGCATCGTCGACAGCATCTGGTCATTGATGTTTCTGGCGGCCGCCCTGGTGTATGCCTTGACTGTTCCGCTGGAAACGCGTGGCTGGCTGGTACTGATCCTCGTCACGCTCTGGGCACTACGACTCTCCCTGCACCTGACCTGGCGTAACTGGGGAGAACCCGAAGATCGCCGTTACCAGGCGATCCGGGAAAAGTATTCACCCAACTTTGCGATTAAAAGCCTGTTCATCATCTTCATTTTCCAGATGGTGCTGGCCAGCGTCGCCGCCCTGCCCCTGCTGCCGGCCATGGTACAGCCTGCGCCCCTGAACCTGTTCGATGCCCTGGGTTTACTGCTGTGGGTGGTCGGTATGAGTTTCGAGACTGTTGGTGACTGGCAACTGGCTCGCTTCAAGGCCAACCCGGATAACCAGGGTAAAGTGATGCAATCCGGTCTGTGGCGTTATACCCGGCACCCGAATTATTTCGGTGAATGGTGTATCTGGTGGGGCTTCTTTTTCCTCGCTGCTGCCACCGGTGGCTGGTGGACCATTGTCTCCCCGCTGTTAATGACATTCCTGTTGTTGCGCTTCTCCGGCGTCACCCTGCTGGAGCAGGACATCGGCGAACGTCGCCCGGCCTACCGCGACTATATCCGGCAGACCAATGCCTTCTTTCCGGGTCCGAGAAAATCCGGGGAGAGTGCATCATGAAAAACATCATCCTGACAGTTGCGTTGTCGCTCGGGTTGCTTCCTGCGCTCACACTTGCCAGCAGTGGCATGAACAGCGCGGATCGCCAGTGGCATTTCACGGTCTACCTGGATGACAAAGCGATCGGCTATCACCGTTTTCGCGTCACTCACGATGCTGAGCAGCAGCAAGTGATTTCCGAGGCCCGCTTTGATGTCAGGTTCTGGTTTATTAATGCCTATGAATACCGTCATTACAACCGGGAAACCTGGCGTGACGGCTGCCTGATCGAGGTAGACGCCGCTACCGACGATAATGGTGAGCTGAGCCAGGTCAGGGCACGGCGTGATAACGGCCAGCTGAATTTTTCGCGCCCCGAGAACAAATCTCTCGAAGGCTGCGTTCGCAGTTTCGCCTACTGGGCGCCGCAATACCTGGACTCAGCCCGTCTGCTGAACACCCAGACCGGTGAATACCAGGACGTGGAGGTCGTGCGTCTGGGCAAAGACGATGTGACCGTGGGTGGTCAGGTCCAGCAGGCCAATCGCTATCGGATACGCAACGAAAAATTCAGTATCGATCTGTGGTATTCCGATCAGAATCAGTGGCTGGCCCTGGAATCCACAACCGAACGTGGCGCAACCCTGCGCTATCGCATCCAGTAACTCCGGAGAACCCGATGAAACCCGGTCTGATGATTCCGACTGTTTTACTGACCCTGACTGTAGCGGCTTGTGGCAGTTATCCGCCCCTGCGCACCGCGGATGAGGTGAATATCCCGCGTTTTATGGGTGACTGGTATGTCATTGCCAATATCCCCACTTTCATCGAAAAAGGGGCTCACAATGCTGTCGAGTCCTATGCATTGAACGAGGATGGCACGGTTGCCACCACCTTCAGTTTTCGTCAAGACAGTTTCGAGGGAGAAAAAAAGGTCTATCACCCGACCGGCTATATCCGCGACAACGAATCCAACGCCGTGTGGGGCATGCAGTTTATCTGGCCCATCAAGGCCGATTACCGGATCGTTTACGTGGATGACGACTACACCCACACCATTATCGGTCGGCTGAAACGGGATTATGTCTGGATCATGGCCCGTACGCCACAGGTCAGCGATGCCACGTATAAAAAACTGATCGCGATTTTGCAACAGGAAGGGTATGACACCGGCGAGATACAGCGTGTCCCGCAATCCTGGCCCGGGCTGTCATCCTCCGTTTCCCGGAGTAACCCAGCCGATGAATGATACCAATCAACTGAATACCGTCTCCGGCTCGCGCTGGCTGGCCGTACTGCGCTGGTTTGACAGCAGCCTGGCACAACCGGTGACGGACAGTGACGAACACCGGATAGACTGGCTGCGGACACTTCCCTTTATCGCGTTGCATGTCGCAGTACTGGGGGTATTCTGGACAGGGGTCAGCACGGTGGCCGTAAGTGTGGCAATCGCCCTGTATGCCCTGCGCATGTTTGCCATTACCGGTTTTTACCACCGTTATTTCTCACATCGGGCCTTCAAGACCTCGCGTGCCACCCAGTTCGTGTTCGCCCTGCTGGGAGCCAGTGCCGTTCAGCGTGGGCCGTTATGGTGGGCCGGGCATCACCGCCAACACCATGCGCGCTCCGATCAGCCCCGGGATGTACATTCACCCCGCCAGCAGGGTTTCTGGTGGAGTCATCATGGCTGGTTTCTTTCCCCGGCCAATTTTGCCACGCCCGACGAACGGGTACGGGATTTCGCGCGCTACCCCGAACTGCGCTTTCTCGATCGATTTGATGCCCTGGTCCCTGTGTTATTGCTGGGCACGCTGTATCTGCTGGGAGAGATACTGGCCGCCAGCGCACCGGGACTGGGCACCAATGGCCTGCAGATGGTCATGTGGGGGTTTGTGATCTCCACCGTGGTGCTTTATCACGTCACCTTCACCATCAACTCGCTGGCCCATCGGGTTGGCCGACGCGCCTATCCCACTGGTGATGACAGCCGGAACAACTGGCTGCTCGCCCTGCTGACCTTCGGTGAAGGCTGGCATAACAACCATCACTATTACCCGGGATCCGCCCGTCAGGGTTTTCACTGGTGGCAAATCGATCTCACCTATTACCTGCTCAGGCTGCTGGCTTCGCTGGGCCTGATCTGGGATCTGCGCCCGGTTCCGCAACGCATCATGCGGGGATCGCACACAACACCTGCCGGCAGACGGCAGACCAGGGAGTAATCAGCATGAAGATCGCCATCATCGGTACCGGGATTGCCGGCAATGTCGCCGCCTACCATCTGTCGAAGGAACATGACATCACGGTGTACGAAGCCAATGACTATCTCGGAGGTCATACCCATACCCATGCTATTCAATGGCAGGATCACCGGCTGGCGATCGACACCGGCTTCATCGTGTTCAATTACCGGACCTATCCGGAATTTACCCGCTTGTTGAATGAACTCGATGTGCCGGTGCAGGCTTCGAATATGAGCTTCAGTGTCAAATGCGACAAAACGGGACTGGAATATAACGGCACCACCCTGAACAGTCTGTTTGCACAACGGCGTAACCTGGTACGGCCGGGTTTCTACCGGATGATCAACGACATTCTGCGCTTCAACCGGGAGGCCCCGCAGTTGCTGGAACAACAGGATGAATCCCTGAGCCTGGGCGAGTATCTGTCACGCGGCGGCTACCGGCAGGAATTCATCGAGCACTACATCCTGCCGATGGGCGCGGCAATCTGGTCCTCCACCAGCGAGATGATGCAGCAGTTCCCGGCATATTACTTTATCCGCTTTTTCCATAACCACGGCATGCTGAGTGTCAACGACCGCCCGACCTGGTATGTCATACGCGGCGGTTCGAAAGAATATCTCAGCAAGCTGATTCAGCCATATCGTGATCGTATTCGACTCAACAGCCCGGTCACTTCTGTCCGGCGCTTCCCCGATCACGTGGAAGTGACCAGCGCGGGTCAGGCACCCGAGAACTATGATTATGTGTTCATCGCCTCGCACAGCGACCAGGCGCTGGCGATGCTCAGGGATCCCTCTTCAGTGGAACGCAGTGTGCTGGGCGCGATCCCCTACCAGGACAACGAGGCGATTCTGCACACCGACCGACGCCTGCTGCCGCGGCGCAAACTGGCCTGGGCGGCCTGGAACTACCATCTTCTAAAACAACAGCAGGATCGGGTGGCTATGACCTATAACATGAACATTCTGCAGGGTATCCATCACAAAACCCCGTTTTGCGTGACCCTGAATCACACAGCCGCCATCGACGAGCGCAAGATACTCAAACGCCTGCAGTACCATCACCCGGTATTTACCCCGGAGGCGATCGCCGCCCAGCAGCGCCAGAGCGAGGTCAACGGCCCACTGCGCACCTTCTATTGCGGGGCCTACTGGCGCTATGGTTTTCATGAAGATGGCGTGGTCAGTGCCCTGAACGCCCTGAAACACTTCGAGGAGCGACAGCATGAACAGCTGTATCTATCAAGGGCGAGTTAGACACCGCCGCTTTTTGCCGCATGAACACGCATTTGATTACCGCCTGTTCATGCTCTACCTGGATCTGGACGAGTTACCGGGCCTGTTTGACCGCTTCTGGTTGTGGTCCGCCCGGAGGTTCAACCTGGCCTGGTTCCGGCGCGCGGACCATCACGGTGAGCCGGCAATACCGCTGGTCGATTCTATTCGAAACCTGGTGGAACAGCAGACCGGGCAGCGACCCGGCGGTCCGATACGCTTGCTGACCCATCTGCGCTATTTCGGTTACGGCTTTAATCCTGTCAGTTTCTATTACTGTTTCGAT
>JAXHTI010000064.1:0-4524 GCA_034190045.1 Pseudomonadota bacterium
CCGGACTCGGAGGCGGCTTTCATCGCCTTGCAGATTTCATCGTAATCGGCATCTTTGTCCAGTTCACAGGTCAGGTCGACCACGGAAACGTCGGAAGTCGGTACACGGAAAGCCATCCCGGTCAGCTTGCCATTCAATGACGGCAGCACCACGCCCACGGCCTTGGCCGCACCGGTGGAAGACGGGATGATGTTTTCCAGGATACCGCGACCACCGCGCCAGTCTTTGGCAGACGGACCGTCAACAGTCTTCTGGGTGGCGGTTGCCGCGTGCACGGTGGTCATCAGGCCACGCTTGATGCCCCACTTGTCATGCAGCACCTTGGCAATCGGCGCCAGGCAGTTGGTGGTGCAGCTTGCGGCGGAAACAATGTTCTGACCGGCGTAGTCGGTGTGGTTAACGCCGTAAACGAACATCGGGGTGCCGTCCTTGGAAGGCGCGGACATGACGACCTTCTTGGCACCGGCGTCGATGTGCTTCTGCGCGGTTTCTTCGGTCAGGAACAGGCCGGTGGATTCGATCACGATGTCGGCACCGACTTCATCCCATTTCAGGGCCGCCGGATCTTTTTCGGCGGTCAGGCGGATTTTCTTGCCATCGACGATCAGGTTGTTGCCGTCGACCTTGACGTCACCGCCGAAGCGGCCATGCACGGAGTCATAGCGCAGCATGTATGCCAAGTATTCCGGATCCAGCAGATCGTTGATACCGACGATTTCGATGTTGTTAAAGTCTTTGGCGACGGCGCGGAACACCATGCGACCGATACGGCCAAAACCGTTGATACCGATTTTAATTGCCATGTTGTTTTCTCCCCTTACTCTAAGGTTTATAAATCAAAATTGTTACAGGACGTCTTCAACGGCCTTGGCGACGTTGTCGACGGTGAAACCGAAGTATTCAAACAGCTTGCCGGCCGGCGCGGATTCACCGAAGCGGTTCAGGCCAACGATGCGACCATCTCGCCCGACGTATTTGTACCAGCCATCGGTCACACCGGCTTCGACCGCCACGCGGGCATTGACCGCGGAGGGCAGGACCGATTCGCGATAGGCCTCGTCCTGGGCTTCGAAGACATCCACGGAGGGCATGGAAACCACGCGAACCTTCTTGCCGGACAGTTTTTCCGCTGCGCCCATGGCCAGGGCCACTTCCGAACCGGTGGCGATGATGATCGCGTCCGGGGTGCCATCGCAATCTTTCAGGATGTAACCGCCGCGCGCGATATTGGCGATCTGTTCGGCGCTGCGCTCCTGGTGCGCCAGGCCCTGACGACTGAAGATCAGCGAGGTCGGACCGTCGTTGCGTTCCACGGCCGCTTTCCAGGCCACGGCGGTCTCGACGCTGTCACACGGACGCCACAGGGACATGTTCGGGATCATGCGCAGGGTGGCGGTCTGCTCAACCGCCTGATGGGTCGGGCCGTCTTCGCCCAGACCGATGGAGTCATGGGTATAGACAAAGATGCTCGGGATCTTCATCAGCGAGGCCATGCGCAGCGCATTACGCGCGTACTCGGAGAACATCAGGAAGGTGCCGCCAAACGGCTTGAAGCCGCCATGCAGGGTGATGCCGTTGATGATCGCGGACATACCGAATTCACGCACACCGTAAGACAGGTAGTTGCCGTCGCTGACAGTATTGGTGATGGTCTTGGCATCGGGCCAGTCGGTCAGGTTGGACGGGGTCAGGTCGGCGGAACCGCCGAGGAACTCCGGCAGCGCCTTGGCAAAGGCGGAGATGGCGCCCTGCGAGGCCTTGCGGGTGGCCGGTGAATCGGCTTTTTCCACGCACTGCTGGATGAAGCTGTTGGCCACCTCTTCCCAGTTGCCCGGCAGCTCGCCCTTCATGCGACGCTCGAATTCGGCCGCCAGCTCGGGATGATCTTTCTTGTAAGCTTCGAACTTCTTGTTCCACTCGGCTTCGGCCTGCTTGCCCTTGTCCTTGGCATCCCAGCCGGAATAGACCTCGTCGGGAATCACAAACGGTTCATGGGGCCAGCCGATGTTTTCACGGGTGGCCTGGACTTCGTCTTCGCCCAGGGCGGCACCGTGACAGTCATGGCTGCCGCACAGGTTGGGGGCACCAAAACCGATGGTGGTCTTGGTGCAGATGAGGGTCGGCTTGTCGTTGACGGACTTGGCTTCGTGAACGGCCTTGGCCACGGCATCGGCGTTGTGACCGTCGACATCGCGGATCACGTGCCAGCCATAGGCTTCGAAGCGTTTGGGCGTGTCGTCGGTAAACCAGTTGTCCACGTGACCGTCGATGGAGATGCCATTGTCATCCCAGAAGGCAATCAGTTTGCCCAGCCCCAGGGTCCCGGCCAGTGCGCAGGATTCATGGGAGATGCCTTCCATCATGCAGCCGTCGCCCAGGAACACGTAGGTGAAATGGTCGACGATATGATGACCGTCGCGGTTGAACTGCCCGGCCAGGGTGCGTTCGGCCAGCGCCATACCCACAGCATTGGAGATGCCCTGACCCAGCGGACCGGTGGTGGTTTCCACGCCGGCGGTATAGCCGTATTCGGGATGGCCCGGGGTCTTGGAATGCAGCTGACGGAAGTTTTTCAGCTCTTCCATCGGCAGGTCATAGCCGGTCAGGTGCAGCAGGGAATAGATCAGCATGGAACCATGGCCGTTGGAGAGCACAAAACGATCCCGGTCGAACCAGTTCGGGTTGGTCGGGTTGTGCTTCATGAAGTCGTTCCACAGGACTTCGGCGATATCGGCCATGCCCATGGGCGCGCCCGGGTGGCCGGAATTTGCCTTTTGCACCGCATCCATACTCAGGGCGCGGATTGCATTGGCGAGATCTTTGCGAGATGCCATAAAGTTCCCCTCGGTTCATTAAATTGCAAAAATTCTGTTATCGGTACTGCCATGGGCGGGGCGTTTTCTGATGATCTTGTTTCATCAGAAATGAGCACTCCACCCGCGCCGTCGGTCGGCGCGTCTGAATTCGGTTACTAGCTTCCGTCGGGATTGCCGTTATGATGGAAGTCGAGCATTGTTGTTTTCAGGCGTTGTGTTGCCTGATGAAAATGCCGGTTCGGCTTCCTCCCCGGTTCAACGAGGCCGGGATTTTCCCATTTTTTACCTGTGGCGGGCAAGCGCCGGGTCCACCGCCGATCCCGGCGCCTGCCCGGCTTATGGGGCAAACAGTGAATTTTATAGGCAAAAGTGGCGGGGGCCTGGCTCAGCCGCCGTCTTTCCACTTGATGGAACAGCCCATGCTGGGGATCTGCTCGGCCGGTCCGCGGCCGGTTTGCGCCACCTGCACCATGGCCTCGAACAGGTCCCGGCGCGCGTCTTCAGGCGCGGTTTCCTTGCGACTGGCGTCGAACCGGCCCCGGTACTGCAGCTTGAGATCGGCGTTGTAACCGAAAAAGTCCGGGGTACAGACCGCGCCATAGGCTTTGGCGACTTCCTGGCTCTCATCCATTAAATAAGGAAAAGGGAAGTCATATTCGGCGGCCACCTTCTGCATGTTCTCGAAGGAGTCCTCTTCGTACTCGCTCGGGTCGTTGGCCATGATGGCCACGGTATTGATGCCGTGCTGGTCGCGCAATTCGCGGGTATCGCGCACCAGCCGCTCGCGAATCGCCTTGACGTAGGGGCAGTGGTTACAGATAAACATCACCAGCAGGCCGTTTTCCCCCCGGCACTGTTCCAGCGTCCAGGTCTTGCCATCGACCCCCGGCAGGGCAAAATCCACCGCCGGTGCATCAAAATCACAGACCGGCGTCTCCAGACTGACCATAACCCCTCCTTTTTTCATCTATACTTGAAGCAGACGTGAGGGAACTTACCTGTTCGGGCCCCCGAAAACAAACTCATTCGAGCAACCCCTGCACGTCCCGCTGTTTTAATACGTTGCTGTACAGGAGGCTTGTATGCACGCCGTCACCGGATTTCGACGGATCGCCGTTGTCACCACCCTGTTCCTGTTGTTGAGCGCCCTGCCTGCCCTGGCCGAGACCTACACGCTGGGCATACAGCCCATCATGTCCAAGGCTGAAACGGAAAGCTTCTACCGGCCGCTGACCCGTTATTTAAGTGAGCAGACGGGGCACCAGTTCCGGATCGTCGCTCACCACAATTTTGTAGCCTACTGGGAGGCCATGCGTCGCGAACCGACCGATCTCGTGCTGGATCCACCCCATTTTACCGGCTACCGGGTCCGCGAGGCCAACTATCAGGTGCTCGCCAAAATCCGCGATACCCTCAGTTTCAGTCTGATTACCAATGAGGATCTGCTGTTATTCGGACCAGACGAGCTGATCGGCAAGCGGGTCGTCACCCCGGCCTCGCCCAGTCTCAGCGGCGTGGAGCTGGCCAGGATGTTCCCCAACCAGATGCGCCAGCCGACGATCGTCAGTGAACCGAACTTCGAAGAGGCACTGCAACGGCTCAAGACGGGGCGCGCCGAGGCGGCCCTGATCCCGACACCGATGATCAGCGGCGATACCACGGTCAATACCGTCACCACCACCGAGCCGGTGCCACACCTGGCGGTTTC
>JAXHTI010000064.1:4624-14422 GCA_034190045.1 Pseudomonadota bacterium
CACTGCAACGGCTCAAGACGGGGCGCGCCGAGGCGGCCCTGATCCCGACACCGATGATCAGCGGCGATACCACGGTCAATACCGTCACCACCACCGAGCCGGTGCCACACCTGGCGGTTTCCGCCTCGCCGCAACTGCCGCAACAGGTTCGCCAGCAGATACAAAACGCCCTGCTGACGGCCCATGAAACGGAAGAGGGACAGGCCATGCTGGAGAAAGTAAATATCAGCGGGTTCGAGGCCGCCGATAACGATCTCTACCGGCCCTACGCCGCCCTGCTCCGGGGTGTCTGGGGATACTAGTCGCTGGTATTAATACTCTGGCGAATCCTGCAGGTCACGCTGGCATTAGCCTGCGTGATACCCCTGCCGATACGCAGAATGTCAGGTAGCGCTGCGCGCTACCTGATCTACTAGCTGGGGTTACTAGTCGCCAGCAACCAGCGACCAGTCACTGGCATTTACGCCGGCTTGCGGAAATGCAAGATGCCCCAGCGCAGATAGCCCTTGCTACCCGCCTCGACCCAGTGACCCAGGCCGGTGATCATACGATCGATGTAGGCATCGGAGACCTTGTCGGTGATGCTGTCGCGATTTTCTTCCAGCTCGCGACGTACCCGGCCGTAATGCTTGACCAGATTTTCGGTCATCACGTCGATCTCAATCTCTTCCAGGCCATTATCTTTGGCCGCCTGCCGGTAGAACTCGATGGAGCCCAGTGACGGCAGGTGAATCCGGTCGTAAACCGGTTGCAACACGCCCTCGGGGCAGTCGTCGACCTGCATGGGATCGGTGAAAATGAGCTCGCCGCCGGGCTTGAGCACCCGCGCGGCCTCGGTGATTACCTTGCCCCGCTCGCTGCTGTGCAGGATCGAGTCCTGTGACCAGACTACGTCGAAGCTGGCATCGTCGGCCTCGACGGACTCGAAGCTGCCGTCCCAGACCTCGATGAGGTGATCCAGCCCCTGCTCCTGGTTCATTTTGCGATCGCGCTCGTTCTCCCGTTCGCTCAGATTCAGGGCGACAACCTTGCAGCCATAGTTCCTGGCCAGGTAACGGGCGACACCGCCATAACCGGCACCCATGTCGAGCACTTTCTTATCAGCGTCCAGCTTCACCTGAAGCTTGGACGCAATGTACTCGACCGTGCGCAGGCTGGCATCACGGATCGGCTCATCACCGGTCTCATAGAGCCCGATATGAATGTCTTCGCCACCCCAGACGTGGAAATAGAAATTATCGGCATCCTCGCTGTTGTAGTAATCGCGGGCCGTTTCTACGACATCGGAATAGCTCTTACTCATCATTCTCCCCTTCGATGTAGCGTTTTTCGGCTACGTGGATGAAGAAGTCAGGCTCGGCTTCGCGGTAGGTTTCCTTGAAGTCACCGTAGGTGGTCACTTTCTGGAAGCCAACATCACGCATCAGCTTGCGTACATATTCCTTGCGCAGCGGGAACATATTGAGATGGAAAGTGGACTTGTCCGGGAACTCGTAGCGGAAACGGGCCAGGGACTCATCGATATGCTCCGGGCTCGCCTTCACATTATCACCACAATAGTAGAAGTTATGCGTCGGCTGCACCTGGTGGTCCAGCAGTGCATCATAGTTACGTTGATCCAGGATCAGGATACCGTCATGACGCAGCGTGGCGTAAAACTCGGCCAGGGTCTTGCGACGATCATTGTCGCTATGCAGATGGGTGAAGGAGTTACCCAGGCAGATGACCGCGTCGTACAGGTCATGCACTGACTTGTTCAAAAAGCGCCAGTCGGCATGCACGGTACGCAGGATATGCCCACGCTTGCGGCCATTCTCAAAAGCCTTGGCCAGCATTTCCGGGCTGCCGTCCGCGCTGGTAACTTCAAAGCCGTTTTCCAGCAGGCGTACCGAGTGGAAACCGGTTCCCGCTGCCACGTCCAGTACCTTCTTGGCACCGTGTTCCTGCAACAGGCGAATAAAGAAGTCGCCCTCGCTGTTGGCGCGGCCGTCCCAGTCAATCAGTTCATCCCACTTGTCTACGAAGCCGGAGACATATTCGTCCTTGTAATGGTCCGTATCACGGACTTCCAGCGGGTTTTCACCAAAATCTTGCGTTGTCTTTTCTTGGGTCACGTCGTTTTCCTTATCTTGCTCTACAGATGAGAGAAAACGGGCCCCTCATGAGCCAGACAGTTATAGCCGTATCCTGTGTACAACCTGGTTGCCACGATCAAGCGACGGCAGTTTGATTCCGGTTGTTTCAGAACTTGCGCTCTGATGCAAAAGATACGAGTCTGGCTCGTCAGATTGAGCGTGTTTACGGGTAGTACCGTAAACCACGTTTGATAGTCACCGACAGAAACTTGCTAAAAGTATTCACTGACGGGATGAGGACCCGTGTTTGTGTAATCCCTATATCTTACCGTTTTGAGCAAAAAACGCCAGTGTTTTCCCCGATTTATTCGGGAGTGACTTTCATAAAACAGCAAAAATAACCTGATTTTCCGGGAAATTGGCCTATTTTCGCCGGTTGATAAAAATATTTTTGAACGCACATTATTATAAACCGCTATTTATAGACTCATTAGACAACATTAATACTATTGTTATATTAGGGGTACTCCCCTTTAATCCGAAGCCGTTTTCTGGCATTATATTAACGATTACTAATCAGGGTTGAATAAATACTCCAGACTAACCCGCCCTAGCTTTCGATAGTCACGAAAGCGTCTGCGAATTTTAAGCTGTAACTTTAGCGATACCATGCCGTATACGGCGACACTGCGCCACATGTATCGGCGAACAAAACTCATAGAAAGAAAGAGAGGACTTTAATGGCTGAGAAATATACTTTCACCTCTGAATCGGTTTCAGAAGGACATCCGGACAAGGTTGCCGACCAGATTTCAGACTCCATTCTCGATGCGCTGCTGGAGCAGGATCCCAAATCACGTGTTGCCTGTGAAACCATGATCAACACCGGCATGGTTATCCTGTCAGGGGAAATCACCACCACCGCACAGATCGACATGCCGACCATCGTACGCGAGCGTGTCAAGGAAATCGGTTACAACAGCTCCGATATGGGCTTCGACTGGGAAACCTGCGCCGTTATGGTCGCGCTGGACAAGCAGTCTCCCGATATCGCCATGGGTGTTGACGAAGGCGACGAGAAAGAACAGGGCGCCGGCGACCAGGGCCTGATGTTCGGCTATGCCGCCAACGAAACCGACGTGCTGATGCCCGCGCCGATCACCTACGCGCACCGTCTGGTACGCCGTCAGGCCGAAGTTCGCAAGAACGGCACCCTGCCGTGGTTGCGCCCGGATGCCAAGAGCCAGGTCAGCTTCCGTTACGAGAAAGGCAAACCGGTTGGCTGCGACGCCGTGGTTCTGTCGACCCAGCACAACCCGGAAATCGATCTGCAGACCCTGCAGGATGCCGTGATGGACGAAATCATCAAGCCGGTCCTGCCCGAAGGCTGGATCGACAAGGACACCAAGTTCCACATCAACCCGACCGGCCGTTTCGTTATCGGTGGCCCGGTAGGCGACTGTGGTCTGACCGGCCGCAAGATCATCGTGGACACCTACGGTGGCATGGGTCGTCACGGTGGTGGCGCCTTCTCCGGCAAGGACCCGTCCAAGGTGGACCGTTCCGCCGCCTACGCTGGCCGTTATGTGGCCAAGAATATCGTGGCAGCCGGTCTGGCCGAGCGTTGTGAAATCCAGATTTCCTACGCCATCGGTGTTGCTGCACCGACTTCCATTTCCGTCGACACCTTCGGTACCGGCAAGGTTTCCGAAGAGCGTATCGAAGAGCTGGTTCGCGAGCATTTCGACCTGCGCGCCGGCGGACTGGTGAAAATGCTCAACCTGCTGCAGCCGATCTACGCCGGTACTGCCGCCTATGGTCACTTTGGTCGTGAAGACCTGGACCTGCCGTGGGAGAAAACCGACAAGGCTGAAGAACTGAAAAAAGCAGCCGGCATTTAATAAAATAATGCGGTTTTGAGGGGAGGTTTCGACCTCCCCTTCTATAATGTAATCAGCAAGAATTCACTGGGGATCTGAGGAGCGCTGCAGCTTCGCTTCACAATCCGGTTGCACAACAGCCGGATTGTGAAGCGAAGTCAGGCTCAGACCACCCAGTCTAAATAAACAACGGCGCTCACCGTATATATACGGAGCTACAACATGAACGCTGTTCCTAAAGACTTTACAGATTATAAAGTCGCAGACATCGGCCTTGCGGAATTTGGCCGTAAGGAGATGGATATCGCCGAGACCGAAATGCCCGGTCTGATGGCACTGCGCGAAAAATACGGCAAAGACAAGCCGCTCAAGGGTGCCCGCATTACCGGTTCTCTGCACATGACTATCCAGACCGCCGTACTGATCGAAACCCTGGTTGAACTGGGTGCCGACGTACGCTGGGCTTCCTGCAACATCTTCTCTACCCAGGACCATGCTGCTGCGGCCATCGCTGCCCAGGGCATTCCGGTTTACGCCTGGAAAGGTGAAACCCTGGAAGAGTACTGGTGGTGTACCGAGCAGGTACTGACCTGGCCGAACGGCGAACTGCCGAACATGATCCTGGACGACGGCGGCGACGCCACACTGCTGGTTCACAAGGGTGTGGAATTTGAAAAAGCCGGTGCTGTACCGGATCCCGCCAAGGAAGAAAACGAAGAATTCCGTGCCGTACTGGGTGTACTGCAGCGTAACTTCGAAAAGAACAAGGGTATGTGGACCAAGATGGCCGAGTCCATCAAGGGTGTTACCGAGGAAACCACTACCGGTGTTCATCGCCTGTACCAGATGTTCAACAAGGGTGAGCTGCTGTTCCCCGGCATGAACGTCAATGACTCCGTTACCAAGTCCAAGTTCGACAACCTGTATGGCTGCCGTGAATCCCTGGTGGATTCCATCAAGCGTGCCACTGACGTTATGGTTGCCGGCAAGATCGCGGTTGTTTGCGGTTACGGTGACGTTGGCAAGGGCTCTGCCCAGTCTCTGCGTGGCCTTGGCGCCAATGTCTGGATCACTGAAATCGATCCGATCTGTGCCCTGCAGGCTGCGATGGAAGGCTATCGCGTTGTGACCCTGGACGAAGCCGTTAGCCAGGCCGACATTTTTGTTACCACTACCGGTAACAAGGACGTCATCACCCATGACCACATGGCGGCCATGAAAGACCAGGCCATCGTCTGCAACATCGGCCACTTCGACAACGAAATCCAGGTCGAAAGCCTGCGCAAGTACGAGTGGATCAACATCAAGCCGCAGGTCGATCAGATCAAGTTCCCCGACGGCAAGAAGATCACTCTGCTGGCCGAAGGCCGTCTGGTAAACCTGGGTTGCGGTACCGGTCATCCGAGTTTCGTGATGTCCAACTCCTTCACCAACCAGGTTGTTGCCCAGATCGAAATGTTCACCAAGCCGGAAAACTATCCGCTGGGTGTCTATGTACTGCCGAAGAAACTGGACGAAGAAGTTGCCGCCCTGCACATTGGCAAGATTGGCGCCAAACTGACCAAGCTGAGTCAGGAGCAGGCCGACTACATCGGTGTCCCGGTTGAAGGTCCGTACAAGTCTGAACATTATCGTTACTAAACACTAAGGGACGAGAGACCGGGGACGGACGACGAAGTTGGAACCTCAGCTTCGTCTCCGTCCTTTTTTATCTCGTTAACTGGAGCTTATGGAATCACAAAAGAAACATACCCCCGTTTATAGCGTGGAGTTTTTCCCGCCCAAATCGGAAGAAGGGGCGGAGAAACTGCGCAAGGTCCGCAAGAACCTGAACAAGGGCATGCAACCGCGGTATTACTCGGTGACTTTCGGAGCCGGTGGCAGTACCCAGCAGGGGACGTTTGATACGGTTGTCGAGATCCAGAACTCGGGTGACGATGCGGCACCGCATTTATCCTGCATTGGTGCAACCAAGGACAGCCTGCGCGACCTGCTCGGCCGCTACAAGGAAAACGGTATCAAACGTATCGTGGCACTGCGTGGTGATATGCCCTCGGGCATGCGTGGCCCTGGCGAACTCCGTTATGCCAATGAACTGGTCGAGTTCATTCGCGAGGAAACCGGCGATTACTTCGAACTCGAGGTAGCAGCCTATCCGGAGATTCATCCCCAGGCACCGTCTGCCTCCGATGATCTGAAAAACTTCAAACGCAAGGTAGAAGCCGGCGCCGATACCGCCATCACGCAGTATTTCTTTAACCCGGATGCCTACTTCCGGTTTATCGATGAGTGTGAGCGGATGAACATCGATCTGCCGATTATTCCCGGCATTATGCCGATTACCAATTACAAACAGTTGTCACGTTTTTCCGAAATGTGTGGCGCCGATATCCCGCGCTGGATTCGCAAGCGTCTGGAAGACTTTGGCGACGACAAAGAATCAATCCGGCAGTTTGGTGAGGAAGTCATCACCGATGTCTGCCATACCCTGCTCGAAGCGGGTGCGCCCGGACTGCATTTCTACTGCATGAACCAGTCCGCGCCAACCCTGGCCATCTGGCGTAATCTCGGACTTCAACAGTCCTGATTGCAGGGCATTAAGCCCGGACAGAGCCGTATTAATCAGGTCTGTCTATATGCACACGGATGTGCTCTTTTCTTTACCCCCCCCCCTGTTTTCTGCACCTTGACCCCTGTTGAAGGTCTCGGCATAGTGGGTATTCCCACTGATTCAGATACAAATTCATGTCCGATCATAAACTGCAGGTCATCGGCTGGCGCGAGTGGATACGTCTACCGGAACTCGGCATTGAGCATATCAAGGCCAAAGTCGATACCGGTGCACGTACCTCGGCGCTGCACACTTTTGATCTGGAGCCTTATGATGACAATGGCGTACGCATGGTTCGCTTCAAGGTCCACCCGGTACAACACAAGCTGAAACCCGAGGTCGAATGTCGTTGCCCGGTACTGGACGAACGACAGGTGACTGACTCGGGAGGTCATCAGGAACAGCGTATTGTCATCAGTACCCTCGCCTGTATGGGCGACTATTGTTGGGAGATCGAGATGACCCTGACTAACCGGGACAGTATGCGCTTTCGCATGTTGCTGGGACGCACCGCCATGGCCGGCCGCTTCCTGGTTAATCCCAGGGTCTCCTACCGCATCGGGCATAGGCCTGGCCACTGAGACAGGTTAAACTGGACCTGTTATTTTACCCCGCAACCACGGAGTCCCTATGAAAATTGCGATCATGTCACGGAACGCAAAACTGTATTCCAGCCGCCGCCTCGCCGAGGCCGCGAAGGACCGTGGTCATGAGGTAAGCGTGATCAATCCGCTCAAATGCTACATGGACATTACCAGTATGCGCCCCTCTATTTATTACCGGGGCGAAAAGCTGGGTGGCTTCGACGCCGTGATTCCTCGCATCGGTTCATCGATTACTTTTTACGGCACCGCCGTTTTACGCCAATTCGAGATGATGGGTGTTTACCCGCTGAATGAATCGGTCGCCATCGGGCGTTCACGTGACAAGCTGCGCTCCCTGCAGCTGCTGGCGCGCAAGGGTGTGGGGCTGCCGGTGACCGGTTTTGCCCACGATGTGGATGATACCGACAGCCTGATTAAATTAGTCGGCGGAGCCCCCCTCGTCGTCAAACTACTCGAAGGGACCCAGGGCAAGGGCGTGGTACTGGCGGAAACCAAAAAAGCGGCTGAGAGTGTGATCGACGCCTTTCGCGAACTGAACGCCAACTTCCTGGTGCAGGAGTTCATCAAGGAGGCCGGTGGCTCGGATATCCGGGCACTGGTCATCGGCGAAAAAGTTGTCGCTGCAATGATGCGTACCGCCAAGGAAGGCGAGTTCCGCTCCAACCTGCATCGCGGCGGTTCGGCCAAGGTCATCAAGCTGACCCCGGAGGAACGCTCCACTGCCGTGCGCGCGGCCAAGACCATGGGGCTCAATGTGGCCGGTGTGGATATTCTGCGCTCCAACCACGGCCCGGTGATCATGGAGGTCAACTCCTCGCCGGGGCTGGAAGGCATTGAGGCGGCCACCAACAAGGATGTGGCCGGGCAGATCATCGATTTCATTATCAAGTCGGCCAAACCGTACAAGACCCAGACCAAGGGCAAGGGTTAATCGATGGATCCGGAGATCATTTCGGTCAATGGTGCGGACATTCCCCGCAACAGCCGAACCACGCTTGATCTCCCGGTCGCCCGGCTCTACACCCATTCCCAGGTGGCGATGCCGGTACAGGTAGTCCGTGGCAAAAAACCGGGCCCGGTGCTGTTTGTCAGCGCTGCCATCCACGGCGATGAACTCAACGGCGTGGAAATCATTCGCCGCCTGCTTAACCTGCCGGCTCTCAAACGTCTCAGCGGGACCCTGTTCGCGATTCCCATCGTCAATGTCTACGGCTTTATCCAGCAGTCCCGTTACCTGCCCGACCGGCGCGATCTCAATCGCAGTTTTCCCGGTTACGAACGGGGCTCGCTGGCGGCGCGCGTGGCGCACCAGTTCATGAGCGAGATCGTCGAGCAGTGCACGCACGGCATCGATCTGCATACCGGCGCCATTCATCGCAGTAACCTGCCACAGATCCGCGCCAACATCGATGATCCCCAGACCGCCGATCTCGCTCATGTGTTCGGGGTGCCGGTGATTCTCAATGCCGATCTGCGCGACAACTCCCTGCGCGAGGCCGCGGCCGAATACGGTATCCCGATGTTGCTGTACGAAGCTGGCGAGGCATTGCGCTTTGACGAGGTCAGTATTCGTGCCGGCCTCAAGGGCATCGTGAATGTGATGCGCCATCTGCAGATGTTGCCCGCCTCCCGACGCAAGGCCAAACGCGAACACAAGCCCCTGTACGCCCGCGCCAGCAGCTGGGTGCGGGCACCGGCCGGCGGGATTCTGCGCGCGATCGTGCCGCTGGGCGGCAGCGTCGAAAAAGAGCAGTTACTCGGTATCCTCTCCGACCCGTTTGGAGAAAAGGAGATCGAGATTCACGCCCCCTGTGACGGCATCGTGATCGGTCGTACCAACCTGCCGCTGGCCAACGAGGGGGATGCATTGTTCCACATCGCCCGTTATCGCAAGCTGGAGGCGGTCACCGCGCGGGTCGAGGAATTCACCGAGCAGCATCAGCCCGACACCAATCCCGACTCGCCGCCCGATTCCGAACCGCCGATTGTCTGATTCACGCCAGCCGGGTCAGCAGCAGACAACCCGTGGTATGCACTTCCGCCTGCCAGTGCGGAGCCAGGTAGGTGGTCGAGACGGTTTCGGTGATCAACGCCGGCCCGCGTATTGTTTGCCCGACGGGCAAGGTTTCACGCGCATACACCGCCACTGGCTGATCCACACCGGGTAAATGGATCGTTTCATCCGGCCCGCCATCCTCGCCGGCCTTCACGGCCTGCAGGGCCAAAGCCTGCGGCGGACGCTGCAGGCCAACCCGCAGGTTGACCACCTCCACCGGCAATTCGAGCCGATGCCCGTAGCGTTGTTCGTGCAGATGATGAAAATCCGCCGTGGCCTGCCGGCGATCCTGCCAGGGCACATTCAGATAATAGGACTGGCCCTGGTAACGCAGATCCAGGCTGGGCTGAATCATGATCTCGTCCCGTGCCACCCCTTCTTCCTGCATGGCAGTGAGCCCGGCCTCGATCAGCGGCTGCATTTGATCCGCAATGGCCTGATCGTCCAGCGTGTCGAGTAACTGGCCCAGGGTCTGCGACAGCTGGCGGGCACGCGGCGCCACCAGCATCCCCAGTGCCGACAACACCCCGGCATAGACCGGCACGATCGCCCGGGACATACCCAGCGTCTC
>JAXHTI010000065.1:0-4814 GCA_034190045.1 Pseudomonadota bacterium
TGCTCGCCCATGTGGTTGAGAAAACGCAGCAGCGCACCGGGGCGCTCGGGGAATTCAAAGCGGTACAGGCACTCGTGTTTCACGCCATCGACCCGGCCGCCGACCATATAGCGGATATGCAGCTTGGCCATCTCGTTGTCGGTCATGTCCATATAGGGATAGCCGGCCGCCTCCAGCTGGGCGAACAGTTCGCGTTTTTCCTGCTCGCCGTGGTGCATCTGCACGCCGACGAAGATATGCGCCTGCGCGGGATCGGCGTAGCGGTAATTGAATTCGGTGATACCCCGCGAGCCGATGGTTTCGCAGAACTTGCGAAAGCTGCCGGGCTGTTCGGGAATGGTGGCCGCGAACAGTAACTCGCGGCGTTCACCCAGTTCGGCCCGCTCGGCCACGTGACGCAGGCGATCGAAGTTCATGTTGGCCCCGCTGTCGATCGCGATCAGGGTCTGGCCGCTCACGCCCTTCTCGGCCACGTATTTTTTCACCCCGGCCACGGCCAGCGCCCCGGCCGGCTCGGTAATCGAACGGGTATCATCGAAAATGTCCTTGATGGCAGCGCAGATCTCATCGGTGCTCACCAGGATTACTTCGTCCACGTATTCCCGTGCCAGGCGAAACGGTTCCTCGCCCACCTGGCGCACGGCGACACCATCGGCAAATATTCCGACCTGATCGAGGCGAACCCGCTCGCCATCGCGCAACGCGCTATACATGCTCGGCGCATCTTCCGGTTCGACACCGATGATCTTGATCTCCGGGCGCAGGGTTTTCACATAGGCGGCAATCCCGGCGATCAGGCCACCGCCACCCACCGGCACGAAGATCGCGTCGATCGACTCGCGCTGGGCCAGCAGTTCCTTGCCGATGGTGCCCTGGCCGGCGATCACCAGCGGATCGTCGTAAGGGTGGATGAACACCAGCCCCTGTTCCTCGACCAGCTCCATGGCATGCCGAAAAGCATCGTCATAGGCATTGCCGTGCAACACGGTATTCGCGCCCAGCGTCCGGACCGCATGTTGCTTGATCTCCGGGGTGGTGCGCGGCATCACGATGGTCGCGTTGATATTCAGGCGTTTGGCCGCCAGCGCCACCCCCTGGGCGTGATTCCCGGCCGACGAGGCAATCACGCCGCGCCGGCGCTCTTCTTCACTGAGATGAATAATCCGGTTGTAGGCGCCGCGCAATTTGAAGGAGAAGACCTGCTGCAAATCCTCGCGCTTGAGCAGGACGGTATTGTCCAGTCGCTCGCTCAGGCGTGGAGCCGGATCCAGCGGGGAGTGAATCGCCACATCGTAAACCGGGGCGGCGTTAATCATGTCGACATATTGCTGAGTCATAGTCTGCTGCTTCTGGGGGGCCTGCCGGAATGGTGACTTTCTGGCCGTCGCTTGTGGATACCAGACCGGAATGCCTAATATAATGGCCTATTACCCGTTCAACAATGATACCGGCCCGAAAACACGGCCTGGCAGGAGTAAAAGAGATGACACAGGACGAACTGAAGCAGCTGGTTGCCCAGGCCGCCATCGAGCACGTGGTGCCGGGCACCATTATCGGCGTGGGCACCGGCTCCACCGCCAATTTCTTCATCGATGAGCTGGCCAAAATCAAGGGCAAAATCGACGGCACCGTCGCCAGCTCCGTGGCCAGCGCCGAACGGCTCAAGGGACACGGTATCCCGGTCTACGATCTCAACGCCGTGGACGGCATTTCTGTCTATGTCGATGGCGCCGACGAGGCCAACGAACACCTGCAGCTGATCAAAGGCGGCGGCGGGGCGCTGACCCGCGAGAAGATCGTTGCCGCCGCGAGCAAGAAATTCGTCTGCATCGCCGACGAATCCAAGCTGGTCGGGGTACTCGGCGCCTTCCCGCTGCCGGTCGAGGTCATCCCCATGGCGCGCAGCCTGGTGGCCCGCGAGATCGTCAAGCTCGGCGGCGAGCCGGAGCTGCGCCAGGACTTTACCACCGACAACGGCAATATCATCCTCGACGTCCACAACCTCGAGATCATGGAGCCGACCAAACTCGAACAGACCCTCAACAACCTCACCGGCGTGGTCACCAACGGCCTGTTCGCCATGCGCCCGGCCGACGTTCTGCTGCTCGGCACCAAGGACGGCGTCAAGGTGATGGAGTGAAACACTCCATCACAGGTCCTAGAAACTAGTACCTAGAATCTAGTATCTGCTGATGCAACGCACCCTCATTATCATCGGCATTGTCCTGCTCATCGCCGGGATACTCTGGCCGTGGTTATCCAGGCTCGGGCTGTTCCGGTTGCCGGGTGATATTCATGTCGAGAAGGAAAACGTTCACTTCTATTTCCCCATCACCAGCGCGATCATCATCAGCATCGTGATCAGCGTGATTCTCTGGTTTTTTAAAAAATAGTGCTGAGTGCTGAGTGCTGAGTGCTGAGTGCTGAGTGCTGAGTAGCAAGTATAACTGCGGTGTCCGATAGTGCGTAGGGGCGGCTGCGCCGCGATAGATCTTGCCAACCGCACGATCCGTCGCGGCTGGGTCGCTCTCGGCCTCCTGCCTCCCGCGACATTAGTACATCCATGTACGTCAAGCCCCTCCTACAAGCTCCGACCTTGATATGGTTTCCTAGTACCTAGCACCTAGCACCTAGCACCTAGCACCTAGCACCTAGCACCTAGCACCTAGCACCCAGTAACTGGAACTATAGAGCGTACGCATAGTGTCAGAAGAAAGTCTGGAGTTAGTTCGAGAGAAACCGGAGGGGATGGGAAATGCTGGGCACTGACAGCCTGACCAATCGGTGCAGATTCTTCAGGCTGTCAGTGGTTGCCCCCAAAATTCGAGTGACGGGGCCTTGCCTACCCCGTTACTCTGCCTTGCCATTTTATTGTTGTTGTATCATCCCTGTTGTTTTTGGTGCTTCCTGCTTCACATGGGAGATTTGGCGTCCTCCTCCACTTGTATCAGGTTGACGCACATACAGAAGACGATCCGCGTCCGGATTTATTCCCCCGAATCGAAAAAAATTTTTCACCTGTCTATATTAGCTTTTTCTAATTTATTGATAATACATGGAATAGCAGCCCGACATGATTTGCCGGCCCTCACGGTCATGCTAGAATCCATGAACCTCGCCTAACCTGAAGTTATGCAGCTATGAATCCGTTAAATCTGTTCACTCGCCACCATCATATAAAGGAACGGCTGGAAGAACTGCGCCCGCAACTCTATCGCCTGGCCTATTCCTGGACCAACAACCCGGCGCTGGCTGACGACCTGACCCAGGAAACCCTGGCCAAGGCCCTGAAAAATGTCGCCCAGCTGAAAAAACCCGAGGCACTGAAAAGCTGGTCCTTTGGTATTCTGCGTAACTGCTGGCGCGATCATCACCGCAGCAGCCGCGACATGGACGATGTGGACAACCAGGTGCTGACCGATAACCAGACGCCGGAAAAACACCACGAACAGCAGAACATTGTCGACAAGGTGCGCGGCGCCGTCTCCGAGCTGCCCGAGGGCCAGCGCCACGTGCTGACCCTGATCGACCTGGAAGGCTGCAGTTATGCCGAAGTCGCCGAAATTCTGGAGATTCCGATCGGCACCGTCATGAGCCGGCTGTGTCGGGCGCGCAAATCCCTGGCCGGAAAACTGCTTGAGTTCCAGCCCGAAAGTGCCGATAACGTGGCCTCTATCAGGAGAGTCGTATGAATTCGAATTTTTCCGATGAGCATCTGAACGCCTACCTGGATAACCAGCTCGATGCCGAGGAACGGAGTTTGCTGCTCGAGGAACTGCGCCGCGACCAGGCCCTGGCCGAACGGGTCTGCAAGCTGCAAAAGGTCCAGGACATGGTTCAGCTGGCCTACCACAACGTGGCCAGCGAGCAGAGCACCAGTCAGCCCGCTCGCCGGCGCTGGCAGCTCTACTTTGCCCAGGCCGCCTCGGCCCTGCTGATTCTGGGGCTGGGACTGAGCATCGGCTGGTTCAGCCACGACACCTTCAAGCGTCCGGCCTCCCTGTTCGAAATGGCCCAGTCCGCCCAGGTGGCCGCTGAACCGCAACCGGATGACGAGCTGAAGCTGATGCTGCACGTCAACTCCGACGATCCCTCGCGCCTCAAAACCGTGCTGGAAGAGGCCGAGTACCTGCTGCGCACCTCGCGGAGCAAACAACGCCCCCTGCGTATCGAGATCATGGCCAACGGTGAAGGTCTCAAGCTGCTGCAACGGGGGAATACCGCCTATGCCAGGAAGGTCCAGAACCTGAGCAGCAGCTACCAGAACGTCCGATTCATGGCCTGCCGCATCGCGCTGAATCGCTACCGGGAAGAAAACGGCATCAGCATCGAACTGCTGCCCAACGTGGACGTGGTGCCCTCCGCCATGCAGGAAGCCCTGCTGCGCCAGCGGGAAGGCTGGACGTACCTGAGAATCTAGTCCGGTTTAACCACAGCGCGGCTTCAACAACAAACAGGCCCGATAACATACCGTTATCGGGCCTGTTGCTTTACGCAGGCAGCCGTTGAGAGCGCCCGGCCGGTTCGTTACCTGCCCGGCGAGGGTTCAGAACCCCTAGGCCTTTACCTTGTAGTTGGCATCGGTCCAGCAGCGCGGGAGTTTCTCATCGGAGGGGAAGACCAGTGTCTCCTTGCTGAACGCCTGGTTATCCTGCAGCTCCTCACCGGCGTGATAACGCCCGGTCACCTCCGGCCGGAATGGATCGAACAACGCCCCCAGCTCGGTAATCTCCACCAGATCGCCATTGCGAACATCTTTGAGATACATACGTCCTCACTCCTGCTTTGATGGCTTGTCAGTAAAGTATAGACGA
>JAXHTI010000065.1:4914-11599 GCA_034190045.1 Pseudomonadota bacterium
AGCATCTTGACCTCGCTTTGATCGTTGTAACGCTTGCCGATCAGCTTCTCCAGGCCGTTTTGCAGCTCTTCCTGCTTGCGATACCGCACCTGGGTGGAGATGTCCGGACGGGCCATGGCCATGGTACCGGCCTCGCCGCAACAGCGGTCGGACAGGGCCACGTCCTGGCCCATCAGGTTGGAGGCGACCTTGACCGGGTTATAGCGTTTCATCGGCGTGTGACAGGGATCGTGGTACATATACTGCTTTCCAGTCAGGTTCTCCAGCTTGACGCCCTTCTCCATCAGGAACTCGTGAATATCCAGCAGGCGGCAGCCGGGGAAGATCTTCTCGAACTGGTACTTGAGCAGCTGATCCATGCAGGTCCCGCAGGAGACGATCACGGTCTTGATATCCAGGTAGTTGAGGGTGTTGGCCACGCGGTGGAACAGCACCTGGTTATCGACGGAGATCTGGTGTCCTTTCTCCTCGTCGCCGCCGGAGGTCTGCGGATAACCGCAGCACAGGTAACCGGGCGGCAGCACGGTCTGCACGCCGGTGTCGTAAAGCATCGCCAGGGTCGCCAGCCCGACCTGGCTGAACAGCCGCTCGGAACCGCAACCGGGGAAGTAAAACACCGCCTCGCTGTTGTCGTCGACTTTTTGCGGATCGCGCAGGATCGGCACCACCTTGTCGTCCTCGATACCGAGCATGGCGCGCGTGGTGCGCGCCGGGAGGTTGCCGGGCATCGGTTTTTTCATGAAATGCACCACCTGTTCGATGGCGCCGGTCTGGCCGGTAGTCGACGGCGGACGTTTTTTACTGCTGTCGATACTGAACCTGCGCGCCAGCTTTGAGGCCAGCGACTGGGCCTTGTAACCCCATTCGATGAACAGCTTGCGGAAGATCTTGATGGCGGTCGGATCGGTGATGTTCAAAAAGATCATCGAGAACCAGGTGCCGGGATTGAAGCGCTTCTCGCCCTGCTTGCGCAGGATATTACGCATCGATACCGACACATCGCCGAAATCGATGTCCACCGGGCAGGGGTTGAGGCATTTGTGGCACACGGTGCAATGATCGGCCACGTCGTTCATCTCGGCGAAATGACGCGTGGAGATGCCGCGCCGGGTCTGCTCCTCGTAGAGGAACGCCTCGATGATCAGGCCCGAGGCCAGTATCTTGTTGCGCGGTGAATAGAGCATGTTGGCGCGCGGAATATGGGTGTTGCACACCGGCTTGCATTTGCCGCAACGCAGGCAGTCCTTGACCATGTGGTTAAGGTCGCCCAGGTCGCTGGCCTCCAGGATCAACGCTTCCTGTTCCACCAGGCGCAACGAGGGGGTGTAGGCATTGGTCAGCCCCGAGCCGGCCATCAGCTTGCCGGGGTTGAATACCTGCTCGGGATCGACTTTCTGCTTGTAACCGGCAAAGGCATCCACCGTGTCGCGATCCAGAAACTGCATCTTGGTAATCCCGATGCCGTGTTCGCCGGAGATGACACCCCCCAGCTCACCGGCCAGGTCCATGATGCGCTCGACCACTTCATCGGCCTCGCGCAGCATGACATAGTCATTGGAGTTGACCGGGATGTTGGTATGCACGTTGCCGTCGCCGGCATGCATGTGCGTGGCAACGAACAGCCGGCTGGAGCGGATTTGCTGATGGATCTCGTCGAGCTTGTTCCGCACACCCTTGAGTTCATGGCCGGCAAAAATGTCCTTGAGCGGCGCCTCGACCTGCTTGCGATAGGAGATTCGCACCTGGCGGCGTTGCAGCAGGTTAAACAGGCTCTCTTGATCCTCGGTTTCGATGCCGTCGTTGGGGGTCTGCCACAGATCACGGTGATCGGCCGCCGGCTGATCCAGATGGGTCAGGATCGCCTGCCAGCGTTCCTTGACCGCCTGCAGCAGTTCGCGCGCGGCATGTTTTTTGGCCGCGATGATCGCTTCGCTCTCCTCGCTCTCCTCGGCATCGGGCACTTCGCCGGCGCGAATCGGGTGCAGCTCGGGCATTTCCGAATCGAGATAATCGAGCACCGCGTCGATCATGCGGACCTTGTTGCGGGTCGACAGTTCGATATTGATCCGCTCGATGCCGTCGTTGTACTCAGCCAGTTTGGCCAGCGGGATCACCACGTCCTCGTTGATCTTGAACGCGTTGGTGTGCGAGGCGATGGCCGCGGTGCGCGCCCGATCCGCCCAGAAGCGACGTCGCGCCTCGGCGCTGACAGCGACAAAACCTTCCGCCTCGCGGGCATTGGCCAGCGAGACGATGTGTGAGGCCGCCTCGGCCACGGTATCTTCATTATCACCGGCCACATCGACCAGCAAGACCATCTTCGGCAGGTCCTGACGCGGCGCCTTGGTGGTGTACTTGACGGCGCGCACGTAGCGCTCGTCCAGGTGCTCCATGCCGGCCAGATCGACATCGTCCAGTCCGTCGAGATAATCCTTGGTTTCGACAATGGCCGGCACGGCTTTACGCAGATCGTTGCCGAAAAACTCCAGGCAGACGGTGCGGATGAACTGCGGCATGCGGTGCAGGGTGAAGACGGCCGAGGTAATAATGCCGTCGCAACCTTCTTTTTGAATGCCCGGCAGGCCGCTTAGAAACTTGTTGGTCACATCCTTGCCCAGGCCCAGCTTGCGCAGATGGGCACCGGGTATACGCAGGATCTCCGGCTCGCCACAGGGCGTCTCGCCGTCGCTCTCCAGGCGGCTGATGCGAAAGGCCACCTCCTCCTGCTCGTGAATCTTGCCCAGGTTGAAGTTGAGCCGCTGCACTTCCATCCACTTGGCATCCGGCGTCACCATGCGCCAGGAGACCAGGTTATCCAGCGTGGTACCCCACATAACCGCCTTCTTGCCGCCGGCGTTCATGGCGATGTTGCCGCCGATGCAGGAGGCATCCTGCGAGGTCGGATCCACGGCAAACACAAAGCCGTTGGCTTCGGCCAGCTGCGACACGCGATTGGTCACCACCCCGGCCTCGGCGCGCACCACCGGCACCGACTGTTCGCCCTCTTCACCGTCGACAAACAGGCTCTGCTGGCCGACATTGTCCAGCCCCTCGAGCTTTTCAGTATTGATTACCGCGCTATTTTCCTGCAATGGCACCGCGCCACCGGTATAGCCGGTGCCGCCGCCGCGCGGAATCATGCTGATGCCCAGTTCCAGGCAGGCCTCGACCACCTGTTGCACTTCCTGCTCGTTATCGGGGTTGATCACGACCAGCGGGTATTCCACCCGCCAGTCGGAGGCGTCGGTCACGTGCGAGACCCGCGCCAGTCCGTCGAAGGCGATGTTGTCCTTATGAGTGATCTTGCGCAGCCGCTTATAGGCTTTCTTGCGCAGCGCATTTTGTTCGGGGAACCACTTCTCGAACTTGCGGATCGCCTCCTTGGTCTTGATGATCAGCTCCTGGGTCAGGGCATTGCCGGCGGCGCGCTGGGCAATCCCGTCCAGGCGATGATAGAGCGCCTGGACCAGCGACTCGCGGCGCTTGCGATTGTTCAGCAGATCATCCTGAATGAACGGATTACGCGTCACCACCCACATGTCCCCGAGGATCTCGAACAGCATCCGCGCCGAGCGACCGGTCACCCGCTCCGCGCGCAGCTTGTTCAGCACCTGCCAGGCCTCGTCGCCCAGCAGCCGGATCACGATTTCTTTATCGGAAAATGAGGTGTAGTTGTACGGAATCTCGCGTATTCGTTCAGTCATATATTTGATTTTAAAGGGGTTTTGAGAGAGCGGGAGCACCGCGGAAGACGCCTATTCTAACATGGGCCCGCTGAGCGTGTAACAGGCAATCCGGGCATAATGCCCTTGAATTCAGGAGGTTATGGATCAACAAAGTTGGCAGTCGGCAGATGGCAGTTAGCCGCTTTCGAGCAGAACATGTAGGCCGGACATAGCGAAGCGGTGTCCGGCGATCTGGCTACTGAGTGCTGAGTGCTGAGTGCTGAGTGCTGAGTGCTGAGTGCTGAGTGCTGAGTGCTGAGTGCTGAGTGCTGAGCAGATTGTCATTCCGGCGAATGCCGGAATCCAGTCCCGAACCGGGGGCACCTCCTGGATTGTAAAAGTGAACCACGAAGGCGCGAAGACTCTTCTCACCACTCGTCCCTCGGACCCTGGGTGGACCAAAGGCTTGCAAAACCGCAACCGGCAACCCACAATATAAGTACAATCGAACTTTTTCCCAACATTCAAAGACCTATGAAACCTTCAGAGGCATTGCAAACCCATCGGGAGGCTATCCGCAGGATAGTCACACAACACCACGCCAGTAATCCCCGGATCTTCGGCTCCGTGCTTCACGGCGAGGATACGGATACCAGCGATCTGGATATTATTGTCGATACCACAGACGAGACCTCTTTATTTGATATTGGCGCCATTCATGCCGAATTGACGGAACTGCTCGGTGTGAAAGTCGATGTACTGACGCCGGGATCGTTGCCGGATCGATGGAAAGAAGATGCTCTGAGCGAGGCGCGAGCCGTATGAGCAAGCGTGACCGGCTTGCTTTGCAGGATTACCTCAAACATATTCAGCAAGCAATTCAACGCATCCAGCGATACCTGGAAGGGATTGATTACGCGGCCTTTCTTCGCAACGAGGAGAAGCAGGATGCGGTAATTCGTAATCTTGAGATAATCGGTGAAGCTGCGGGTAATATCCAGCGCCATTTCCCGGATTTTACCCATCAACGCCCGGACTTCCCTCTCAATGCGGCGTACAGCACACGCAATGTATTGGCGCATGGCTATTTCAAGATTGACCTGAACGTCATCTGGAAAACCATTGAACGCGACCTGCCAGCACTGGCAATTCAGGTAGAGCACGCTCTTCAATCATTTGAAAAATAATGCCCGGCATCAATCTGTAAACCGGACGTAGCAAAGCGGTGTCCGGCACGATCTGGCTACTGCAACTGAGTACTGAGTACCTGTTTGGCAGTTTCCATCACCCTCTCCCCTTCGCACCAAGTTTGTGGGAGCGGGCTTCGACCGCGACGATGCCAGCTTCGACAGTCGCGCCCGTGGGGCGCTCCCACGACAGACTATTCAGCAATTACATAAACAAAAACACCACCACCGCATAGCGGGTAGTCTTACCGCTCCTGTTCAAATAATAAACTCAACAGCCAGTGAATCCGCAACCACCCGGCGGCGACACACAGCGGATCGCCGATGACTGGTAGCTAGTAACCTTAACCTTTTATTTCAGCATGTACACCAGGTAAAGCGACACCGTGTCCCGTACTCCTGAAAATACCGATACTGCCCGAGCTAAATCGGGCCTACTTTATAACGGTGTTTAAACATTATCCTTTTATTCAGAGCAAAAGTTGTTGTAACGGTTCGTGCAAAATTATAAAGCGCAAGAAACCGGGTGCTGCTGATTACTGGTCGTCAGTAACCAGAATTTTTTATTTAATGGCAGAAATAAAAAACGGGGCCCGAAGGCCCCGTCGAAGTACTGCTTGATGTTTTTATTATTAAGACAATTCAGATGTCTTAGAAGTCGACGCGCATGGCACCCATGATGGTACCTTTGTCAGCATCTACACCACTGATCTCAACATTGGAATTAGACCAGGCCAGCATTGCGCGAGTTTGCTTGGTGAACTTGTGGGTCACACCAATACGCGTAAAGGTACCTTCCGGCTCAACGCCAGCGCCAAGGTCAAGCTCCTGCATGCCATAGGTGGCGGTGAAGATGTTCTTGCCCATCTTCATGTCGTAGTTGACATACAGAACAGTCCCGTCGATGTCGTTCGCGCCAGTTTCCTGGGTCGTCATTTCATACTGAGCCGAGATCTTGTGCGGACCGCTCTTGAACTGACCACCAACCTTCATGGCATCATAGGTCAAATCAGGGGTAGTTTCGTCATTGTCCTGGTCAGCGTCACTGGCAGTTGCAACAAACGCTTCGTAGTTGCTGCCGGAGAACTTCAGGCCGGCCGCGTAGTCGCCATCGCGATTGTTGCGCTCATCCGCGACGTAGGTGACCCACAACTCGGCGCCGCCGAAGTTGTTTTCATAGGAAAGGGCATTCTGAATAAAGCCGTTGTGGCCGAACTGGCCGGAGGTCATGCCGCCGTAGCGACGGGCTTCGGCCGAGGTGGTTACGAACGGATCGTACTTGACGCCGCCGAAGTATTTGTAGGGCGATTTCAAGGAACCGGCCTTGATGGTGCCGAAGTTGCCATTCAGGCCCACAAAAGACACGCGGTCACCGTCATCAACATCGCCGGTGGAGGTGTCGACCTGAAACTCGAACTGGTAGACGGCACTCAGACCACCACCCAGATCTTCCTTACCCTTCACGCCCAGACGGCCGCGCTTGTCATCTTCGACCTGGGTGCCGTCGTTATTCCAGCGACCGGTATTCTGCCAGACGTGATCGTCAAAATCGGCGCTCGCATCAAAAGTTGCGGCAGGGATATCGGCAAAGTCGGACGAATGGCCAGCGGCTTCGACCTGGAGCTGTCCGTACCAGGTAGCTTCGGCCTGGGCGGCCATCGGTGCGGCCATGCCTGCAGCTACGGCCAGAGCAATCAGTTTCTTGTTCATATATGAACTCCTCTTTCTTTTGTAGTGAGAGCTATTATTTGAGTTGTGCTTAAGTAAACTCGTTGTGTGTTATAACGCAGCATTGGCGCGTTCGCAACATTTTTTTTGATAAATACAACATAG
>JAXHTI010000065.1:11699-13887 GCA_034190045.1 Pseudomonadota bacterium
AACGCTATTGCCGGCTCAAAGAACGTGATCAGGAGCTATGAACATGGCAGTCACTCAGGCATACGACAAAACCCGCAACAAACTGCTCCGCGATCCCCAAACGGCGGCAGAATATCTGAATACCGTGCTCGAGGAAAATAACCCCGATGCCCTGTTAAAAGCGCTGCGCAATATCGCCGAGGCGCAGGCAGGCGGCATGAAGGGCACGGCGGAAAGTGCGCAGCTGAACCGTGAAAGCCTTTATAAAATGCTGTCCGAGGACGGCAATCCCCGACTGAGCAGCCTGGAAGCGCTCTTGCACACCTTTGGGCTCAGACTGGCGGTTGCCGTGGATAGAGAACACGATCAGCAAAATTGTGCATAAGCCCTTCGCAGCCCTTCGGGCAGTGGCTAGAGGCTAGTTACTAGGTGCTAGAAAATTCCCCCCGATACTGCTTAGCTTTTTCGGTTTTACTAGAACCTAGCCCCTAGTACCTAGAAACTAAAAAAGCCCCTGAAAGGGGCTTTTTTAATATGGCTGGGGACCTAGGATTCGAACCTAGACTAACGGAGTCAGAGTCCGTCGTCCTGCCATTAGACGAGTCCCCAATTTCAAACAGGTCCTAGGTGCTGGGGGCTAGGTCCTGGTCACTTCGCGCTCTTTTCATCAGCCTGCTGGTAATAGCGGATCAGGCCGTAGAGCATTTTTGAGATTTGTTTGGCTTCCCGTTCGAGCTGCCTGCAATGTTCCTCTTCGAGAAAGCCGGCCTCCCGGCCTATCAGCAACTGGGTCCAGAGTTCGCCGCACGAGCCTTTGGCCACTTTCAGGTACTGAACCTTGCTCTTGTGAGAATCCCGCTCAAAGCCTTCTGCGATATTCGAGGGAATGGAGAGCGCCGAGCGGGTTATTTGGTCTCTAAAGCCATATTCTTTTGAGTTAGTGAATGCTTGATACAGTTTCACACTCAATCGACAGGCCCGTTTCCATACGTCGAGGTTCTCAAGTGCATCCATGCACTCTCTCCTTATCTCGTTCCTAGCCCCTAGTGCCTAGCACCTAGAAGCTACTCGAAACGTTAATCCGCGATAGCGGATTAACGTTTCGAGTACTGAGGACGTTTACGCGCCTTGTGCAGGCCGACTTTCTTGCGCTCGACTTCACGGGCGTCGCGGGTGACGTAACCGGCGCGGCGTAGGGCGGGACGCAGGGTCTCTTCGTACTTCATCAGGGCACGGGTGATGCCATGGCGGATGGCGCCGGCCTGGCCGGTGTTGCCGCCGCCGCGGACGAAGACTTTCACGTCGAAGGTGCCGCTGTGGTCAGTCAGCTCCAGCGGCTGGCGAACCACCATGCGGGCGGTTTCGCGGCCGAAGTACTCGTCCAGGGGGCGCTTGTTGACGCTGATGCTGCCATTACCGGGGGTCAGGTAGACCCGAGCGGTGGAGTTCTTACGACGGCCGGTGCTGTAGTAGGTATCTGCCATGAGGGTTCCTGCTTAGATTTCCAGTGCCTTGGGCTGTTGAGCCGTATGGTTGTGTTCCGCGCCGCGATAGACCTTGAGCTTGCGGAACATGGCCCGGCCCAGCGGGTTTTTGGGCAGCATGCCGCGTACGGCGGTCTCGAGGATCCGTTCCGGATGCTTGTCGCGCTGCTTGTCCAGGGAGATAGACTTGATACCGCCCGGATAGCCGGTGTGGTGGTAGTACATCTTGTCCCACTCTTTCTTACCGGTGACCGCGATCTTGTCGGCGTTGATGACAATAATATAGTCACCGGTGTCCACGTGCGGGGTGTATTCCGGCTTGTGCTTACCGCGCAGGCGGCGGGCGATCTCGGTAGCGACGCGACCCAGAACTTTGTCTGTCGCATCAATCACATACCAGTCGCGTTTGACGGTTTCCGGCTTGGCGCTAAAGGTTTTCATCGACTCGAGCCTTAAGTTAATGAACTGCTGCAAAAAAGAGGCGGAATCTTACAGAAATCGGGGCCCCCTGACAAGAGCCACCGGGCTGGACGGGCTATTTTTTACAGGCAAAAAAAATGGCGCGGAAAAGGGGGGAACCGCGCCATAAATACCACCATAAGGAGGATGGAGGAGTCAAAAACTGTATTTCAGTGTTTGCTAATATAATTAATTAGAAATATTCAGTCAACCCCTGATTTCCGATTTTTTTAGTCGGGAAATACCTTATAAATCATGGGATTAAT
>JAXHTI010000066.1:0-13781 GCA_034190045.1 Pseudomonadota bacterium
CTATTTCTCTTTTTCCTCCTGCGCTCGGGCTTTTTCTTCCTCGCTCGGTTCGATCAGGCTGAGCACTACCCAGTCGGTGTCCGGCGCCAGTTTGCCATCCACGACAAACACCTGAATTCTGCCGCGCGGATCGATGGCAAAGAGCGGCGTGGCCCGTTTGCCATACTTGTTTTTGAAATCCTCGAAACTGAAATCGTCACCCAGCCGGGTGTCATGGATCTCGGCGCCCTGACTGAGCAGGCTGGAGAGTTTGCTGAAGGTGACATCCTCACCAAATAACCGGTAACCGCGATGCTCTTCGGCGGCGATGAGCTTGTCCGGGGCATCTTTTTCCTGCGCGGTCTGCAGGGTATAGATTGATCCGAGGCCGAATTCACGGCGAAAGCGCAGCCCGGCCAGGACATTGACATCGGCCATGGGAGACAGAGCCAGCATGCGACCGATCCCCACCAGATCCAGGCACTGATCGGCATGGGCGGAAATCGGGTTGCCGTAATAGGTGGGCAGGCCCGCCATGCGTGCCGCGCGAATATTTTCCCAGGTGGTGTCGGTCAGCAGTACATTGAACTCCTGTTCCTGCAGGGCCTGGCCAATGGCACGCGCCACCGGGTTGGCACCAATGATCAGAAAGCCGCGCGGTTCCGGCTCGGCCACGCCCAGCCAGATGGCAAACAGTCGCGCGGTAGCGCTTTGCAATACCACGGTACCGATGATCACCATGAAAGTCAGTGGCACCAGTATCGCCGCCTCGTTCATCCCTTCCTGTTGCAGGCGCAGGGCAAACAGGGCCGAGACCGCCGCGGCCACGATACCGCGCGGGGCGATCCAGCCCAGCAAGCTGCGTTCTCGCCAGTTCAATGACGAGCGAAAGGTGGAGACCAGGACTTTCAGGGGGCGGGCGATAAACTGAATCGCCAATAGCACAAACAGCGCCGGCCAGCCCAGTTCGATGAGCGCGTTGAGATCCAGTCGTGCTGCGAGAATAATAAACAGCCCGGAGATAAACAGCAGGCTGAGACTCTCCTTGAATGACAGGATGTCATGAATATGCACGCCCTTCATATTGGCCAGCCACAGGCCCATTACAGTGACCGCCAGCAGGCCGGATTCGTGATACAGCGAATTGGAAATGACGAAAACGGCGAACACCAGTGTCAGGGTGGTGAGATTGTGCAGGTATTCGGGCAGCAGATGATGACGTAACAGCAGCCCCAGCAAATAGCCGGGCACCGCGCCCATGACGATACCGACCACCAGTATTGTGCCGAAACCAAGCAGGGTCGATCCCAGCGCATCGCTGCCCTGACCGGTAATAATAAAGTTAAACACCAGAACCGCGAGCAGGGCACCGATCGGATCGATAACGATCCCTTCCCAACGCAGAATATTGGTCAGGCGGCTGTTGGGACGCACGGTGCGCAGCATGGGAATAATCACCGTCGGACCGGTGACCACTGTGATGGCGCCGAACAGCAACGCCAGCTCCCAGCCAATATCGAGTAACAGGTAAGTAGCGGTGGCGGTGACAGCCCAGGTGACCAGCATCCCGACCGAGACCAGGTTGATCACAACCTGTTGCAGTCCGCGGATCTGTTCGAACTTGAGTGTCAGGCTGCCTTCAAACAGGATGACGGCAACAGCCAGCGAGACGAATGGAAACAGCAGATCATCGAACAGCGTGTCGGGCTCGAGCCAGCCGGTAATCGGTCCGGCGATGATCCCGCCAATCAGCAAAAACAGAATGGCCGGCAGTTTCAACCACCACGATAACCACTGACTGGTGATACCGATCAGACCGATACCGGCCAGGGCAATGAGAATATGTTCGTGCATGGGCTATTGTCAGCCGCGGTTATTATCGTTGTCTAATCCTGCGGGGATTCGACCAGTTTGGCAACATCCAGCTGGCGGATCGCATCGATGGCGATCTCCCAGCGACCTTCGCCGCAAAGGCCGCTGATGCCGGCCTGTTCCCAGGCGTCCAGTGCCTGTTGTAAACAGGCCTGGCGAACCCGTTCGGCGAGCGCGAGTTTGTCATTCATGGTTCTGTACCACGCTGATCAGATCGGTGAGTTGTTCGATGCTGGTCGTGGGGCGGATCTCCCAGGGGTCAAAGGTGACGGCGGGATCGCGCCGTACCCACGCGGTTGGCATATTGACTGCCGCGGCACCGAGAATATCAAAGGGATTGGCCGACACCAGCCAGCAGGATTCGGCCTTTGTCCCCGCCCGGGACAGGCAATGCTGATAGACCGCCGGATCGGGTTTGTAGCTGCCGATCTCATCCACGCTGATGATATCGCTGAAAAAATCCACAATGTCGGCCTGTTGCAGCAGGTCACGCACGCCCCCGGCAGTGCCGTTGGAAAAGGCGACCATTTGCATGCCGTTCTGGTGCAGTGCTTCGAGTGCGGGCCCGACATCGGCAAAGGCGGGCAAACGGCCATAGTGCTGGATCAGGTGCTGTTTGTCGGCGTCGGTCAGTTGTGTGCCAAACGTGGTGTCGCAGTAGTCCAGCGCCTGGCGGGTACAGACCGAAAAATCGACATACTGACGCATCAATCCGCGGCGAAAGGTGTATTCCAGTTGTTTGTCACGCCAGCGGCGGGAAAATTCGCGGGCCCGTTCGCCGATCAGCTTATCCAGCTCCAGCACGATGCCGTGCGGATCGATCAGGGTGCCGTAAATATCAAAAGCGAGAACAGGGTGCATGGCAGTCGTATCGATCAAAATGGATTACAAGCATAGCAGCCGCGACTCGTGTCATCACGCATTGGCATCGCTAAAAGAGTTCATCCCGTATACGCCGGATGGCGTTGACATGATAATCGACAATCCGCTGCCGGCCTTCCTCGCTCATCAGGATCGTGCGGCATTCTTCCTCGTTGTCCATGAAGAAGTTTTCTGTCAGTACCGCCGGCATGCGGGTGCGGGTCAGCACGTAAAAGCGGCGCTCCTTGTCCAGATCGCCATCACGGTAATCGGCGCGCAGGGGGCGTTCGGGAAAGACGTGCTGATATTCCTCGCCCACGATCGTGGCGATGGGATCACTGAGCGTGTCACCGGGGGAGGTGAAGACTTCGAAACCGCGACCACCACCCGCGTTGGCGTGAATACTCAGAAAAAAACAGGGCTCGTTGCCGAAATAACGATTGGCGCGTTTGACCCGGGTTTCCAGAGTGACATCCCGGTATTCCGGCGTGAGGACCACATAGGGAATCGTCTCCCGGGTCAGTTGTTGCACGATGCCGCTGACAATCGCCCGGTTGAACTCGCCCTCGAACAGTTGCGAGCCATCTTCCCAGACGGGGGAGCGTTTACCCGGTGTCTGGTACTCTCCGGCAATCAGCCCGCCGTGGCCGTTATCCAGTAAAACGATCATAGGTCATCCCTGTGATTGGGCAGGTGTTATCAAGGTTATACATAGCAGAGACGAATGTCGGTTGTCACCTCCGTTGCTTGTGTTCGCGGCCGCTTATTTTGCTAGACTGACAGGCAATAAGCCGTTCTGCTGGCCAACCCATTTCAAAGCGAAACCATGACCTGTTATCCGTACATTAATACCGGTAATTACGCCGACAACACGTCACACCGGAGTGGTTTCTGATGACCGGCCAGCTCACACTTAACCGGCTGTTCTCGTTGTTGTTACGGGCGGGACTGTTCGGTGTGCTGTGGTGGCTGCTCACCGAGGGCCAGCCCGGCACCTGGTGGGTGGGGATCCCGGCGGTGTTGCTGGCGACGCTGGTCAGCCTGCTCATGGTCCCGCGCATGGTGATCCGCATTTCGGCGTTGCTGCGCTTTATTCCCTTTTTTCTGCGTTATTCGTTTGCCGGCGGGCTGGATGTCGCCTGCCGGGCCCTGCATCCCCGGCTGCCGATCACGCCCGTGCTGGTGGATTATTCCCTCAAACTGCCCCCGGGTTTGCCCCGGGTGGTGATGATGAATATGGTGTCCCTGTTGCCCGGTACCCTGAGTGCGCAAATCGATAACGATGTTTTGCGGGTGCATGCGCTGGATGGCAACAGTGACATCACGCGCAGCCTGGAAACCCTCGAACACCGGGTGATGGAACTGTTTTCACTGGCGCTGACTCCAATAACCAGTGAACGCGAATAAGTGTCAGTGAAGGCGATAGCTCGAAACGTGGTGACTCAATAACAAAGAGGCAGGTTTGTGGCGCTGTTTTACGGGTTCCTGTTGATATTTCTGTTACTCAATCTGCTCGCCGGACTGTGGCGTATCATGCGTGGCCCCACCGGGGCCGATCGCATGCTGGCGGCACAACTGTTTGGTACCACCACGGTCGCCATGCTGGTGGTGATGGCGCAGTTACAGGAGCAGGCGAGTTTGCGCAATGTCGCGCTGGTTATTGCCCTGCTGGCCGCGGTGACCGCGGTGGCCTTTGTGCGCCGTGCCTGGCCGGAGAAGGAAACTTCCGCTGATGCTGACTGACTATCTGGCAGTGTTGTTATTGATTGTCGGCGGATTCTTCTTTTTGGCCGGGACGGTCGGGCTGTTGCGCTTTCCCGATGTTTATACCCGGCTGCATGCGCTGACCAAGGCCGATAACCTGGGGCTGGGATTCATCATGGCGGGGCTGGCAATCCAGTCCGGCTCCTGGCTGGTGGCCGGCAAGCTGCTCGTGATCTGGTTACTGGTTATGCTGGCCGGGGCGAGTGTTGCCCATCTGATCGCCCGCCGGGCCCTGCAACGGGACATCACACCATGGCAACGCTGATACCGGTGTGGTTCGATGGCCTGCTCGGGCTGGGGCTCGTCTGGTTTGCCTGGCAGGCGTTGTCCAGTGACAACCTGTTCCGGGCCATTGTGTTGTTCGTGGCGTTTGGTCTGATGCTGGCCCTGGTCTGGGTGCGACTGGCGGCACCGGATATCGCCCTGGCCGAAGCGGCGATCGGTGCCGGGGTGACCGGGGCCCTGTTGCTGGCGGCGATGGCCCGGTTGAATGTGGTGATTTATGAACAGGCCACGGACAACAATGAAACCTCATCGCCTCCGCGGCGTCGCCCCGCTTCGGAGCTGGTCGCACTGCTGGCTGCAGGGCTGTTCGTTGCGCTGGCCTGGACCCTGTACCACCTGCCCCTCGATACGCCGGGTTTGCGCCAGGCGGTCAGCGAACAGCTGGCGAACAGCGGCGTCAGCCATCCGGTGACGGCAGTGCTGCTCAATTTTCGCGGTTACGATACCTTGCTGGAGCTACTGGTTCTGCTGCTGGCCCTGCTGGGGATCTGGTCGCTGGGCCAGTGCCCGCGTCAGGCCGAAGTCGCCACCGGGGAGGTGCTGGATGCGCTGTCTCGCCTGCTGGCCCCGGTGCTGTTACTGGTAGCGGCGTACCTGTTATGGCTGGGCGCGAGCGCGCCCGGCGGGGCGTTCCAGGCCGGCGCGGTGCTGGCAGCGGGCGGGATTCTTTTGTTGTTGTCGGGCTGGCGCCTGCCGGCCCGGTTGACCCGCTGGCCGTTGCGGGTGTTACTGGCCGTGGGGCCGCTGTTGTTTCTTTGTCTTGCGCTGATCAGCCTGTTACTGGAAGGTCGACTGTTGCAATACCCGCTGGCGCAGGCCGGGGGATGGATTTTGCTGATCGAAGCGACCGCCACCCTGTCGATCGGCGCGATACTCGTTGCACTGTTCATGGGCGGCAACCCCGAACCGGGGCAGCCGGATGAATAGCTTTTTCATCTATTCCCTCACCGGCGCGGGCCTGTTTGTCCTGGGACTGTATGCATTGATCGTGCATGCCCATTTGCTGCGCAAGATCCTGGCCATCAATGTGATGAGCAGTGGCGTGTTTCTGCTGCTGGTTGCCCTGGCTCGCCACAGCGGCGAACCGGCCGCGGCGGATCCGGTTCTGCAGGCGATGGTCATCACCGGTATCGTGGTCGCGGTCTCCGCCACGGCACTGGCGCTGGTGCTGATGCTCAAACTCCACAGTGCGACAGGCCAGACGCAGTTGCACGATGATAGCGGGGAATAGGAATATCGCATGGAGGCCGTGCTGAACAGCAACTGGATCCTTTTGCCCGTGATCGTGCCGTTGTTCGGGGCCCTGCTCGGTTTTCTCATCCCCGGTTGGGTGCGTTTTATCGGCCTGATCACGGTCGTCATTTCCGCCACGGCGGTTTTGCTGCTGGGAAATCAGTTGTTGGGCGAGGCGTCCGTGCAACATACCGTGGGCGGCTGGGACGCGCCACTGGGTATCGTATTGCACGCAGATGGCTTGAGTCTGTTAATGCTGGGGATCACCGCGGCGGTGTTTGTGGCGGTCAGTGTGCATGCCAGCGACTATTTCGCTTTGCCGCAGGTACGTCATTTCTGGCCTTTATGGCTCATGCTGCTTGGTGCCCTGAATGCGCTGTTTGTATCGGGCGATATTTTCAATCTGTATGTCACGCTGGAGTTGATGACCCTGGCGGCCGTGGCACTGACCGCCCTGGGGGATGAACCCGACGCGCTGGCCGGTGCCATGCGCTATCTGCTGGCCAGTCTGCTTGGATCAGTGGTCTACCTGCTTGGCGTGGCGTTTCTTTATCACCAGTTCGGTACGCTGGATATCACGCTGCTGGGTGAGCGGGCAGAACCTGTCCCGGCCCTGTGGCTTGCCGCCGGCCTGATGTTCGCCGGCCTGATGCTCAAAACCGCGTTGTTCCCGCTGCATTTCTGGTTGCCGTCGGCGCATGCCAGCGCGCCGGCCCCGGTCAGCGCGATTCTCTCGGCACTGGTGATCAAGGCGACCTTTTATATGTTGTTGCGTTTGTGGTTCGAGATCTTCGCGCCGTTCACCGGTGGCATGTTTGTGGCGATCGCCGGCGCGCTGGGTGCTCTGGCCATCCTGTGGGGATCGGTCCAGGCCCTGCGACAACCACGTCTGAAACTGTTAATCGCCTATTCAACCGTGGCGCAGGTCGGTTATCTGTTTGTCGGATTTGCACTGGCGGTGGCCAGCAATTCAACGGTCGTGTGGGGCGCGGTGTTGATGCTGGTTTTATCCCATGCACTGGCCAAAGCCGCCATGTTCCTCGCCGCCGGTAACCTGCTGCACTTTGCTCGCCACGATCGCATTGCCGATCTGGATTGTCTGGCACAACGCCTGCCGCTGTCGGTGGCAGCCTTCGGCCTGGCCGGGGTCAGCATCATGGGCCTGCCACCCAGTGGCGGGTTTACGGCCAAGTGGTTGTTACTGCAGGCGGCCTTCGAGCAGGGACGCTGGGAGATGCTCGCGGTGCTGATCATCGGCGGTTTACTGGCGGCGGCCTATATCTTTCGAGTGCTCGGGCATGCCTTTACGCCCGGCAGTGAACTGTCCCATACGCCACCGATCATCGCCCTGCGCCGGGGCTGGCCGGCATTGCTGCTGGCTCTCGCCGCCGTGTTGCTCGGCTTGCTGACGACAGTTGTTCTGGATGTGCTGGCGATTGGTAATCCCGTGCAACTTGTCGGAGGAGCGGGATGAACCTGCCGGCCGTCCTGCCTGTACTGATTGTCGCCACCTCGCTGCTGGTGGGGTTGATCATTTTTGCCCTGCCTGAACAGCGGACGGGGCTGCGCAGCACGCTCAATCTGACCGGCGCCGTGGTCAAACTGGCACTGGTGATCCTCATGTTGTGGGGGGTATTTCATGGGCAGCATTATCAGAGCGAGCTGCCGCTGGTACCGGGCATCGATCTGGTGTTGCGGATCGATCCGATATCTTTGTTGTTCGTTACCCTGTCGAGCGTCTTGTGGTTACTGACAACGATCTACGCCATCGGTTACCTGGAAGGCTCGCCCCATCGCAGTCGCTTTTTCGGCTTTTTCAGTCTTTGCGTGGCGGCGACGGCCGGCGTGGCGTTATCCGGTAACCTGATTACCTTTTTGCTGTTTTATGAACTGTTAACCCTCGCCACCTATCCACTGGTGGTGCATCGGGGCAGCGAAGTCGCGCGCCGGGCCGGCCAGGTTTATCTGGCCTATACCCTCGGGGGCGGGGCCCTGCTGTTGATCGGGATCGTCTGGCTCTACAGTCTGACCGGCGATGTGACTTTCACCCTCGGCGGGCTGGGCGACAGCCTGCAGGGGCAGTCGCGCCCGGCCCTGATCATGATCTTTGCATTATTGATTGCCGGGCTGGGGGTCAAGGCCGCCCTGGTGCCGTTTCACAGCTGGTTACCGCAGGCGATGGTAGCTCCGGCGCCGGTCAGTGCCCTGCTGCATGCCGTCGCCGTGGTCAAGGCCGGCGCGTTTGGTATCGTGCTTGTGCTGTATGAAATCTTCGGCATTGAGTTCGCCGCCGAATTGGGGGTCACCACACCGCTGACAGTGCTGGCGGCGATCACCATCATCTACGGTTCCCTGCGTGCCCTGTCTCAGGACGATCTGAAACGTCGGCTGGCATTTTCCACGGTCAGCCAGGTCTCCTATATCGCGCTGGGGGTCACGATTCTCGGGCCAGTGGCGATCGTCGGCGGGCTGGTGCACCTGGTCCATCAGGGGCTGATGAAGGTCACGCTGTTCTTTTGCGCCGGCAACCTGGCCGAGACACTGGGGATCCACAAGATCAGCGATATGGACGGGGTCGGGCGACGCATGCCCTGGACCATGAGCGCCTTTACTCTCAGTGCACTGGGGATGATCGGGGTGCCACCGCTGGCCGGCTTTATCACTAAATGGTACCTGGGACTCGGGGCGTTGCAGGCGGAGCAGGGCTGGGTGCTGCTGGTATTGATCGGCAGCAGCCTGCTCAACGCGGCGTATTTTCTGCCGGTATTGCAGCGGGCCTGGTTTCGTGAGCCCGTGGGTGATTGGCCCCGGGAACGGCATTTCGGTCGCAAGGAGACTGCCTGGCTGCTGCTGTTACCACCGCTGGTGACGACGGCGATGGCCGTCGGTGCCGGCCTGTTTGCCGCTATGCCGATCAGCCCCCTGCAATGGGTGCAGTTCATTGTCGAAGGGGAGGGCTTTATACCGTGACCGAACTCCTGTTGTTGATGACGGTGCTGGTGCCGTTACTGCTGGGCCTGGGACTGCTGTTCTGGCGCGGCGGCTTCAGGTTACTGCCGCTGGCGGCGCTGCCGGCCTTGTTGGCCGCGGTGCTTTTGCCCGTGGACAGCGCGATGGAACTGCCGCTGCTCTTGCTGGGCAGTGCCTGGGGAGTCGATGGCCCCGGGCGGATCTTTTTACTGCTCAGCGCATTGTTGTGGCTGGGCAGCGCGCTGTATGCCCTTGGTTATCTGCACGAGCGTCGACGTCGTTTTGGGGTGTTCTTTTTACTGGCGATGAGCGGCAACTTCGGATTGATTGTCGCCCAGGAGCTGTTGAGTTTTTATCTTTTCTTCGCGTTAATGAGTCTCGCCTCTTATGGGTTGGTGGTGCATGCACGCAGCCAGGCCGCGCTGCGGGCCGGGCGGATTTACATCATTCTGGTATTGCTCGGCGAGGTATTGCTGTTCACGGCCCTGGTGGTGCTGGTCAATGCCAGTGGCGGCGAACTCGATTTTGCCTCGGTGCGTTCGGCGGCGGCGCAACTGGCGCACGCGGATTTGCTCTACCTGTTGCTGCTGGGCGGGCTGGGCATCAAGGCGGGGCTGATCGGTTTGCATGTCTGGTTACCGCTCGCCCATCCGGTGGCCCCGATCCCGGCCAGTGCGGTGTTATCCGGGGCGATGATCAAGGCCGGCCTGCTCGGCTGGTTACGCCTGTTGCCAATGGGCGAGGTGACTCTGTTCGGCTGGGGCGAGACGATCATGTTGCTGGGGATGCTGACCGCTTTTTATGCCGCGCTCATCGGTGTACTGCAACGGGATCCCAAGGTGGTCCTGGCCTATTCGAGTATCAGCCAGATGGGCGTGATGATCCTGGGCGTGGGGGCGGGTTTATTGTCGCCGGCGACCTGGCCCCTGTTATTCATGGCGGTCACGTTGTATGCGCTGCATCATGGCCTGGTGAAAGGGGCACTGTTCCTGGGCGTGGGGATGAGTGTCGCCGCCAGTCAGCGTCAACGCTATTGGGTCGGCGCCGGCCTGTTGCTGGCCGCGCTGGCCATGGCCGGGGCGCCGTGGAGTGGCGGCATGCTGGTCAAGGATCTGCTCAAAACGGGATTGCAATGGAGTGAGGCCACCGGGGGCTATGTCGAACTGCTACCCTGGAGTGCCCTGGCCACGGGTTTGTTAATGCTGCGCTTTCTGTTTCTGATCGGAACCCGGCAGCCGGATGACGGCGGTCACGGGATCAACGACGCCATGCTGACAGGCTGGTTGCTGGTGCTGACGGCGGCGCTTTTGTTGCCCTGGGGCATCTGGCTCATGGGTGTCGATATCGTCGGTGAGTTCAAATTCTCGCCGCTGGCCAGCCTGTGGCCACTGGGTGGGGCGGTACTGATCGGCGGGGCCTTCTGGCGCTGGCGAGCGAAGTGGCCCGCGGTGCCGGCCGGGGATATCGTGGTGCCGCTGGAAAAACTGGCGGTCCGTCTGCTGGCCTCGGTACGCAAGCTGTCGTATGGCGTGAACCGGTGGCTGGCACTGCCAGGCTGGATTCGAAGTTATCAGCTGAGTGCGCCGGGAACGGTCGAAGCCTGGCTAACCCGCTGGAAAAGCGCCACCGGCCTGTTCGTGGTGCTGGTGATCCTGCTGATCGTCGCCGGAAGTATTACAGCCGGATAGTATCGATCACCGCCAGAATAACCATGGCCCACAATGCCAACGAAGCAATCGAATAGGTATAAAAACGGTGCAATACCCGGTTGTAGGTACAGTGGATCACACTGTGCAGCAACCGAAACACAAAAAAGCCGTAGCCCAGAACCAGGTAGGTCGGATCAACCTGCCCGGTGACATACAGGTAGAGACAGACCACATAGAACAGGACCGGCAGTTCGAAAAGATTGGTAAGGTTCTCGGAAGGCAGATTGATCCGGGGCGGGAGAATCGCCAGCAGCTGCTGGCTGGTGGAAGCCTGTTGCGGATCCACCCCGGCACGGGCGAGGTAGCTGAGGCGCAGATAATACATATAAAACCACACCACCATCGTCAGCAATAGCATGCCCGAAAACGGGATAAAAATCGCCGCCTGATTCATTGCCTGTCTCCCGTCCCGTTAAAGATCCCCTGGTATATGTCCTTATCAGGGGTTAAACCGGATCGAGTCCATCACCGCGTCGACCTTGGCATGGCTTTCCTCGTCCATGTAGGTCTGAATAATGGAGACCGCATAACCGTCGGTGATCAGGGCGTGATAGCGCTGGCCGATATCAAACGTTCCGACCTTCAGCGAGGCATCCAGATAGCCGGCCTGTTTGCCACCGATCGTGGTGGACTGGCACTCACCGTCGAATTCGTAGCTTAACTGTCCCTGCTGGAGGATCTGTTTGACCGCTTTAACGTAATCACAGGGGTCCTTGATGCCGGGGTACATCTTGATGTTCTCGGCCACGGACAGGACATTGGGGTTCATCTTGCCAGGCGTGCCGGGCGGATATTCGAAAAAGCCGAACAGTGGCAGGGAGCTTTCCATTGCCGCCTCGATCATCTTTTTCATGTTTTCGTCATCACCGGCGAGCACCTTGTTGCCCTGCTGTTGCAGCATGATGGTTTCCTCGGCGCTCTGCGCGTACCACTCGGCGGGCTTTTCCACCTGCAGGCCAAAGAAGCCGTTAACGTAAGTGTTGCCGCTGGTATTCACCGTCAGCGGGGAGTCGGATTTGGCATCGGAACCGGAGTCGGTACAGGAAACCGACAACAGTGCGGCCAAAAGAATAACAGGAATAGTTTTTTTCAATGTCACGTCCTCTGTACAGGGTTAACAGGCAGGTCGAAAACGGGGGCAGTCAGTCGACACTGGATTTTTATCGCAAGTAATCAGGCTTTTTTCACAAATTCGGATTTCAGTTGCATGGCGCCAATGCCATCGATCCGGCAATCAATATTATGATCGCCCTCGACCAGGCGAATATTTTTCACCCGGGTCCCCACCTTCAGTACAGACGAGGCACCCTTGATTTTCAGATCCTTGATGACCGTCACCGTGTCGCCGTCTTCAAGTTGATTGCCATTGGCGTCACGTACTACCGGTTTGTCGTCGTCTGTTGTGTCCGCCGCCTCTTTCGGCCATTCATGGGCGCATTCGGGGCAGACATACAGACTCTGATCTTCGTAGGTAAATTCGGAGCCGCACTCGGGGCAGGGGGGTAAACCGCTCATACGGCATCCTGTGTTGGGTTGAGATTACCCATAATCTTAGCAGGGTGGGGAGATATTTTCGAGCAGTTATGGGCCACAGACCTTTCTCAATGCCGCTGGAAACAACGCAGAGGGCAATATCCCTATTTCGTTTTTAATCAAGAGTCTTCGGGTTTTTTGTCGGAGTGACCGAGATCCCTGTCAGGCGCCACGCGATCGCGCACCAGTTGCTTCAGCTCCTTGAGCTCCGGAAAACGGCCGGTCTCCTGCCGCGACCAGACCAGTTCTTCATTGACCCAGATTTGAAAAATCCCGCCCTTGCCCGGTTTGAGCGTCAGGTCGGTGATCTCCTCGTCAAACGTGGTCAGCAATTCCTGCGCCATCCAGGCGGAGCGCAGTAACCAGCGGCACTGGGTGCAGTAGAGGATGGTGATGTGATTTTCCATAGTGAACGGGATGCAGGGTAATCTGGTGTACCAAATTCAGTATTAGCTCAACGATGAAATATGTTCAATGACTTTATCCTGAACCTGGATGATCTGATCGATCATTTCATTCTCTTCTCGCAGGTCACCGACGGTTTCGATCAAACCGGCCTGTATCGCCTGAAACAGCTTGATGACGTCCGGTTTTTCAATTTCACCGTCGCCCAGCTTGCACATCCAGACATCGGCGCCGGTGGCGGAGATTTCCATCATACGATCGAGATTCAGGTCGTCATTCTCGAAATATTTGCGAATTAACCGATCGCCGCCCTGGAGCATGAACGCTACCGTTTCAAGCGCCGCATTGATTTCGCCATGAGTTTCCCCGGCCGCCGAGGCATAGGTCAGGCCAATGGACTCCAGCAGGTCCGACCATTCGCTCTTGGGCTTGCCGCTGACCATGATGGCCGCCATGGGGGTTGTCACCAGCAGCTTGTAACTGGGCGCGCTCATCATTTCCGAGTTTATCGGGCTGTGTTGTTCTTCCATCTTATCCTTCTTCAATCAGCTGACGTTTGTAACGGTATATAACAGGGGAATGTGATTCTTTTGGCTTACCTGTCAGTTCCGGGTTGAATCGGGGTATATAGTAGCAGGACGGGGTGGGGGATGAAAATGTTCGCCCTGCGGGTGGACTTCTTTCTCTTATTCCCTCTCCCCTCTGGGGAGAGGGAATAATCGTCATTCCGGCGCAGGCCGGACAAATTTGTCAGGAACAAATTTGGTCGCACTTTAGTGCGCCCGGAGGGCGAGCCATAGGGATGTGGCGAGACCATCCAGTCTTTATAAAAGGATCGCCCTTCGGGTGAGCTGAATCTTGAAAGCGTTGATTTTTTTTTGTGGGAGGCGCTTGTAGCGGCGACTGTCTGCCGTGTCACTTGACTATCAAAATGATCGCCCTCCGGGCGAGCCTGAATTTCGAAAGCGGGCTCTCGCGCCCGCGCGGCGAGTAACTTTCGTTTGCTTGTCCAAAAGAAAGTTACCAAAGAAAAGGACACCCGAAAGACCCCGCCGGTTCAGCCATTTCCAATGGCTAAACCGGTCCCCTGCGCTTCTCGCTCCGGTCGGGCTCGCCAGACGGCACATCCGTGTGCCGACTGGCGAGTGCGCGCGTCCATGCGCGCACCCT
>JAXHTI010000067.1:0-13612 GCA_034190045.1 Pseudomonadota bacterium
CCGGCATAGGTGTTATTGAGTTCGTCGCCGTTGAGGGTGAGATTGCGCCCGGCCAGCAGCTGGCCACCGTGATTGTTGAGGGTGTCGATATCGAGATTGAGATCGCTACCGCTGATGCGCCCGCCGGCCTGGTTGGTGAGCGAGGTCGCATCGATATTGAGCACGCCGGTGACCTCGGCGTTGAGATTCAGCTCGGCAATCAGTTCGGCATTGGCGGTATTGATCCGTCTGGTCAGATCGGCGGCGCTGCGCTGTTCGCCGGCGAGAATGGCCCGGGTGTGATCCTGGATCAGCGCGGCCGGATCCAGAATCATGCCGGTATCACCGGTCTGGTTGCTGGTCAGGTCGATGGCGGCGATGATGCCGCGATTGGTGATCTGCCGGGTCGACTGACCGGCCTGACTGTGACCGATATCCACGGCACCCTCGAGGGAGGCGAGGATACCGCTGTTATCGAGCGTGTCATCCACCTGCAGGATGAGGGCCGCCTGGTTTTCGATCAGCCCCCGGTTATCCAGGTGGCTGACCTGCAACGTGCCGTCGTGCAGATCCGAGAGGATGCCCTCGTTGGTCAGTCCGAACAGATCGATGTGCCAGTCGCCGGCCAGCTGAAAATCGCCGTTATCGGTATGCCGGTAGGTGCCCTCGCCGCGCAGATAGAGCTCGCCGCCGCCGTGCAGATCCCCCTCCAGGCGGATCTCGCTGTTGGCGGCGGCGGTCAGGGTCATATCGCCGGCGGCGGCCAGTCGGCCCCGGCTGCGGATATCGCTATCGCGGGCGGTAATCGTCAACCGCCCGCCGCTGGTGATATCCCGCGCACTGTCCAGGTTGGCGTCGATACGCAGATCGTTGCCTGCCGTGGTGGTGATGTCGGCCTGGGTCTCGACAGTGGTGGCGCTCAGGTTCAGATCACGCAGGCTTCTCAGCGCGCAGGTGCCCTCGCCACTGACACAGTTGAAGCGCACTGTGGCGCCGGCTTCCAGGCCGCCGGTACCGGCGGCCACGACAGCCTCGGGGCCACTGATGTTCCAGGTCAGGGTATTGCCCGCGCGGGTGTGGCCGGTGGTGCGAATGCGGGCCGTGTCACTGGCGGTGGTCACTGTCACGTTCCCGCTACTGGCGGTGATATGCCGATACTGCACATCGTCTTCGGCGGTCACCGTGACATCGCCGTCAGCCGTGGCATCGCGTACCGCCACCTGGCCGTTACGGCTGGTAACGAGAATGTTGTTGCCGGCGAGAATCGAACCGGTATCGATATCGTCGGCGGCATCCAGTACCACATCGTCACCGGCACGGGTTGTACCCTGGGCGGTGAGCGTGACACCGGTGCCACCGGCCGTCACCTGCACCTGCCCGCCTTGGGCCTCGACATCGGTATAGACGATGTCGCCGGCGGCACTGATGCGAATGTCCCGGGTACTGATCAGATCGGGCGGCAGGGTGACGCCGGTTCCCTCATCGGTGGACTGGATGAATATCTGCCCGGCGTGCATCGCCCCGGCGGCCGCGGCATCGATGGCGACCGTCGGGCGGTTATCGGCCCCGTCCATCGCCTGCCAGCTGGCGCTGCCATCCTGGTTGACGCCCAGGCTGCCGGCACCGGCATACAGCTGCAACTCGCCGTCCAGCGCGTCAATGAGGCCGTTGATCTCGGCCCGGCGGGTCAGCAGGGTGGTGATATCGACATTGCCGGCGTCCAGTCCGCCCTGGCCGATGATCAGGCGGGCGTTGTTGTCCTCATCCACCTGCAAATGCACCGGCGTGCTGCCCAGGGTGTCCAGTGACGGGGTGGCGGTACTCAGCAGGACCTGTTCCAGCCGGTTCCCCGTATCGCCCGCGGCCGTGGGCGTGCGAATGAAGCCGCAGCCGTCGCAGGTGATGCCGTTGGGGTTGGCGAGAATGTAGCGGGCGTTGTCGCCGAACAGCTCGGTCATGCCTTCCAGGTCACTGCGACGATTGCTGGTGACCTCGTTAAGAATGATGTTGGCGCTGCCGCCGCTCAGGTTGGGGTTGGCCTGCAGTTCCCCGGCCAGCGTCGAAGTGCCATCGACGCGCGAGTTATTCAGCACCGCGCCGTGCTGATCGATGTCATAGCGGTCGAAGGTATTATGGGAGACGCCCTGCCCGGACGGGGTGGCGATATTGACCACGTCGGTCTGCCCGACCTGGTCGACCGTGGTGGCGGTGCCGCCGTCGGCGACAATGCCGTCCGCGTGGGCCAGCCCGGTCCAGGTGGTCAGGCCGCTGTACAGTGCGGCGGTGAGAAAAACAGGTAGTTTGCGCAGTAAAGTCAGATCCATCTGAGCGTTCTCACTGGTAGTCGGCAGTGGCGGTTATTGTGGACTTGCGAAGAAGCCGTTTTCCCGGGTCGTCTCCTTGATGTCGGTAATTCGGGGGAAATCACCGGACCCGGCAGCGCAAAGATAGCACAACTTGTGTGATTGTGTGAATCCAGTCACGGTGAATATCACCGACCCCTATCGGCAGCTTACCACCATTTCCAGTTCAGCTGGGCATAAAACACCGACGAGTCTGTCTGGATATAATCGGGATGGCTCAGCGGTACCGCCCAGGTGGCCGACCAGCTCAGGTGCTGGTGGCGGGCCCAGCCCAGGGAGTGCTGCACGCCCAGTGCCAGCCCGGTGAGCACGGCATCGCCCTCGCCCGAGTTGGCGATGTTGTCATTTTTTGCACGCACCAGGCCGCCGTCCACCCCCAGCGACAGACGCAGTCCCTTCAGCCAGCGGCTGTCCGGCGCCGGTTGCCAGACCAGGTCATTGCGCAGGTAGATGCCCGAATCGCCAGCCACCGGGCTGTTGCGAAAACCGCGCACGCTGCCCGAATCCCCCAGGCTGATCTGCTCGGAACCGAACAGCGGATCGCGGGAGTACTGGCCGGCGAGGATGCCCCGATAGGACCAGTCGTTACCAAGCCAGTCCATATCCAGGACGGTCGAGACATCCACGCCCCAGCGCTCGAACTGGCCGCGGGGAACATTGTCATCCCGAACGGGGCCGTCCCTGACCGCGTCGAACAGGTCCATACCCCGGGAATAGGAGAGATTGAACAGCCACAATTTACCGGGCCGGCGCGACATGTGCCGGGCGTCGAGGGTGACGATCGTCAGCTTGCGGGAACTGGTATCGAGGCGAACATCCTCGAGGAAAGTATTGTTGTCCTTGTGAGTCAGATCGACGCCGAGGCTGGTCTTGCTGTACTTGTCGCGATGCACCACCCGAGAGGCCGCGAGTTTATGGGTAGTAGCATCGCCGCTCAGTCGAAAATCACCGCTGGTATCGCGGATGGTTGTCAGGTAGGTGGACCGGGCGCTGTTAAGCTGCAGGATCCAGTAACCATAGGGGATACCCAGATTGAGACTGACGCTGTCGCTGTCCTGCTGATCAGTGTCGTTGCCGGTATATTCACTGGCCGAGAGCCGCCAGTTGTCGTTGAGATAAAGCAGGTTGTCCACGTCGGCCGTCAGGCTGCCCTGCTCCTGCCCGGTGCTTTGTGCCCCCAGGTTATGATAGCCGGCGTAGTAGCGAAACCGATTCCGTGGCTTGTTGGTAACGAGTATATTACCGTACCCGGGTTTATCCTTGGCCGGCACAATGTCCACGGTGGCGCGATTGGAAGCCAGCCGGTTGATCTGCTCCAGCCCCTGTTCGATATCCCGGATATAGGCCACCTCATCCTGCATGCCCGGAAAGGCCATGTAGGCCTGTAAACGATCGCCCAGGCTGTTGTCATTCAGCTTGATGCGATCGATTTTGCCTTCCAGCACCTTGAATATCAGTACCCCTTCCTTGAGATTCTGCCCCGGCAGCAGATAGGCCCGGGTCAGAATCCAGCCCTGCTCGATATAATAGCGATCGATATCGACCCGCAGCTTATCGATATCCTGCGCGGTCAGGCACCGATTCAGGTACGGCTCGATCAGCGCCTGCTTTTCGAATTCGAACAGGTTATCGGCGCCGCGCAACTCAATACGGGTAATATCAAAACAGGGCTGCGGGGCTTCCTTCTCCGGTACCGGCCGGGGAGTCGGTGGTTCAATCGGGGTTAACGAACGCTCCAGTTCTTCGAGGTTACGTTCGCGCTCCTCCATCATGAGCTGACGCTGCTGCTCACGCAGCAACTGTTCGCTTTGTTGTTCTATCACCGAGTCGGGCGGTACTGCACGGACGGCAGGAGAGAGTACAAGGTAGACAAGAAAGACAAGCAGGAGTCTGATTTTCATGACCGGTCCATCGGTTGGCGGGAATATAATGATTGAGCATCCGGATCGTTTCGATTATTTTATAAGGATTGTATTCAATCAGGCAAACAGGATGTCGCATGCGATATGGATATCACGCCCTTGTTCTATTCTTTTTTATACAACTGCCGGTTACGGTCAAGGCGGGCAGCGGGTTGTATCTTGGCGCTGATATTGTGAGTCACGGACTGGACACATCAAGCGTTACCACCTCGACATCCAGTCCGACCTCTTACGGGAAATCGAGCGAGACCTTCACCGAAGCCGGTTTTCGAGCCGGGTACAAATACAAGCGCCGCCTGACACACCGCTATTACTGGGCCCCCGAACTGGCGTTAACGCAGCTTGATAACGACCTTTTATATAGTACCAGTCTGAAGCTGGGCTACGAGTTTGCGCCGTATGAGATTTACGGTTTGCTGGGCGTCAGCCGGGTTGACAAATTTACCGATAACCGGCTCAATTACGGCCTGGGTCTCGAATATCGCCTCGAGAATCACTATTCAATCAATGTTGAATGGGTCGGTTACGACACCATTGAAGAATTTACCGAGTCGACCATTACCATCGGGACCACCACGGTTGATGTGCGCACCGACACACAGCGGAACATCAACACTATCCGACTAGGTTTTACTTACTATTTTCAGGGATCGAAATGACATCAAAACGCACCATACTCACCGGTATACTCGCTGTCGCGGCTGTCTCCGTCGCTTATCTCTTTAACCCCTGGTATCCGCCTCTGGGCTCCGTGGCCAGTCAGGAGCCTGCAGCCAGTGCGAATGTATCCCGGGACGATCCGACGATCGCGTATATCAACAATGAAAGTATTCGCAAGTCAGAGTTTCTGCCTTACCTTCAGGATCTGGCCAGTCGCGAACAATTACTCGACTGGGGCCGCCTGGAAAATATTCCACAGGAAGTCTATGAAACGGCCCTGTTGAACCTGGCCGAAGATCGCCTGGTGCGCAAGATCGCCGATGAAAATGCATTAACTGACCGACCGGAACTGCGTGCGTTAATGGAAAAATCGGCCAATCGCATTGCCAAGCAGGCTCTGCTGGAGCAACTGGCACCGCAGCTGGTGAAAGAGGAGAGCATAAAACAGCGTTATACCGAGCTTGCCGAATCACTGGAAGGTAAAACCGAGTACCGCGTCCGACATATTCTTTTGCAGGACAAAAAAGAAGCCGATATCGTCTACAAGGCCCTGGAAGAACGCCCGTTTGATGAACTGGCCAAGCTGTTTTCGCTGGATGAACAAACCGGCCTGCGCGGCGGCGATCTGGGTTATGTGCTGCCCGGCAGCCTGGACCCCGAATTCGAGGCGGTCGCGAAAAATCTGAAGGTTGGCGAAACCTCGCAACCCTTCAAAACAAAATTCGGCTGGCATATCGCCAGGGTCGAGGATCGGCGTGAGGCCAAACCGATGAGCTACGACGAGGCCCAGCCCGTGCTTCGCCGCCAGCTGCAACGCGAAGCGGTACAGGCCTGGCTCCAGCAGGTCGTTGCCAACGCCGATATCCAGACCCTGATCGAAACAGCCCGTGCCCCCTCCCGCGAACAGACCCGGGTTGCCGACAGCGAACAGGCACAGGACAGCCCGTAGCCGAACAGCCGGGCCTGTGCTTTAATTGAGCCAGGCCCGCAAACCCCGCACGGCTGCCATGTCCCGCAACATCCTGAGACACACCACCCGATTATTGACCGGCCTGCTGCTCGGCCTGGCGCTGCTGCCCATCCTGCCACCGCTGAGTGCGCAGGAGAGCGTCAACCCCGGCATCAACCGCCATTACCAGGATCCCGATTTCGAACGCTGGCGAAGTACTTTCGAACGTTCGGGGCGGGAGGTGTATGACCGGCGGCACGCGATAGTCGACGCACTGGAGCTTGAAGCGGGCATGCGGATCGCGGATGTCGGCGCCGGCACCGGCCTGTTTACCCGGCTGTTTGCCAAACAGGTGGGAGATACCGGCAAGGTGTACGCGGTGGATATCGCCGAAAACTTTGTCGAGAATGTGGTGCGCACCTCCCGGGAACAGGGGCTGAACAACGTCGAGGGGGTGGTCAATGATCAGCAATCAACCCGGTTGCCCGAGCAAAGCGTGGATTGGGTTTTCCTGAGCGACACCTATCACCATTTTGAATATCCCGGGGCGATGCTGGCGTCGATTCACAAGGCATTACGCCCCGATGGGAAACTGGCGATTATCGATTTTCGCAAACAGCCGGGGCGCAGCTCATCCTGGGTGATGTCGCATGTACGGGCCAACCGGGATCAGGTAATCGATGAGGTGACGGCAGCCGGTTTCGAGCTTGAGCGTGATCTGACGATGCTCGAGGAAAATTATTTTCTGATCTTCCGGCGCCAGTAGTCCGCTCAGCCTTCCAGAACCATTTCCAATCGCAGAGTAAACGAGTGTTCCGGCTCGAAGTTATTCTCGCGCCGGTAAATCGCCTTGGGGATCAGCTCGACAAATAAATAATGGGAATGAATTCGCTGGCGATAACGCAGCTGGGCCAGATAATCTGTTGCCTGCCAGGTGGGCTCACTAACCCCGTAGACCCCGATCTGATAAGCCATCCCGCGCCGATCACTGAGACGGTGAATCAGGGAGAAAACCTGGCTGGGTTCGAAATAATCGTTTTCATCCTGATAACGGAGAAAGCTCGAGGAGCGAAACAGAAGCTTGTCGGTCAAGCTGTGAGCCAGCTCGAAGGCAGTATCCGAGCCGAATCCCTTTTCCTTGAAGGTATAGAATGTCTGACTGGGCCGAAACAACCAGTCACCGGTTTTGTAACTACGGTCAATGCGCAGGCGCAGAAAAATGTCGATGGGTTTGTCGAATTTGACACCGATCGAGGGCTTGAAGCGCCATTTTCGTTCATCTCCCAGGGTTGCCTGGATCCCGCCATAATAGTCCCGCTCCCGGGCGGCTTGCTCGGGCGACTCTTCCAGCGTTCGGTCCAGCGAGTCGCGTTGTTCCTCGGGATCACTTTCAAAGGTCAGTTTCAGTTTTTCCTCGGTCCGCGGCAAACGCAATTTTAACTTGATATCGCCGACATATCCGACTTCTCCACCCTCGTCAAAGACGGCGTCGGCGGTCAGACGAACATAGCTGCCGGTCTTGTCATAAAAGACACGCTCCTCGGCAAAGAACTCGTCCATGTAGGTGGTCATACCGGTCAGGCCACCGGCCATCATACTCTGGGGTTTATCGAGAAAAGAAAAAAACTTTGTGCTGTCTTCTGTCTGTTCGTCCGGCGGAGAAACGTTCTCTTCATCGCAACCCGGTGTATTATCCGGGCAATCCTGTGCGACAACCTGCGCCAATGGTAATGGCAGCAGGACAAAAGTCAGCAACAGTGTTGAAATAATGTGATTCACGCTATACCCGTAATCTCAACAATAGACGGTTGGACGTGTTCGCTGAAACGGCATTCTGATTGATTTATCATGTCAAACAGCCATCTTGGCGCGGCCTATGTGATTAATGAGGGGATGATGGTTATCGCTTTCACACGCCCTCAATTTTTAATCAAAACTGTACCGCATATCGGCACATAAACCAACGTGCACGCCGCTCCTGCAAAAAACAGGCATGGATTCAATGCCAGGCAGTCTCTGTCATAATCCCGGGAAGGTTATGTCAGTCACTCCAGCTGCCGGGGCTCGACCCGACCCAGTATGCGAGCCAGTTGCACCTGACTGGTATGCCGGATGGTTTGCGGCGAGAGCCGCCGTTCGCGAAACAGCCAGCGCTGGATCAGCGTCTCCTGTTGATAGACGATCTGTTCCGGTTTTGGGTTAAAGGCCTGCTCGCGACTCAGCCGGGCGATATGCCCCAGGTTGATGCCACGACCATCCGACAGGATTAGCATATGGGGATATAACCGCCGGGCGGGATCCGGGGCGGGAAAGTTCACCACGTCCAGTAACGTCACCGCTTTATTCTCGAGCGTGACAGACAGGTTGATGTCGCTGAATTCGAGCCGCACCAGGTAGACCGTTTGTCCGATCGCCTCGCGTACCCCGGCCAGTTGCTGGTCGTAATCCGCCGAAGGCCAGAGATACCCTTCGTGCAGCGGGTTGTGGGACGTTTGCGGTTTTAATTTAGCCATATTCAACGGACGGGCTATTCGCCTGCTTCAACCATAAACTAACCGGCCGGCGGCTCACAATGCCGGTACGACTTAATATTTTGCCGTCCTTGCACGGTATTTTCAGCGTTTCTATGCTTTACTCTATTCTTTGTATTGTCTTTCACTGGGAGGTGAACACGATGAAACACTATCTTGCCAAACATATTCCTTTGTTACTTGCCCTGTCCCTGAGTGCCCCTTTCGTATCGGCCCAGGAAGAACCGATTTACGGCCAGCAACTGATGAGCGAACAGGAACGGGCCGAGCATCGTGAGAAAATGCGCAGCCTGCGCACGGAGCAGGAACGCGAGGCCTATCGCCAGGAACATCATGAACGGATGCAGCAACGGGCCGAGGAGCGTGGCGTAACCCTGCCCGAGGAACCCGGTCAGCGCGGCAAAGGCATGAACCAGGGCCAGAAGAAAGGGATGGGCCAGGGTAAAGGCATGGATCAGGACCGCGGACAGGGTAAAAACCGCGGATATTAACCTGCCACATTTGAAGCCGATGCATCGGCCGCTAAAACAAAACCCCGCTACAGCGGGGTTTTGTTTTTCAAACCGCCCCGGGGATCAGAACGGGATATCGTCGTCGAAGTCACCCATGGGGACCGGCTCGGGCTGGCCGCCGCCACCACTGCTGCCCTGGCTGCTGCTGCCGCCGCCGTAGTTGTTATCAAAACTGGCACTGCCGCCGCCGCGCGAATCGAGCATCTGCATCTCGTTGGCCACGATCTCGGTGGTGTAACGATCCTGACCGTCCTGCCCCTGCCATTTGCGGGTCTGCAGTTTGCCTTCAATATACACCTTGGAGCCCTTCTTCAGGTATTCACCGGCAATTTCGGCCAGACGGCGGAACATCACCACCCGGTGCCATTCGGTTTTTTCCACCTGTTCGCCGGTATTCTTGTCTTTCCAGCTTTCGGAGGTGGCCACCGACAGATTGGCGATCGCCGCGCCATTGGGGGAATAACGCACTTCGGGATCGCGCCCCAGGTTTCCCACCAGAATTACTTTATTAATACCCCTTGCCATGTTCGTGCTCTCCCCTCGTGCAATGTTGATGCTGATATTCAGCTTTGCGCTGTAACCGAATAGGCAAACAGCGCGTTTTGATCCAGTTTCGGTTTGTCGACCTTGAGATAGGCGACGCCCTCCTCGGCGACAATAATCGCTTCTATCACGCCCGGCACCGCGCTCAGCTTGCCGACCAGTTCCTCCGCCTGCTGCTCGTTCAGGCTGCCGACATTCAGCAACTGGCTGCTGTAATAAGGCGGCTGACGCATGCTGATCACCAGCAGCAGCCAGATCCCGGCCAGGCCCATATTAAACAGGAACAGGCTGGTCAGCGTATAGTGATCCGCCAGCCAGCCACCGGCCGCCCCGCCGACAAACACGCCCAGAAACTGGGCCGTGGTATAGGCACCCATCGCCGTGCCCTTGCGGGTCGCCGGCGCCAGTTTGGCCACCAGGGACGGCAGGCTGGCCTCGAGCAGATTGAACGCCACAAAGAACAACCATAGCACGAAGACCATGCCGGCCATAGAGTCGATGCCCGTGGCCAGGCCCGCCTGAACCGCCAGCATCAGCCCCACGGCAAATACAAGTATCTGTTTTACCATGCGTTTTTTCTCGGCCAGAAAAATAAACGGCATGATCACCAGCATGGACAGGAACAATACCGGCAGGTAGACCTGCCAGTGACTGGCGCCGGGCAGCCCGAAACGGTCCTCCAGCAGGCCCGGTACCACCACGAAGTTGGCCATCAGCAGCAGGTGCAGGACGAAAATTCCGGCGTCGACCCGCAGCAGCTGGGTGTCGCGCAGCACCTCGCCCAGCGAGGCCGGTTCGACCTCCGTATCCCGGTGAAAGCGGACGCTCACCGGCCGGGGCACCGCCCGCCACACCAGCCCGATGGCCACGGCGGCCAGGGCGGCGGTGGCCCAGAAAATGCCCGGTACGCCGAACCAGCCGTGCAGCAGCGGCCCGATCACCATCGCCAGGGCGAAGGAGAGCCCGATACTGATGCCGATCAGGGCCATGACCTTGAGCCGGTGCTCCTCCCGGGTCAGGTCCGCTGCCAGGGCCAGCACGGCGCTGGCGATCGCCCCGGCCCCCTGCAGGGCCCGGCCCAGGATGACCCACCAGATCGAGTCGGAGGCGGCGGCAATGATGCTGCCGCCGGCAAAGACCAGCAGCCCGGCGACGATGACCGGCTTGCGGCCGATGCGGTCGGAGAGCATCCCCAGGGGGATCTGGAGCAGGGCCTGGGTCAGGCCGTAAATCCCGATGGCCAGCCCGGCCAGGGTCAGGGTATAACCCCGTAATTGCTCGGCATAGAGGGTAAAGACGGGCAGGATCATGAACAGGCCCAGCATGCGGGAGGAAAACACCCCGGCCAGGACCAGCGCAATGCGCCGCTCGCCTTTGGTCATCGCGTTATCGTGCATCGGTAATCAGGAGAATCCGGATATAGAATCTGCGGGATAGCCGTAATCAGACTATCGGTAAAGCGTTGGATGTTATCAGGAACCACCCGGGCGGGAAACAGGGACTGACGGTAAGGTAATACCACGCTTTCCCGTTGTGGCGTAAACGTCGTATAGTAGTGTGTTTGGCTGTAGCAGGAAGTCTGAATGGACACCATCCACATCAAGGGTGCGCGCACCCACAATCTCAAGAATATCGACCTGGAGCTGCCGCGCGACAAGCTGATCGTGATCACCGGCCTGTCCGGCTCCGGCAAATCGTCACTGGCCTTCGATACCATCTATGCCGAAGGCCAGCGCCGTTATGTGGAATCGCTGTCCGCCTACGCCCGCCAGTTCCTCTCGGTGATGGAAAAACCCGATGTGGATCACATCGAGGGCCTCTCGCCGGCCATTTCGATTGAGCAGAAGTCCACCTCGCACAACCCGCGCTCCACGGTCGGCACCATTACCGAGATTTACGATTATCTGCGTCTGCTGTTTGCCCGCGCCGGCGAGCCACGCTGCCCGGAACACGACACTGTGCTCGATGCACAGACCGTCAGCCAGATGGTGGACCACATCCTGGCCCTGCCCGAGGGCACCAAGCTGATGCTGCTGGCGCCGGTCATCGACGAGCGCAAGGGCGAGCACGAACAGGTGTTCGATACCCTGCGCGCCGAAGGCTATATCCGCGCCCGGGTCGATGGCGAGGTGGCCGAGCTGGACGACCTGCCCAAACTGGACAAGCGACGCAAGCACACCATCGAGGCAGTGGTGGACCGCTTCAAGGTGCGCGCCGATCTGCAGACCCGCCTGGCCGACTCTATCGAAACCGCACTGAACCTGGGTGGCGGCGTGATCCGGGTCGCCTATATGGATAGCGACGAGGACGAGCTGGTCTTTTCGGCCAACTATGCCTGCCCGGTTTGCGGCTATTCTCTCAGCGAGCTGGAACCCCGACTGTTCTCCTTTAATAATCCGGCCGGTGCCTGTCCCAGCTGCGACGGCCTGGGCATGCGCCAGTATTTCGATCCCCAGCGGGTGGTCAGCCACCCGGAACTAAGCCTTGGCGCCGGAGCCATTCGCGGCTGGGATCGCCGCAATGTCTATTACTTCCAGATGCTGCTCTCCCTGTCACGCCATTACGACTTCGATATGGATACGGCCTTCGAGGATCTGCCTCACGAACTACAGCAGGTCATCCTCCATGGCAGCGGCGAGGAGAAGATCGAATTCGTCTATTTCAACGAGCGCGGCGGCGAGCATAAAAAGCGCCAGCCGTTCGAGGGTGTGATTCCCAACATGCAGCGCCGCTATCGCGAGACCGAATCCAACGTGGTGCGCGAGGAACTGGCCAAATACCTGAGCAACCAGGCCTGCCCCGAGTGCCACGGTACCCGGCTCAATCAACAGGCGCGGCATGTGTTTGTTACCGACAAGACCCTGCCCGATGTCACCGCCCTGCCCATCGATACAGCGCACCACTTTTTCAGCACCCTCGAGCTGCCCGGCCGGCGCGGCAAGATCGCCGAGAAGATCCTCAAGGAGATCACCCTGCGACTCAATTTCCTGGTCAATGTCGGGCTGGAATATCTGACCCTGGAGCGCAGCGCCGATACCCTCTCCGGCGGTGAAGCGCAGCGTATTCGGCTGGCCAGCCAGATCGGTGCCGGGCTGGTCGGCGTTATGTATGTACTCGATGAACCCTCCATCGGTCTGCATCAGCGCGACAATACCCGGCTGCTCAATACGCTCTATCACCTGCGGGATCTGGGCAATACCGTGATCGTGGTGGAGCACGACGAGGAGGCCATTCTCAGCGCGGACCACGTGCTGGATATCGGGCCCGGGGCCGGCGCCCATGGCGGCCACATCGTGGCGCAGGGCACCCCGAAACAGGTGATGGCAACGCCCGACTCGCTGACCGGCCAGTACCTGGCCGGCCAAAGGGCCATCGCCGTGCCCGACCAGCGTACCCCGACCGGGGATCGCTGGTTGTCCATCCATGGCGCCCGGGGCAACAATCTGCAAAACGTGGATATCGATATCCCGGTGGGGCTGATGACCGCCATCACCGGGGTTTCCGGCTCGGGCAAATCGACCCTGATCAACGACACGCTCTACCTGCACGCCGCCGCGGAGATCAACCAGGCTGGCCAGGAACCCGCCCCCTGTGACGAGATCGTCGGTCTCGGCCAGTTCGACAAGGTCGTGGATATCGATCAGAGCCCCATCGGCCGCACGCCCCGCTCCAACCCGGCCACCTACACCCAGCTGTTCACCCCGATCCGCGAACTGTTCGCCGGTACCCAGGAAGCCCGCGCGCGCGGCTATACCCCGGGGCGTTTCAGCTTCAACGTCAAGGGCGGGCGTTGCGAGGCCTGCCAGGGCGACGGGGTAATCAAGGTGGAGATGCATTTTTTGCCGGATATCTATGTCCCCTGCGATGTCTGCAAGGGCAAGCGCTATAACCGCGAAACGCTGGAGATCAAGTACAAGGGCAAGAACATCTATGAAGTGCTGGAGATGACGGTCGAGGATGCGGTGAGCTTTTTCGACGCCGTGCCGGCCATCAAGCGCAAGCTGCAGACCCTGATGGATGTGGGGCTGACCTATGTGAAGCTGGGGCAAAACGCCACCACGCTCTCCGGCGGCGAGGCGCAGCGGGTCAAGCTGGCGCGCGAACTGTCCAAACGCGATACCGGTAATACACTGTACATTCTGGATGAACCCAC
>JAXHTI010000068.1:0-13436 GCA_034190045.1 Pseudomonadota bacterium
TCAAAGCAACTTTGGCGAGCGCATGCGCGGCAGCGGCCAGTATGCCGAACTGATCGCGCACCGCTTCGCCCTGGCCTGCAAGAAACAGAGGCTAAACCGGCGTAGGCTGGAGCTGGACTGTTCCAAATTCCGGGTACCGCCCAAAAGCGGGGATCAGATGGGGTTGTTTTAGCAAGATCGTAACGCAGAGGCGTAAAGCAAAGATCTCAACGCAGAGGCGCAAAGGCGCAGAGGAACGCAGAGCTATTTTTAATGTTGAATTCTGAATTGTGAATTTTGAATTAAAAACCTGTTAGTCCTACCAGAAAAATCCGGGGTTCCGCTGAATCAGCAGATCATGGAGTTCCGGTTTTCACTTTGACGGGTACAAGTACCGTGGTGACTGATTCACAGGTCACTTATAAAAACATATTTTCTTTGCGTTCTCTGCGCCTTTGCGCCTCTGCGTTAAAGATCTTTTCATTTGGTCTTGCGCCGAACCTCGGTGACGTTGCTGAGCTGGTTGATGCGTGCCAGCACGGTGCTCAGGGCATCGATGTCGGGGACTTCGGCGGTGAGCGTCAGGGTGGCGGTGTGGCTCTGTTTGTGTGACTGGGTGTTGACCGCGGTGACATCGACGCCGGCATTGGCCAGCAGGGTGGTGATGTCGCGCAGCAGCCCCTGGCGATCGTAAGCCTGGATTTCGATATCCACCGGATAGCTGCCGCTGGAGCGCCGCCCCCATTCAACTTCAACGAAGCGTTCGGGATGGTCGGCAATGGCGCGCAGCACGTTGTGGCAATCCCGCCGGTGTATGGAGACGCCCTGTCCCTGGGTGATAAAGCCGACAATGGCATCACCGGGAACCGGTTTGCAGCAGCGCGCGAACTTGGTCAGCAGATCGCCCACGCCATGGACTTCGATGTCCGAGGTACCGGGGCGGGTGCTGGGTTTGCGCAGCAGCGGTGCTTCGGTTTCGCTCTGCGGGGCCGGTTCGCTGAGATGGTGGGCCGCGGTGGCGATGCGCCCGGGTTTGATGTCCCCCCGGCCCAGTGCGGCGAGAAACTCATCCACCTGTTTGTAACCCATCTGGTTGGCCAGCTTTTCATAGCCAATATCGCTGAAGCCGAGCCGTTTCAGCTCCCGTTCGACAATCGAGCGTCCATCGGCAATATTCTGTTCGAGATTCTGCAGCCGAAACCAGCGTTGAACCTGTTGCCGGGCCTTGCTGGTCACCAGGTAACCCAGCTGGGGGTTCATCCAGTCGCGACTGGGCCCGCCTTTTTTGACACTGAGTATTTCCACCTGATCGCCGGTGTGCAGCGGCTGGGTCAGGGAGACCATGCGACCGTTGACCTTGGCCCCGCGACAGCGATGCCCCACCTCGGTATGAATCCGGTAGGCAAAATCGAGCGGGGTGGCGCCGGCGGGCAGATCGATGATGTTGCCTTTGGGAGTAAATACATAGACCCGATCGGCAAATACCTCGGACTTGAATTGATCGACAAATTCGCCGGCCTCGGCAATATCTTCCTTCCATTCCAGTAACTGGCGCAGCCAGGCGATTTTCTCGTCGAACGCCTGGTTGCTCCGGATCCCTTCCTTGTAACGCCAGTGCGCTGCCACGCCATATTCCGATTCCTGGTGCATGTCCCAGGTACGGATCTGGACTTCCACGGTTTTGCCTTCGGGACCGATCACCGCCGTGTGAATCGAGCGATAGTTGTTTTCCTTGGGCGTGGCGATGTAATCGTCGAATTCGCCGGGCATGTAATTCCACAGGGTGTGAACAATTCCCAGGGCTGCATAGCAGGCGGGAATGGTTTCCACATAGATGCGTACCGCACGCACATCATAAATCTGGTGAAAGGCCTGTTGCTTGCGCTGCATCTTTTTCCAGATGCCGTAAATGTGCTTGACCCGGCCCTTGACCTCGGCCTCGATCCCGGCCCGGTCCAGTTCGTCCTGCAGTTGATGCACAAAGCGGGTCAGGTATTGTTCGCGTTCATTGCGCCGCTCGGCCAGGTGCTCGGCGATCTGCTTGTAATCGGCCGGGCGCAGATAGCGGAAGGCGAGATCTTCGAGTTCCCACTTGAGTTGCCAGATACCGAGGCGGTTGGCCAGCGGCGCGAAGATATCCATGGTTTCCCGGGCGATACGCTTCTGTTTTTCGCCGGGCAGGGCAGAGAGGGTGCGCATGTTATGCAGGCGATCGGCCAGCTTGATCAATACCACGCGAACATCTTCAGCCATGGCCAGTAACATCTTGCGCAGATTTTCCGCCTGCAGATGTTCTTTTTGCTGTTGCAGATCCTCGCCACGCAGGGTGGCGATGATATCCATCTTGGTGACCCCGTCGACCAGGTGCGCGACATCCTCGCCGAACTCGCTTTGAAGATCTTCCAGGGTAAAACGGGTGTCTTCCACCACGTCGTGCAGCATGGCGGCACTGATACTGTTGGCGTCCAGATTGAGTTCAGTCAGGATCTGCGCCACCGCCAGGCTGTGCATGAAATAGGGCTCGCCCGAGGCGCGTTGCTGGCCCTCATGGGCCTCGCGGGAGAGTGCGGCAGCGCGCCGAATCAGGGTCAGGTCATCGGGACTGTAGTTGGATTGCAGACTTTCCAGCCAGGCATCGATATCCACCGGGCTGTCGGCGGCGATTTCAGGATGTTTGCGACTGACACTGACCATGCTTGACTCATGTTACGCGGGGCATTTTGCCACTACACTTATATTAAAGAATATATTCATCTAATTATCTATCTGGGTGGTTTTTCTGGCAGTTCAAGCCAGAAGGACTCCCCTGGCTGAATACAACCAGTAACAACAGGAGTATCCATGTCGGATATTACCAACCCGGCCCTGGCGGATCAGGGCAGCAAACGTATCGACTGGGCGCTGGCCGAGATGCCGGTGATGCGGGATCTGATGCAGCGAGTGGCCGAAGAACGGCCGCTGGACGGTTTGCGCCTCAGTGGCTGCCTGCATATTACCACTGAAACGGCCAATCTGGCGCGCACCCTCAAGGCCGCCGGGGCGGATCTGGTGTTGTGTGCCAGCAATCCGCTCAGTACGCAGGATGATGTGGCGGCAGCGCTGGTGGAGCGATACAGCATTCCGGTGTTTGCCCGGCGTGGCGAATCGACCGGGGTCTATTATCAGCATCTGCGCTCTGCCCTGGATCATCAGCCGCAAATTACGCTGGATGACGGGGCCGATCTGATCAGTGAACTGCATAAAAATCGCGCGGATTTGCTGCCGCAGATGCTCGGCGGCACCGAAGAGACCACCACCGGCGTGATCCGGCTGCGCGCCATGGCCGCCGACGGCGCCCTGCGCGTTCCGGTACTGGCGGTGAATGACGCCATGACCAAGCATCTGTTCGATAACCGTTACGGCACGGGGCAAAGTGCTCTCGATGGGATTATCCGGGCCACCAATATTCTGCTGGCCGGCAAGACCTTTACTGTCATCGGTTATGGCTGGTGCGGACGGGGCGTGGCCCGCCGGGCGGATGGCCATGGCGCGAAAGTGATCGTCTGTGAAGTCGAACCGCTACGGGCGCTGGAGGCGGCCATGGACGGTTACCGGGTGATGCCCCTGCTGGAGGCGGCGCGCGAGTCGGATTTCATGCTCACGGTAACCGGTGACAAGCACGTGATCGACCGGCCGCACCTGGAAGTCATGAAAGATGGGTGCGTGATCGCCAATGCCGGTCATTTCAATGTGGAGATCAACCTGGAAGCGTTGCAGGCGATGAGTCGCGACAAACAGCAACCGCGTGAACATGTGGAAGAGTATCGGTTAGCGGACGGGCGGCGTATTCGCCTGCTGGCCGAGGGGCGGCTGGTTAACCTGGCAGCCGCGGAAGGGCACCCCTCGGCGGTGATGGACATGAGTTTTGCCAATCAGGTGCTGGGGGTGATTCACCTGGCACAACAACAGGGGCAGCTTGGCCCGGGCGTGCACAGTGTGCCAGAGGCGATCGATCAGCAGGTTGCCCGGCTCAAGCTTGCGGCCATGAATATAGAAATTGATACCCTGACCGAGGTGCAGCAGGCCTATCTGGCCAGCTGGCAGGAAGGGACCTGAGATCGCGCGATGGCCGATACCCGGCAACAGATGATCGACACGATCGCGGCCGAGGCCCGTTACACGGCCAGCATGACCGGGCGGGCGCAATTCAGCGAGGCGGTGATGCAGGCGATGTCGGACGTGGACCGGGCCGCGTTTGTTCCCCCGGCCTACCGCGAGCAGGCCTACGACAACGGGCCGTTACCCATTGGCAACGGCCAGACCATTTCCCAGCCCTATATCGTGGCGTTAATGACGGAGCTGCTCGACCTGACGCCCGAAAGCAAGGTGCTTGAGGTGGGAACCGGTTCGGGTTATCAGGCCGCGATCCTGGCGCAACTGGCCCGGCAGGTCTACAGCCTGGAGCGCATTCCGGAACTGGCGCAAGCGGCCCGAAAACGCTTTGCGGATCTCGGTGTGACCAATATCGAGGTGCGTTGTGCCAACGGTTATGACGGCTGGCAGGACAGGGCGCCGTTTGACGCTATCATTGTCACCGCGGCGGCCAGCGAGATTCCACCGGCATTGATCGAGCAACTCGGGCCGGGCGGGCGGCTGGTGATCCCGGTTGGCCCGCCCTACAGTTATCAGGAATTATTGTTACTCACGCGCGAACCGGAGGGCGTTATCCGCACGCGCAAGATTCTCGGGGTCGCCTTTGTCCCCCTGATCAATGATCACCACGCGAGCGATACGAATCCGGGCTGACTTGATTATTACCGAATCCCTGTTCAGGCAAAACGCTGCTGCAGATAATCGATAATATCGTCCGATTCGTACAGCCAGCGGACCTGGCCGTCATCTTCGCTAATGCGCAGGCAGGGGACCTTGATTTCGCCGCCACCTTCGAGCAGTTCCTGCCGGTGCTCCGGGTTTTTCAGGGCATCGCGTTTTTCAATATTCAGTGACAGCCGTTTGGCAGCCCGGCGGACCTTGATACAAAACGGGCAGGTGCGAAACTGATACAGCGCCAGCTTGCGGGTCTGTTCGTCAACCTGTTGTTGTTCTTGTTGTGAGCGCTGGATGCCACGCGGCGCGGTGAGTTTGTCCGTCAACAGCATGATCGGCCCGAGCAGCGCGCGCAGCCCCTTGAAAAAGTAACGTATCAACCACTTCATAATGATGTCTTTGTAAGAGAAAGGGGGCTCAGCATAGCAAATCCCGCCCGGATACGAAATTGAGCGAGATGATCGCTAAAACTTCGCATCGATGTCGCATGGATCTGCAACAGGTGAGAAGGGGCGTATAGTCTCGCTGCTACGGCGTAACCGTTTTCCAGTATCGGTATTGATAGTCACGCCCGACATTTTGAGCCGGCAGGGCCTGCATCCCGTGAGCCGCGAAAAATTCGCCGGCATCGCTCTGGGCGCGAACCAGCAAGCCATCGAGCTGGCGCTGACGTACCTGCTGTTCGGCATGGTGTAACAGTCGACGTCCGATCCCCTGGTGCTGATAGTCGGGGTGGACATAGAGGCCGTGTAACAGCAGGCCGCGCTGGCCATCGGGCAGATCCCGTGCGTCGGCCGGCTCGAGGGCAACGACGCCGACGATCGCGGACGAGATTTGTGCGACCCACAAATCCAGGTGATCCAGATCGTGTTCGTCGTAACGATAGCTGGGCAGGGCCAGGCGCTTGACCCGTTCAGGGAGATCCCAGCCCATGACGGCGGCCTCGATGACGGCATTGAGCTGTGGCAGATCGCCACTGCCGGCCTGACGCAGTTGAGGCTCCTGCCGCGTTAGCATGGAAGGATCAGAATTTGGTTTCAGTTAAGCGCCTGGCGGGGCTGGTAATTGTTGCCGTTGAAGTCACTGAAGTAATTTTCCAGTGCCGGGTGACGAATCGGATCGCCGCTGTCGTCGGCTTCGAGATGCCGTTCGGCCACGTAAGTCATCTGGTCACCGTTATCGACCAGCACATGATACCAGGGCTGGTCCTTCGGCGGCCGGCTGCGTGCGACCTGTTCATACCATTCGTCACTGCCTTCGAAGATCGGATCGACGTCCACGATGACACCACGATAGTCGAACTTCTGGTGATGGACGACCTGACCGATGGTAAAACGAGCCTGAGAGGTCATCGGGTCTGTCATGGCATTCTCCTGTTAGCTGCCGGATAGCGCGTCTATCCGCAATGTGTTTGTGACAGTGATGGGGACTGTAACACTGAAGACAAGGGGGTTCAGCCGAAAACGGGCCGCAAACGTGGAACCCCGGTTGCCAGTGCCGGTAATCGTCGGGCCTAGCCAAAGCCGACGAGCTGGCGAATCAGCCCCAGTGTGGCGGCGATCAGCGGGGTCATAATGCGCCACAGCAGGCCGGTCAACAGCAATACCAGCAGGATGGGGATACCGAAGGGTTCCACGCGCCCCAGTGCCTGGCCCAGCGGCGGCGGGAGCAGACTGGTGGCGATGCGGCCGCCGTCGGTCGGGGGCAGGGGGATCAGGTTCAGGACCATTAACAAGATGTTAATGAACATGCCGAACATCCCCATGTACATCAGGGGCATGGCGAGGGTTTCCAGGCTGGCCGGCAACAGGCTGGCGATTTTGCCGATCAGGCCCCAGCCGATGGCCATGAAAAAATTGGCGCCGGGGCCGGCAACCGCCACCCAGGCGCTGTCACGACGAGGATGACGCAGATTTTCCCAGTTGATCGGCACCGGTTTGGCCCAGCCAAAGGCAAAACCGACGGTCAGGATCAGAATCAGCGGCACCAGCACGGTACCGACCGGATCAATATGCTTCAGGGGATTGAGCGTCAGCCGGCCCAGCATGGCGGCGGTCGGATCGCCGAGCCGGTTGGCCATCCAGCCGTGTGCCACTTCATGGACCACGATACCGAACAGGGTCGGCACAATGGCGATGGCAATGATTTGCGCAGTACTGAGTTCGTTACCAAACATGCGGGAGTACAAACATCAAGCAGGACGGACTCACACTATACTATATAAAGTGTGTTCGCCGTGACTGGCGCCCGTTGTCGCGAGCATGGCAAGGCTCAGCGAGCCGGTTCGACCTCGCCAGCGGGCTGTTCGTTGGCCTGTTGTTGTAGCTGTTCCCGGTATTTGCGTGTCAGCGCCAGAAACCGGGGGGTGGGACCCACATCCTCATAGATCGGATCGCCGTAATCGTCCTCGCTGATCACTTTTTCGCCAGGGACATAGGGGAATGCCGCTTCCAGCTCGTCGAGGGCGCTGGTCAGCAGATCCAGCAGTAGTTGTTCCCGGGTGCGGCCCGGATACATTTCCTGCAGGGCCAGTAGTCGGGCGGCTTCTTCCAGAGGCAGGTCGAGGGTGGTGCGGGTGACCGGTTCGTCGTGGCGGGCGCTGCCCGCCCATTCATTGAGTAGTTGTTTTATCTGCATGGGCACTCCAACTGCAACTATGGTCTCTTGTAACAGCATAGAACATCCCCTGCCAAATGGCAGTCTGGCTGTCAGCGAGGGAAAGCCATACCGGTGGCATTACTGCCGGCGGTCATGGCGATGACCGGGTCCCCTTGTTACACTTGAAGTTACCGATCAGGGAAAACCTGCCTGTTCACTCAAGTGGTACGGATTATGACCCGCAGCTTTTACAGGATATTTCACGTATTCGTCTGGATGTGGTTGATGACAGGGGGACTTGCGGCCGGGGTGGCTGCGACAGCCGATGGCCAGCTGGTGAATCCGCAAGCGATCAACAGCGAATGGGTGTTACCCGATAACGTGATCGATACCGACACCTTGCCCCGCTTTTCACTCAAGGGAAATAATGCCGCCGACAAACCGTTGCCGCTGTATCGATTGAGTGAGAACACCTATTTTCTGTTTGGCACCATCTCGACACTTAATGAGGATAACCGGGGCTGGAACGGCAATGCCGGTTTCGTCGTGACCGGGGACGGGGTCGTGGTCATCGATACCCTGGGGACGCCCCGCCTGGGTGAGCGACTGATCAGCAGTGTGCGCAGCGTGACCGACAAACCGATCAAATACCTTATCATCACCCATAATCATCCGGACCATGCTTACGGGGCGGCAGCCTTTCAACGGCTTGAAAATGTCACGATCATCGGTCACCCCGGTACCCGCGAGTATAATAATTCCTCGACCCTGGAAGAATCGGTGGCCTATCGACGTGATCTGCTGCCTGAAGATATGCAGGGTTTTGAGCCACCGCGGCCGGATGTGTATGTCGAGAACCAGCGATTTTCAAAAACTGTGATCGAATCGGGTAATCAGCGTTTTGAGATCTATAACACCGGGCGTCATCATTCCTATGGTGATCTGGTAGTTTATCAACCGGGGCAGGAGATACTCTGGATTTCCGACCTGGCTTTCAATCAGCGCACGACCTACATGGGGGACGGTAACAGCAAGCAGATACTGGAAGGCCATGACTGGTTAATGAACAATTTTTCCGATGTCCGATTGATGGTGCCGGGCCATGGCGGTCCGCAAACCGAACCCTTCCCGATGGTCAAAAAGACCGGCGACTATGTTAAACGTCTGCGCCAGGAAATGCGCGAGGCCGTGGAACAGGGCGTGCCCATGCTGGAGGCGGTCAAATCGAGCCATTTTGAGGACTGGGAAGAGACGCAATTGTATGAGGAAAATCATCGCGCCAATGCCAATTATCTCTACCGTGAAATGGAAAAAGCTTATTTCAAATAATAAAGAGGGAACCGTATGAGTTATATCGATGTTTTCAATGGTGACGCTGACGGCATTTGTGCACTGCATCAGTTACGCCTGGCCGATCCGCAGGAAAGCCAGCTGGTCACCGGCATCAAACGGGATATCAGTTTGTTACAAAACGTGCAGGCCAGCAGCGGCGATCAGGTCACGGTGCTGGATATTTCGCTGGATAAAAACCGCGACGATTTGCTGCGCCTGCTGGAAGCCGGTGCACAGGTACGCTATTTCGACCACCATTACGCCGGTGAGATCCCCCAGCATACTGCCCTGGAAGCCCATATCGATACCGATGCCAATGTCTGCAGCAGTTTGCTGGTCAGTCGTTATCTGGATGATGCGTACCTGGCCTGGGCAGTCACCGCCGCGTTTGGCGACAACCTGTATACCGCGGCACAACAGGCGGCGGTTCCGCTCGATTTGAGTGATGAACAGCTTGAGCAGCTCAAACTGCTGGGCACCTGTCTTAACTATAACGGTTATGGATCGAGTCTTGACGATCTGATCTATCATCCGGATGCTTTGTATCGACTTCTGGCCCCGTATGCCGATCCGTTTGCCTTCATTCATGATGAGCCGGGCTATGCCCGACTCCAGGAAGCCTATCACACGGATTTCGACCAGGTGGCGGCAATCACCCCCGACTATGCCGATGACGGACATGCCCTGTATGTGTTGCCCGATGCGCGCTGGGCGCGGCGGGTCAGCGGTGTCTATGCCAACCAGCTGGCACAACAGTATCCACAGCGTGCCCATGCCATGTTGACGACCCGTCCGCAGGGGGGGTATGTAGTCAGCGTGCGGGCCCCACTGAGCAACAAGAGCGGGGCCGATGAACTTTGCCGGCAGTTCGAAACCGGCGGCGGACGTCAGGCCGCGGCGGGGATTAATCATTTGCCGATCCAGGACTACGATGCATTTGTCTCGGCGTTCCGGGATGCGTTCTGAATTATCCTGTTGCACTGAACAGGGCCCCTGAATGGTGTTGCCAATATTTCGTACACAGAGATAATGCACGCAAAGTAATCGGGTGTTCACAACTTCTGTTTAACCCCCGGGGCGGGAGAATGTCATGGTCGATACGCTGATTACGCTACAGCCGGATCTGGATCCGGGTGGCTTCCCGGTGGAGATCGTCGAGCGCAAAGGGCTCGGGCACCCCGATACAATTTGCGATGCCCTGGCCGAGAACCTGAGCCTGGCGTTATGTCGCTATTACCGGGACCGGTTCGGGTTGATCCTGCATCACAATGTTGACAAGGCATTACTGTGGGGCGGCGAATCCAACCCGGCGTTCGGGGGTGGCGAGATTATCCTGCCGATGGAGATTTTCCTGGCCGGTCGCGCGACGTCCCATTATAAAGGCGTTGATGTCCCGATCGGCGAGCTGGTCGAAGAGACGGTGCATCGCTGGTTGCAGGAGAATCTGCATGCCTTGCCGGAAACGGCAACACCGGTGATTCATCACCTGGTTCGCCATGGGTCACAGGACCTGGTGGATCTCTATGAGCGTCAGCAACAGACCGGTATCGCGCTGGCCAATGATACCTCCTGCGGCGTCGGTTATGCGCCGCTGGATGACCTCGAACAAATCGTCTATCGCACCGAGCAACAGCTGAATTCGCCACAGGTGAAGCAGCGTTATCCGGTGATTGGCGAGGACATCAAGGTCATGGGCGTGCGTCGCGCCGGGACGATCGAACTGACCGTCGCCTGTGCCCTGGTGGATCGGTATGTGCGTGATGCCGATGACTATATGGCGCACAAGCAGCAGATCGCCGAGCTGATACAACAGCAAACGGCGGGAATGACTGAACATTCCCTGCAGATTAACGTCAATACCGCCGATGTCCCCGAACAGGGCAGTTTCTATCTGACAGTGACAGGGACTTCGGCCGAGGCCGGGGATGATGGTGAAGTCGGTCGTGGCAATCGCAGTAACGGACTGATCACACCTTACCGGCCCATGAACATGGAAGCGGCCGCCGGCAAGAACCCGGTTACCCATGTTGGCAAGTTATACAATCTCACCGCGCAACGACTGGCAGCGGACCTGGTCGGTGAATTAACTGAAGTGCTGGCGGCCCAGTGTTTTCTGGTCAGCCGGATTGGCCAGCCGATTCGTGAGCCGTGGGTGCTGGAGTTGCGTCTGCAACTGGCCGACGGAACCGAACTGGCATCGATCCGCCCCCGGGTGGAAGCGATCGCCCGCTCCAGGTTGGATCAGATCGATCAACTCCAGGACGAGTTATTAGCAGCCGCGATTCCAGTTTATTAAAACCCCCGGGTAAACCTCCTATGTCGACGCGAAATCACAGTGTCTCCCTGAGTCGACGGCGCCTGTTGCAACAGGCGCTGGCACTGGCGCTGAGTCTCAAGCTGCCGGGTTTCGCCCGGGCGGACAAATCGCAAAAAATTCTCAGAAAGATTCCCGCCACTGGTGAAAGCCTGCCGGCGATCGGCATGGGCACCTGGCTCACTTTTGGTATCGACCCCGATGATCGTGCCGCGCTGCAGACCCGCACGGCCATTCTCAAAACCTTCTTTGAGCAGGGTGGGGAGGTTATCGATTCCTCGCCCATGTACGGCACGGCGGAAAAAGTGCTCGGCGAATGTCTGAAAAACCTGTCGGCGACGCCCGACCTGTTTGCCGCCACCAAGGTGTGGACGTCGGGCTGGCGCGCCGGGGTGCGGCAGATGGAGCGTTCCAGGCTGTTATGGGGCGTGGAACGCTTCGACCTGATGCAGGTGCATAACCTGCTCGACTGGCAGACGCACATGGCGACACTCAGGGAATGGAAAGCCGCGGGACGCATTCGTTATCTGGGCATCACCACCTCGCACGGGCGACGACACGCGGAACTGGCGAGTATCATGGAAACGGAGCCGCTCGATTTTGTGCAGCTGACCTATAATCTGCTGGATAGGGAGGCGGAGCAACGCCTGTTACCGCTGGCGCAGGAGCGTGGAATTGCCGTGCTGGTTAACCGGCCGTTTCAGGGAGGCGGATTGTTTCGCCTTTTCGAATCGAAACCATTGCCCGCGTGGGCCGCACAAATCGATTGTACGAACTGGGCCCAGTTCTTCCTCAAGTTTATTATTTCGCACCCCGCCGTGACCTGTGCGATTCCGGCCACTTCGCAGGTGGCGCATATGCGCGAGAACATGGGGGCCGGTTACGGGCGTCTGCCGGATGCGAAGCTGCGCCGACGCATGCTCGAGTATGTTCGCGGCCTGTAGTCCACAACAGTTAGCAACTTCGCCCCGGCTGTGTGTAACGCCGGCCCGGATCAGGCCGCGCGCATGAAGGTATAGTCGCTGCCGTCACGTTTCACCTTGAGTGGCACACGCTGGATGGCGATCTCCTCGCCATCTTCGATGTTACGCGGCTCGCCGCCGGCAACAATAAAGCCCTCATAAGTGACGCCACAATGATACAGGCCCAGCTTGTCATGTTTGCCGGGACGCAGCGTCAGGCTGTTGGTTTCTTCTGCCATGGTGCACCTCCTTTATCCGGAATTGTGTATTTCCTGTACCGCGGATCTAGATCAGAACCGGGCTGCTTTCAAGCCCTGTAGTGTGTGCAGCTAGCGTGTTTGAGGGATCAGATCAAGCCGATTTAAAAACCTGCGCGGGTGATGGCTTTGTTAAGATCCGGCCTTTGTTGTGAATCGAATTTTTCAGGTTGTCTGCTGCATGAACATTATTCAACAACTTGCCGATGAGCTCGGCGTGAGAGCGGCCCAGATCGAGGCCACGGTGCGTTTGCTGGATGACGGGGCAACGGTGCCGTTCATTGCCCGTTATCGCAAGGAGGCCACGGCCGGGCTCGACGATACCCAGTTACGTCAACTTGACGAGCGCCTGGGTTATTTGCGGGAACTCGAGGATCGCCGTGCCACCGTGATCGAATCGGTTCGCGAACAGGGCAAGCTGACCGCCGAGTTGCAGGCGGCACTGGAAGAGGCGGAGACCAAGACCCGGCTGGAAGATCTTTACGCGCCCTACAAACCCAAACGCCGGACCCGGGCGCAGATCGCGCACGAAGCCGGACTCGAGCCGTTGCTCGATGCGCTGCTCGAGGATCCCGCGCAGGATCCCGTCACCCTGGCCGGCGAGTATCTCAATCCCGAAGCCGGGGTGGAGGACGCCGAAGCGGCGCTGGAAGGGGCCCGGCAGATCTTCATGGAACGCGCCGCCGAGCAGGCGGATCTGGTCGGCCAACTGCGTGACCGGCTGTGGGACAAGGGCCAGCTGGTGGCCAGCGTTGTGCCCGGCGAGGAACAAAACGGCGCCAAGTTCTCTGACTACTTTGATTACAGTGAAGCGCTGCAGAAGATTCCCTCGCACCGGGCGCTGGCGCTGTTTCGCGGTCGCAGTGAAGGCGCATTGCGCCTGAAGTTAATGGTGCCCGGCCAGGATGACCTGGAAGACATTACCGCCATGGGCGTTTGCGATGCCATGGTAGCCAGCCATTTCGGGCTGCGCGATGCCGGGCGGGCCGCCGACGGCTGGCTGCTGGAGTCGGCCCGCTGGGCCTGGCGGGTGAAACTGGCGTTGCAGATGGAGAGTGAACTGTTCATGCGCCTGCGCGAAAGTGCCGAGGAAGAGGCCATCCGCGTGTTCGGCGAAAACCTGCGCGATCTGCTACTGGCCGCGCCGGCCGGTACGCGCACCACCATGGGGCTGGATCCCGGTCTGCG
>JAXHTI010000069.1:0-13361 GCA_034190045.1 Pseudomonadota bacterium
GTCTTGTTCATCTGTTCCGCGTCTAACTGGTCGATAATGTTGCTCATGCTCGTCGCTCCCAAGCTCGTGCCTCGTTATTCAATCTCATGCTCGCGAATAAACTCCGCCAGCAAAGTCTGTTTGTCCTCATCCAGTTCGAGCGTCTCGAGTAACTCGGGACGTCGCAGCCAGGTTCGACCCAGCGCCTGTTTGAGTCGCCAGCGCTCGATGGCCTTGTGATCGCCACTGAGCAATACCGGCGGGACTTGCCTGCCTTCTATCGTCTCCGGCCGGGTAAACTGCGGAAAATCCAGCAGCCCGTCCGAAAAGGAATCCTGTTGCGCCGAGTCTTCATGCCCCAGCGCGTCGGGTAACAGACGGGTCAGCCCGTCCATCATCACCATCGCCGCCAGCTCGCCGCCACTGAGAACGTAATCCCCGATGGACCACTCCTCGTCGACCTCGTCATCGATCAACCGCTCGTCGATCCCTTCGTAGCGACCGCACACCAGTATCAGGTGCGAGTGGCGCGATAACTGTTCCAGTCCGGCCTGATCCAGCCGGCGCCCCTGCGGCGACAGGTAGATTACCCGGCCTTGCCCGCCGTCGCTGCCGCGTGCGTCACGAATTGCCTCGCGCAGCGGCTCGACCATCATCACCATCCCCGGGCCACCGCCGTAGGGCCGGTCATCGACCGTCTGATAATTATCGGTCGTATAGTCGCGCGGGTTGTAAAACCCGACTTCCACCAGACCGCGGCTCAGAGCCCGTCCGGTAATGCCGTATTCGGTGACCGCGCTGAACATCTGTGGAAACAGAGTGATGAAATCAAAGCGCATGTCACTTAACCTTCATGCCGCTCACCGGCATGAATCAAAATTCCGGATCCCAGTCGACGCGAATCACGCCCGCCTGCAAATCCACCTGCTTGATCACCTGCTCGCGGATAAACGGGATCAAACGTTGCTGCCTGTCACCTGCGGCGTCGGTCTGTTCGACCACCAGGACATCATTGGCCCCGGTTTCCATCAGGTTCGTCACCTGGCCCAGTTCCACGTCCGCCAGGTTGATGACCCGCAATCCCAGCAGGTCGCGCCAGTAATAATCGCCCTCTTCCAGCGCCGGCAGTTGATGGCGGGTGACGGCGATCTCGCGGCCCACCAGGGCCGCCGCGCTGTCGCGATCGGGACACTGCTCCAGCTGCGCGATCAGGGTCTTGCCGTGTTGCTTGCCCTGTACCAGTCGGTAGGGCAACCACTCGCCGCCACTGTACAGATACCACGGCGAATAGCTCAGAATGTTGTTCCGGGGTTCGGTGTGGGAATAGACCTTCACCCACCCCTGAATACCAAACAGGCCACTGATATGCCCCAACACAATCATGTTATCGGCATGCTGCATGGCCTGTGGCGTCCTCGCCCGCCGATCGGGTCAGGCGGGAGCGCAGCGGGTTATGCCGCGCTCTTTTCCTTTTGTTCCTTGACCAGCTTGCTGACCCGCTCGGAGGCCTGGGCCCCTTTGCTCAGCCAGTGCGAGATCCGTTCGTTGTCCAGATTCAGACGCACTTCGTTGCCGGTGGCGACCGGGTTAAAGAAACCCAGGCGTTCGATATAGCTGCCGTCCCGGCGGTTACGGGAATCCGTGACCACGATATGGTAGAAAGGACGCTTTTTGGCGCCAGCGCGCGCCAGACGTATGGTTACCATCGCGAGTTATAACCTCTTGAACCAAATAAATTGAGGCCGTCTCGACCCGAAGCCGGACAGCCTTCCCGAAAGAGTGGGGCATTGTACTGAAAATGGCGGAAAAGTGAAGGGCTTAGCGCCATTTTGCGGGGAAAATTTAACCTGCCGTCCCCGGCGGGGCCGCGGATCACCGAAAACCACCGAACTCACTGAGTGTACAGTATTTTTCGGTGTCTTCAGCGCATTTCGGTGTGTTCGGTGTCCTTCGCCACCGCCAGCCAGGGGAACCACCGATGACACCGAAGGGCACCGAACCCACTGAATTAAAATGATTTTTTTCGGTGTCTTCAGTGAATTTCAGTATCGTCGGTGTAACTCTGCACCCGCCCCCGGGAACCACCGAACCCGGCCGGTTACATCATCCCCGGCGGCAGGTTGCCGCCCTTGAGGCCGCGCATCATCTTGGCCATGCCGCCGCCTTTCATTTTCTTCATCATCTTCTGCATCTGGGTGAACTGCTTGAGCAGGCGGTTGACGTCCTGGATCTGGGTACCGGAACCGCCGGCGATACGCCGCTTGCGCGAGCCTTTAATCAGATCCGGCTTGCGCCGCTCCGCGGGGGTCATGGAGCGGATGATCGCCTCCATGCGCTTCATCTGCTGCTCACCGGCCGCCGCATCCAGGGCACCCTGGGGCACATTGGGCATGCCGGGCAGCTTGTCCATCATGCTGGCCAGCCCGCCCATTTTTTTCATCTGCTGGAACTGGGCGAGGAAATCCTCCAGGTCGAAGCCCTTGCCCTTTTTGAGCTTGGCCGCCATTTTCTCGGCCTCGTCCAGGTCGATCTTGCCCTGTGCCTCCTCGACCAGGCTGACCACATCGCCCATGCCCAGGATGCGCGAAGCGACCCGGTCAGGGTGAAACGGCTCCATCGCGGTGGTCTTCTCGCCGGTCCCCAGGAACTTGATCGGCTTGCCGGTGATCTGGCGAATCGACAGCGCCGCGCCGCCGCGGGCATCGCCGTCGGTCTTGGTCAGGATGATGCCGGTCAGCGGCAGCGCGTCGTGGAAGGCCCGGGCGGTGTTGGCCGCGTCCTGGCCGGTCATGCTGTCGACCACGAACAGGGTCTCGACGGGATGGACCGTCTCATGCAACCGGCGGACCTCGTTCATCATGGTCTCGTCGATATGCAGTCGGCCGGCGGTATCGACGATCAGCACATCTTTATGCTGCACCTTCGCCTGCTCCAGCGCCCGCCGGGCAATCTCCACCGGATCCTCGTCGCTGGCACTGGGGCAGAAGCTGGCCTCGACCTGGCCGGCCACGGTCTCGAGCTGGTCGATGGCCGCCGGGCGGTAGATGTCGGTACTGACCAGCATCACCGATTTTTTCTGGGTTTCCTGCAGCCAGCGGGCCAGTTTACCGGCGCTGGTGGTCTTGCCCGAGCCCTGCAGGCCCGCCAGCAGGATCACCGCCGGGGGTGTCACGCTGAGATCGAGGCTGTCGTTGGCCTCGCCCATCAGCGCCACCAGCTCGTCGTTGACGATCTTGATCAGCGCCTGGCCGGGCGTCAGGCTCTTGAGAACTTCCTCGCCGAGGGCCTTCTCGCGCACGTGGTCGGTAAATTCCTTGACCACCGGCAGCGCCACATCGGCTTCCAGCAGGGCCATGCGCACCTCGCGCAGGGTCTCCTTGATATTCTCCTCGGTCAGTCGGCCGACCCCGCGCAGGTTACGGACCGTCTGGCCGAGACGTTCGCTCAGACCATCAAACATATTGCCTCACTTGGAAATGCAGTCGACCGCCGCACCCGGCGATCCGGGACATTATAACGTGAAACGGGCCCCGGCCGAGAGTCGGTTGACCGAATGGGTGGTGATGGCGCGGGCACACTCGGCGAAAATCTCGCCTTCGCCGCCCGGCTTGTTGTGGGTGATATACACTTCGGGCTGATGGTTGAGCTTGGCAATATCTTCCGCCAGCAGCGCGGGGCAGTAATGCCCGGCGCGCCGGCAGATGTCGATATCGTCGTCCGCGAAGGCGGCCTCGACGATCAGCAGATCCAGCCGCTCCAGCTGGTTGAGGCGTGCCCAGAAAGTGTCGTTGGTGGTGGTATCCCCGCTGAAGGCAAAGACCTGCTGGCTGTTGCGCACGATATAGCCGACGCCGGGGACCACGTGATTGACCGGCACCATTTCAAACTGGACGTTGCGTACCTGGCGGGTTTCGCCCGGCTGCATCGGCTGGTAGCGCAGCACCGGCCGATCCGGATGCGGCAGCGCGGCAAAATCGGGCCAGATCACATTGTTGAAAATGTGCGTGCGCAGCGCATCGATGGTCACTTGCTGGGCATGGATGATGATCGGTTCATGCAGATGCTCGAACACGCTATCCACCAGCAAAGGAATGCTGGCGATATGATCCAGGTGCGAGTGGGTCAGGAAAATATGGCGCAGGCCCGCCATCTGCTCCAGGGTCAGATCGCCCACACCGGTGCCGGCATCGATCAGAATATCCTCATCGATCATCATTGTGGTGGTGCGTAAACCGTTGCCGACACCGCCGCTGCATCCCAGAACCTGCAGTTCCATCTAACCTCTCACTCCGCCTGACTGAATCATGCTAATTAACCTGTTATTGCGATCTCAAATAGTGCCATGCCCGGGCAAATCAAAATGCTACCAGAGTCACAAGTCTAAGACCTTGATAATGTTTTGTTTTATCCCGGAATCGGCCTTGAACGTAACCAGACGGTCTAGACGGCAAAAACATTCCCGCCAGCGCACGGCGCAACACTTCCTTCGCCGATCGAGCTGTGCGATGATTCATGCGTGATGAATTCCCTTGCTCTGAATCTGTTGCTCCCGGCGCTGGCCGCGATTGTGCTGTATCTGCTGGCCGGTGTCCTGCTATGGCGCCGCCTGATCAGCGGCATCCCGGCCGCCCCCGCGACCCGTCTGCGGCTGCTGGCACCGGGGCTGATCGCCGTGGTGCTGCATGGCGTGCTGCTGTGGCAGGTGCTGTTTACCCCGGACGGCGTGGATGTCGGTTTTTATACCATCTTTACCCTGGTGGGCTGGCTGGCTGCGCTGTTGCTGCTGCTGTCGGCCCTCTCGCGCCCGGTGGAATCGCTGGGTATTGTGGTCCTGCCCTTTACCGCTATCACGATCCTGCTGCGCCTGCTCAGCGACGAGCACAACATCCTGTCCCGGAACCTGGCCGCCGGACTGGAATTTCATATCCTCGTTTCGATCCTTGCCTACAGTCTGCTGAGTATCGCGGTCGTGCAGGCGATCCTGCTCTATTTCCAGGATGCCCATCTGCACAACAAACAGCCCGGCGGTATCGTGCGTGCCCTGCCACCGCTGGAGACCATGGAGACCATGCTGTTCCAGATGATCGGTCTGGGCTTTATTGTACTGAGCGTGTCGCTGTTCAGCGGCGGACTCTATCTGGAGGATATTCTCGCCCAGCACCTGGTACACAAGACCGTGCTGTCGATCATCGCCTGGATTCTGTTCGGGATTCTGTTGTGGGGACGGGTTCAATTTGGCTGGCGTGGCCGCGTGGCCATCCGCTGGACCATCGCCGCCTTCCTCGCCCTGATGCTGGCCTACTTCGGCAGCAAATTTGTTATCGAGCTGGTTCTGCATCGCTAGTCGCCAGAGGCGGTTAGCCTTGACAGTGCCGGTGATGTCCTTCGTAATTCATCTTCCTTACAGGCAGCAAGAGGCTTTGCGTTCTTGAACGAATTACCCCTAGGTATGCTCATCGGCATACTCGTCTTCCTGTTGATTGCGTCGGGGTTTTTCTCCGGCTCCGAAACGGGGCTGATGAGTCTCAACCGCTATCGCCTGCGCAACCTCTCCGAGAAAAAACACAAGGGTGCACAAAAGGCGGAACGCCTGCTGACCCGGCCCGATCGTCTGATCGGCGTCATCCTGCTGGGCAATAACTTCGTCAACATTCTGGCCTCGGCCATCGCCACGCTGATCGGTATCCGGCTGTTCGGCGAGTCCGGCATCTGGATCGCCACCATCGCCCTGACCATCATTGTATTGATCTTCTCCGAGGTGACGCCCAAGACCCTGGCGGCCTTCAACCCGGAACGCTATGCCCTGCCCGCCTCCTATTTGCTGGCGCCGCTACTGAAGATTTTTTACCCGCTGGTGTGGTTGATCACGCGCGTCTCCAACGGCCTGCTCTGGATGTTCGGTATCCGGCTCGATGAAGCCGGGCGCATGACTCTCAGCAGCGAGGAACTGCGCGTGGTAGTCAGCGAGGCCGGCAGCATGATCCCGCAGCGCCACCAGGAGATGCTGCTCAGTATTCTGGATCTGGAGAAGGTCAGCGTCGACGACATCATGGTGCCGCGCAATGAGATCGCCGGCATCGACCTGGCTGACGACTGGGAAGCGATCGCCAAGCAGCTTACCGAAAGCCAGCACACCCGCATGCCGGTCTACGAAGGGGACATCGATCACGTGATCGGCATGGTCCACCTGCGCCGAGCCGTGCGACTCTTTCAGCAGGATGAGCTGAGCAAGGACAATTTCCGCCAGATCATCCGCGACGCCTATTTCGTCCCCGAAGGCACCCCCCTGCACACCCAGTTGCTCAACTTCCAGCGCGAGCGCCGGCGCATCGCGCTGGTGGTCAACGAATACGGCGATATCCAGGGACTGGTCACGCTGGAGGATATTCTCGAGGAGATCGTGGGCGAGTTCACCACCGATCCGGCTGCCTCCAGTCGCGATATTCACGTGCAGGAGGATGGCACATTTCTGGTCGACGGCAGCATCACCATCCGCGAGCTGAACAAGGCGCTGGAATGGGATCTGCCCACCGAGGGACCGAAAACCCTCAACGGCCTGATCCTCGAATACCTGGAACACATCCCCGATCCCGGCACCAGCCTGCTGATCGCCGATTATCCCATCGAAATCGTCCAGACCACCGGCAACGCGGTCAAGACCGTGCACATCGACCCGGGCTGGAAGCGCAACAACCTCCCGGCAGGCGAACCGGGCCCCGGGGAAGCTTGACGCAAGGGGGGAAATCCCGGACGGACGGTCAAATCGGGACTATCCACCGCCGCAGTTGTATAATAACATTAATAAAAGACTATAATTCTACGATAAATATAGACTTTTCATTCAGTTACTAGCCGGGGGTCAAGCCACACGTGTCCAAGTTGACGCTGTCATTCAAGGGAAGCATTCTGCGTGTCTATCCGATTCTCAAGGGCAGCATGCTGATCGGCCGGGATCCCCAGTGCACCATTCATATCGACAGCCTGGCTGTCTCGCCCCAGCACGCCCGCATCGACACCCGCGATCAGACCTCGGTACTGGTCGATCTCGACAGCGAGGGCGGCACCTTCGTCGCCCAGAACAAAATCGACAAGCACCTGCTCAAGGATGGCGACAGCATCCGCATCGGCAAGCACACGCTCGAATACAAATACGAAGAAGATCTCAACATGGCCCACGTGGATGAGTTACCGGTGCCCGAGGTCGAGGAGATCACCCCGCAACAGGCCGAAGTCGAACAGACGCATGAAACCCGCCAGGGCTGGCTGCAGATCCTCAACGGCCAGAACCTGGGCAAGACCCTGAGCCTGAACCGCTCCATGACTAACCTGGGTAAACCTGGCGTGGCCACGGCGGTCATCACGCGGCGCAACGACGGTTACTTTCTCTCGCACCTGGAAGGCGAACATCCCCCGCTGGTAGACAACCAGCCGCTGGGGGAACACAGCCATAAACTTCAGGATGGCAACACCATCCAGATCGGCAACATCAAAATGCAGTTCTACCTGGACTGAGCATGAGCGATACTGAACGCCGCCACTTTACCCGCATCCACTTCGACGGCGAGGCGTGGCTGATCGATCCCAGCAACAACCGCCAGTGGCAAACCGAGGTCATCGACATCAGCCTGCGCGGCGCCATGATCCGCCGTCCCGCCGACGGGCCCCTCGACTTTGACAAAACCTATCTTCTGCAACTGCAACTGGGTGAAGAAGTCCGGCTGGAATTCGAAACCCGCATCACCCATCATGACAACCCCGACCACCTGGGACTGCACTTCGACCAGATGGACCTGGACAGCGCCAGTCACCTGCACCGACTGGTGGAACTCAACCTCGGCGATCCCGCCCTGCTCGAACGCGAACTGGCCGAACTGCTCGAGTCTGATTGAACAAATCCCCTTCTCTTGGCTTCTGGGAAATAACGCGGAGTTCGCGGAGAAAATAATAATTAATTTCTCCGCGTTATTTCCCCGAGGACGAATGAAGACTACCGAGAATACCGAATGCATTGATTCGGTTTAGTTCGGTGTTTTCAGTGTCTCGGTGGTTTTTTCGACTCGTTAGAAATTACGTAAAGCGACGAGAAGAACGATGAATTGAATCCTCCGCGCCTCTGCGACCTCCGCGTTGATTACCCGACTCCAAATTAAAAGAGATCGAGGAGTTCTTCGAGCCGACTGACCGCGGTGATCTGCAGGCCGTCGATGGGCTTGCGCGGGGCGTTGCCTTTGGGGACGACGGCGCGTTTGAAGCCGTGTTTGGCGGCTTCCTGCAGGCGCTCCTGGCCGTTGGGCACCGGACGGATTTCGCCGGCCAGGCCGATTTCGCCGAATACCACCAGGTCCTGCGGCAGGGTCTTGTTACGCAGACTCGACATCACCGCCAGGATCACCGCCAGGTCGGCGGCGGTTTCGGTGACGCGCACGCCGCCGACGACGTTGGCGAACACGTCCTGATCGAAGGTCACTACCCCGGCATGACGATGCAATACCGCCAGCAGCATGGCCAGGCGATTGTGTTCCAGTCCGGTGGTCACCCGGCGGGGATTGCTCAGCTGGCTGTCGTCGACCAGGGCCTGCACTTCCACCAGCAGTGGCCGGCTGCCTTCCAGGGTCACCAGGATCACGCTGCCGGGGACCGCCTCCTCGTGGCGGGATAAGAAAATTGCCGAGGGGTTGTTCACCTCGCGCAATCCCTTGTCGGTCATGGCGAACACGCCCAGTTCGTTGACCGCGCCGAAGCGGTTTTTCATCGCCCGCACCAGCCGATAGCGGCTGCTGGAATCGCCTTCGAAATAGAGCACGGTATCCACCATGTGCTCCAGCACGCGCGGCCCGGCCAGGGTGCCCTCCTTGGTGACATGCCCGACCAGGAACAGCGCGGTGCCGGTCTGCTTGGCATAACGCACCAGTTGCGCGGCCGATTCGCGCACCTGGCTGACCGAGCCGGGCGCCGAGCTGACCTCGTCGGTAAAAATGGTCTGAATGGAATCGATGACCAGCACCTGCGGTCGCGCCTGCTGGGCGATGGCCAGGATGTCTTCCACCCGGGTCTCGGCCAGTAACGCCAGATCGTCCGCCGCCAGGTCCAAGCGTTGCGCGCGCAGGCTCACCTGCTGCAGCGACTCCTCGCCGGTGATATACAGCGGCGTCAGTTGCTGGCCCAGGCTGACCACCGTTTGCAGCAACAGTGTCGATTTGCCGATACCGGGATCACCGCCCAGCAATACCACCGAGCCGGGCACCAGCCCGCTGCCCAGTACCCGGTCAAATTCACCGATGCCGGTGGGGACCCGGGCCACATCGGCGGCATCCACTTCCGCCAGCCGCTGTACCCGCTGGCCCGCCGCGTCACCGGCAAAACCGCTGAAGCGGGCGTTACGCGCGCCGCCGCTCACGGCAGTGACCTCCACCAGCGTGTTCCACGCGCCACAGTCACCGCATTGCCCGGCCCATTTCGGTGCCCGGGAACCACATTCGGTGCAGGAATAAACCAGCTTGCTCTTGGCCATAGTGCGCGATTAGTCCGTTTCTCTGATCAGGGGGCATGTTAGCATGCTCGACGTGGTGCGATCCCGGCGGTATTCGCACCGCGAAGACCGTCACAAGCCTGTCACGGCGCGGGAGAACAATAGACGGCACGCTATTTGAATACTGAAACAAGAGCCGGAATATCAACAACCAACGTGGAACGTTATGTCAGCCTTCAAGGATCGTATAGCTCACCAAAAAAAGCAGCTGGCCAGCCTGAGTGCCGAGCCGCTGGCCGCCCTCGCCGTCGAGGCCGCCACGGTCTGGCAGGACCCGGCGCAGCTGGACCAGGTGTTGTTACAGGGATTGAACCACTTACCCCATTGCCACATGCTCTACGCGGTCAACACCCATAACATTCTGATCTCTGCCAATATCGAGGACGGCCAGCTGGATACACAATGGCGTGGCCTGGATCTCACCGGCCGCCCCTATCTGAGCAGTACCTTGCCGTACCAGGGCTTTACCCTGTCGCCGGTTTACACCAGCCGCCACAGCACCCGTCCCTGCATCACCGCCATGCAGGCGGTGCGCGACGGCAACGAGATCCTCGGCTTCATCGCTGCCGACTATAACGTCGAAGACCTGCACGGTCAGCGCGAGAAGGCACCCGCCTCGGCCGGCTGGAGCCAGTACAAAGGTGATCCGGCAATTCGCGGTACCGTGTTCCAGCAACAACGTTCCATCAGCGCCATGGACAAAGTGCTCGACGAAGTGATGGACATCATCGCCGAGATGCTGCGTCATCACGGCATCTTTCACGTCAAGTTACATTTCTCCAGCTCCCGTGCCTCCTTCTGGTCGCTGGACGATCCCTATGACTACAACATTCACATGCTGGACGAGATCGTCGATCCCGAACGCTGCCTCGCCTACCCACGCCGCGCCCCGCACGAACGCACCCAGGTCAGTTACGACGATATCGGTCGCGTCCTAAGCCAGTTCAAAGCCCTGCGCCACGCGGATGAAACCATCTACCTGCGCTCCGCCTCGTTCAACATCATCAACGGCATGGTCGGCCTCACCTTCTCCTGCGACGGCTCCCACTACATCCACTTCCAGCAGTTTCTGGATATGGACAGCGGCTTCTGGTTCGGAGACAAGGCCGAAGCGGTTTAATATAAAGCGCATTAACGCAGAGGAACGCGAAGAAGCCTGGTTTAACCAGGGAAAAACCAGGTCAAGTGGACTATCACCGGAGAAGCGATGAGAACTGAACAATTAGCAAAGTGGCTGGGATACGCCGGCCTGATACCATTTATTGTTTTCAGTATCGGCACCTGGACTGACCTGCCCGGCGTACAGGATGCCGACTTTGTCCTGCGAACCTACGGCGCGATTATTCTTTCGTTTATGGGAGCCATCCACTGGGGTGTTGCCATGTCGCGCGAGGGCCAGGCCGCCCTGGCGCAACTGGGCCTCAGCGTGTTACCCGCCCTGCTGGGCTGGGTCGCCCTGCTCATTAGCCCGGCATACAGCTACAGCCTGTTAATAGTGGCTTTCATCGTACTATGCGCCACAGACCAGCGCGCGGCGAAACAGCACCTGGTCCCGGCGTGGTATGTACCGATGCGTATCGTCCTGACTACGGTGGTTGTGCTGTCTCTGATAGCTGCAGCACTGGCTTCCTGGTATTAACAAGCCTGGAAGCCGTCCAACAAGCACGGCAAAACTGGTAATTGTTCTTGTTATCCGCCGGATCTAACCGGACTGATGAAATAAACCTGTTCTCCGTGAAGCTGTTCCCGCTTTATCCCTTAACGACAATTACGTTGCAATTCGATCAGATGGGGCAACAGTTCGGAATTTTTCTGTACGTGAAAGATAAACCGCGGTATGTCCTGTTCCGTGCTCTGTGCCATAAAGGGTTCACCCCAGAAACTGAGCAGAGCCTCGGTCCCACCGCTGGCCTGGCTGTCGGCAAAAATAAATGACGTGGTTTTACTCAGGCTGCACCAGCGAGGTGCTTTGACCTTGTCATAACCGGCACACTCGGCCAGTAACGGTTGCAATTGTTCCCACAGAGGCTGCTGGGATTCATCCAGCACGAACTGGATGGACGTAACCATCGGATTATCCACGGCCGGACGTAACAGGGCCTCGAACAGGGGGCGGGGTGTGTACATGGAAAGACAGACATTGTACCAGATAGCATCGCCGCTAATATGACGCAGGAACTGCTCGTTGGCAGTGCGCAAATGACGCGGGCCGATCAATTGCACCTCGGGAATCTGCAGCCCTGCCCGGATCTGCTCCACCATCTCGGCCGTGGTCTCGATCTGCTCCGCGCTCACCTCGTTACTCCGGGCGTGGCGCATGAAATTGAGAAACAACAGTCCGAGCAGGGCCAGCAGAATCGGCAATATCACCTCTTCATCGACCACGTGTAGCAAATGCAGTACGATGGCGATAACCGCGGCAAGTATTCCCGCAATCGCGTCCCATTCCAGATTGATCAACTGTTTGAATTTCATATCAGACTCCCGGCCTGCCAAATCAGAAGCACAATGATCGATCCTCGCCACTCTGTCGTCAACGCTTGTTGCACGAAGTTTCAGACACCAGGGCCAGGTCTTGCCTTTTGTCTTTCAATAAGCAAAACACAAGACTTAACCCCGCCCTGTAGGCCGCCGCCATGAGAGATAAACAGCGCGTGGGATAATGACTTCATCGGTTATCCTGCATTGTCGGCACGGTTTACAATACATGCTGATGAAAAAAGTGACCAGCCAACGAAATTAATATAGTCAGTCCGAAGCTATTACCGCGTCTGCATTGTTCTTCAGCCGAATTCCGACATCTGACAGCCAGGAAATCGTGCGCCCGATCACATCATGTAAGAAGAAAGGCGCCACAGTGCGAATTGTGTCTGATTACAGAGTGTCTACGCCATGTAAAGTGGCCCTCGCCGCGCTCGAAGGTCCCCCGCAGACAACATACGGAAATAAAAATTAGCATGTCATGGCAAACAAGCATCCGCCGCCAGCGAGAGGAGTTGGCTCGTGCAGTGCGCAAACCCGTTGCAGTTCTAAGTCGACAACTCGGTTCAATCTGGGAAAACCGCTATCGGCTGGAATCTCTTCTTGCCCGGAGTTTTTCCAGCATCCCCTATTGCATGCGACTGTATATTATCGGGATCGACGGCATACAGATTACCGATAGCATCGGACATGGCGGGAATATCCCCGGCCATTTCCAGCGTGACCGTTCCCGCCGGCCGTATATGAAAAACCTGGTCCCGCTACAGGACTTTCTGATCTCCGATGTCTATATGAGCCTTTCCGGGAACCGTCCAATATTAACGGTCTTGCAAACCATTCATAGAGATCAAGCTGCGCTGGGGTTTCTGGGTATCGACTTTGACCTGCGCGACCTGCCTGTCACGGCAGGGTTGTTCAAACAATCTGCGGAATGGCGTCAGATAAAAGGAGACCCGGCAATCAGGGAACTGGTGTTTCAGCAATCCCGGGTAGAAAGTCCACTGGACAGAAATATGGAGCAGCTAATGAGTATCCTCGGGGAGTTGTTCACGCAAAACGGGATCTTTCAGGTGCAGATTCATTTTGCCAGCAGTCAGGCGATTATCTGGCTGACACTGGACCCCTATCGCTACCGCCTGCTGGATATTGATGCCCTGACCGAACCGGATATCTGCCTGGCCTACCCTCACGAGTCCTACCCTTCGCTCGCCCAAATACAGCCCGATCAGATCACCACAATCCTCGAAACTTTCAAGGCCTTGCGCACCACTGACAATACTTTCTATCTGCGTCAGGCATCCATCAATATTTTCAGTGGCATGATCAGCGTCACCTTCTCATGCGACGGGACACACTACATGCATTATGAGGA
>JAXHTI010000007.1:0-38406 GCA_034190045.1 Pseudomonadota bacterium
GCCTGGTAGATGGGCACGGTGCCGATGGGCATGGGCGCGTTGCGCAGGATCCATTCGCGGGTCTCGTGGATGTTCTTGCCCGTCGATAAATCCATGAGCGTATCGCCGCCCCAGCGGGCCGACCAGACCATCTTCTCGACTTCTTCTTCGATGGATGAAGTGACCGCCGAGTTGCCGATGTTGGTGTTGACCTTGGTGCGGAAGTTGCGGCCGATGATCATCGGCTCCAGTTCCGGGTGGTTGATGTTGGCCGGGATGATGGCGCGGCCGCGGGCCACCTCGTCGCGCACGAACTCCGGGGTGATCGCATCGGGGATGCTGGCGCCGAAGGACTCACCCTGGTGTTGGCGCAGCAGCTTGGCGTAACGCGGATCGTTGCGCATCTCCTGTAGCTTGTTGTTCTCGCGGATGGCGACGTACTCCATCTCCGGCGTGATGATGCCCTGCCTGGCATAGTGCATCTGGGTCACGTTCTTACCGGCCCTGGCCTTGCGCGGCTGGCGAATGTGCTCGAAACGCAGGTGGGCCAGCTCGGGATCGTCCTGGCGCTGGCGGCCGTACTCGCTGGTCGGGCCATCCAGTAATTCGGTGTCGTCGCGCTCGGCGATCCAGTTGGCGCGCACATCACGCAGCCCCTGGCGCAGGTCGATGGTTACCTGCGGATCGGTATAGGGGCCGGAGGTGTCGTAGATATAAATAGGTGGGTTGAGCTCCTCACCCTGCTCGGTATGGGTCGGGGTGCACTCGACCTCGCGCATGGGCACACGGATGTCGTCACGCGAGCCGGTGACATAGGTCTTTCTGGAACTGGGAAACGGCCGGGTGACGTCGTCGGACAGCTGGGCCGTTTTCTGGATAAATTCTTCGGGGATAGCGCTCATGGTATTTGCCTCATAGCTGGAATTCCACGACCGCACACGATAAGGGGGACTGCTTTGTGTGACTCCGCCTTGCCTACGCCAGTACTACCTGGATCAGGTTCGGAATGATTCAATTCATCACAGGGTATGTCTCAGCCGGATTTTGATCCCCCTCTCCCCCGGCCCCTCTCCCCCTGTGGGGGGAGGGGAGGAAAGCGGGCGCCTTCTCTCACAGAAGAAGGCGTGTAAAAAGCGGGATCGAATCCAGCACCCCCGGCGGTCTGAGACCAAGTTAATTAATAAGGTAGGGATTTGCAATACCGATAAAAGAAGAGGCGCTGGTTTCTAGCTGCTAGGGGCTAGGAAATCGAGAGTCGAGAAATTCAGCGAATTGGACCAATCGCCGCAAGGCGCGGCGGTTTTCCCCGCCTTCTTGCCAATACGACAGACCTGTCGCGCCCGTGGGGCGCTCCCACCTATTCAGGGGCGAGTTACTAGCCCCTAGTATCTAGTAACTAGTCACTGTTCCGGAAGCTCGCCTCGCTGGAGGAACCTGACGGTGTGAGCGATCACTGCGGGGTCGCGCAGGATGCGGCGGTGGCCGAGGCCGTCGGTGCGCAGCAGGTGGCTGCCGGGCCAGGCCTGGTGGAGGATTTCGGCCTGGCTGGGGGTGACTTCGCGATCGTCGTTGTCGTGGATCAGCAGCGCGGGGATATTTTCCAGCAATTCGACATTCGCCTCGGGGGAGAGCTGCTCCCACACATCCGCCCCGAAGCGTTCCATGACCCGCTGCTCGAAGGCCTCGCGGGCCCGGCGCGGCAGGTGCAGCAGTTCGCAGAAGTTGTTGAACAGGTAGGGCATGCGCCCCGGCGGGCTGACCCCGACAACCCGCTGGGTGGCCACGCCCAGGTGGCGCAGGGCATAGGCGGTGACCGCCACGCCGAAGGAGTGGGCGATGATCCCCTCGAACGGCCCGAAGCGGACCGACACCGAGCGCAGGGCGTGGGCGATCTCGACCAGGTCGGTGCGTTTGCCGGGGCTGTGGCCGTGGGCCGGGGCGTCGAAGGCGATGACCTGGTAGCCGGCCTGCAGCAGCGGTTCGATAAAACCACTCAGCTGGGTGCCCCGCCCGTTCCAGCCGTGCACCAGCAAGATCCGCGGGCCCTTGTGGCCCCAGTGATAGAGCGCCACCATGCCGTTATCCAGGCTGGAGACATACTCCCGCCGGGCGGCATTGAGCCAGACCCGCTCGCGCGGCGGCAGCCGGAAGCGGTACGGCGAGAACCAGCGCCGGCAGGCGACCTCGGCGGCCAGCGACGGCGCCACGCTGCCGAGCAGCGCCAGCCAGGTCGCCAGTGCCCGGATCCCGGTCAGGTGCAACCTGGGTGTACGCGAAATGACCATATGGATTCCCCCTCCCCCATGGCGGGGAGTATAAATATAGTTCACGCACCGGGAGTGTGCAGGCATAAACAGCCTTTATGGCCAAGTGCCCGATTTTGAAGGTATTTGGCCGGCCCGCGCCTTGCGGGGGCCGGTTAAAGGCCGTAATCTTGAGCGCCTGATAACCATAATAACCGGCAGGATGAGGACCCACGATGGCGCAGATGAATTTCGAGCAGGCCCGTCTGAACATGATTGAGCAGCAGATCCGGCCCTGGGAAGTGCTGGATCAGCAGGTGCTGGATTTACTGGTGGAAGTGCCGCGCGAGGACTTCGTGCCGACCGAGTTTCGCAAGCTGGCCTTCACCGACATGAATATTCCGCTGGACCACGACGAGGTGATGATGTCACCCAAGTTCGAGGCCCGCATGCTGCAGGCCCTCACCGTCCGCCCCGAAGACACTATATTAGAGGTGGGCACCGGCAGCGGTTATGTCACCGCCCTGCTCGCCCGCCTGGGCAAGCATGTCTACAGCGTCGACCTGCACGGCGATTTTGTCGAATCCGCCCAGGCCAAGCTCAACGCGCATAACATCCACAATGTCGCACTCGATGTGGGCGATGCCGCGCACGGCTGGGACAAGCATGCGCCGTATGATGTGATCTGCATTACCGGTTCCCTGCCGATCCTGCCCAAAGCCTTTCCCCACCAGCTCGCCGTCGGCGGCCGCCTGTTCGCCATCATCGGCGATCCGCCGGTAATGGATGTGATCGTGATGACCCGCATCGCCGAAGAAGACTGGGCCAAGGAATACCTCTTCGAAACCGATCTGCGGCCGCTGAAAAACGCGGAACAACCCGAGCGCTTTGTCCTGTAGCCAGGACAAAGCGCCAGGGGCCAGGTCCTAACTAGAAACTGCCCTGTGGGAGGCGACTTCGTCGGCGATGCGGTACCAGGTCAGACAGGTCGCGGCTAAAAGCCCCTCCTACAAGTTACCCCCTGGTACCTAGAAACTAGCCCCTAGCACCTGATTTCATCCCTGATTTCATCAGGGATGAAATCAAACAGCTTGCCCCCCATAATAGCGCCCATGAAAAAATTCACGCCGCGCGATCTTAAAAGCCATCTTGACCAGACACCTGAACCGCCATTACTGCTCGATGTGCGGGAACCCTGGGAGTATGAAACCTGTCATATCGAGGGCTCCACGCTGGTGCCGATGGGTCAGATCCAGTCGGCCGTGGAATCATTGGACAGGAACCGGGAAACCGTCGTAATCTGCCATCATGGCATTCGTAGCCGTGCCGTGGCGATTTTTCTGGAACGCGAAGGTTTCAACAACGTGATCAATCTCGAGGGCGGCGTCGATCGCTGGGCCGACGAGGTGGATCCGCAAATGCAAAAATACCGCTGATGAAAACAACAAAACTTGTCGCCATCCTTGCCCTGGTACTGAGCGGTTCCGCCGCCCATGCCGACAACCTGCTCAGCGTTTACCAGCAGGCAGAGAAAAACGATCCGCAATACCGCGCCGCCGAGGCCGAGTACCTCGCCAACCAGGAAGCCACCGCCCAGGGCCGCGCGCCATTGCTGCCGCAGTTGAACCTGACCGGCAACCTGGGTGACACCACCACCGATATAAAAAGCTACGAGTCGGACCCGGGCCGGGAAGGTTCCACCGATTACAGCACCACCAGTTACAGTTTGTCGCTGAGCCAGGCGATCTATCGCCATGAGTATTACGTGCAACTGCGCCAGGCCAATGCGCAGGTGGCGCGGGCCGAGGCCAACTTCCGTAATGCCAAACAGGAACTGATGGTCCGCGTGGCACAACGTTATTTTGAATACCTGGCGGCTGTCGACAACCTGGGCTTCGCCCGTGCCGAACAAACAGCCATCGAGCAGCAGCTGAACCAGACCGAGCAGCGCTTCAATGTGGGGCTCACCGCCATTACCGATGTGCACGAAGCCCGCGCCCGCCGCGACCAGGCCGAGGCCCAGACCATCAGCGCCGAGAACCAGCTGGCGGTGGCGCGCGAGAACCTGCGCGAGATCACCGGCATGCCGCATGATCAGATCGCGCAACTGGAAAAAGGCAGCCCGCTGCTGCGCCCCGACCCGGAGAACATCACCCACTGGGTGGACACCGCGCTGGATCACAGCCTGAGCCTGATCGCCGCGGAAAAATCCCGCGAGATCGCCCGCGAGGAAATCAACCGTCGCCGCGCCGGCCATTATCCCAGCCTGGACCTGGTCGCCGATCACACCTACTCCGACGTGGAAGGCGGCCTGTTCGGCGCACGCGAAACCGAGGACACCAGCATTGCGCTGCAACTGAGTGTGCCGCTTTACTCCGGGGGGCTGACCAGCTCGCAGACCCGCGAAGCCGCCGCGCTTTACATGCAGGCCAAGGAACAGTACGAACAGACCCGCCGCGCCATCGAGCGCCAGATCCGCAGCGCCTACCTGAGTGTGATCTCCAACATCAGCCAGGTGAAGGCCTTTGCCCAGGCCCTGGAATCCAGCCGCACCGCGCTGGACGCCACCGAAGCGGGCTTTGAAGTCGGCACCCGTACCGCCGTGGATGTGCTCAACTCGCAGCGCGAGCTGTACCGGGCGCAACGTGACTATGCCCAGTCGCGTTACAACTACATTCTGGAATCCTTCCGCCTGAAACAGGCCGCGGGGATCCTCAGCGAACAGGACATCAAACAGGTCAACGCCTGGTTGCAGTAACGCCCATGCATCAACCTCCCCTGCTGTGTGACGCGGCAACCAGCCAGCTGGTGCTGATCGATATCCAGGAAAAACTGGCCGCGGCCATGAAGCCGGCGGTGCGCGAACAACTGCTGCGCAACACTGCCATACTGAGCCAGGCGGCCGGTGCGCTGGGCATCCCGGTGGTGCATACCGAGCAGTATCCGAAGGGCCTGGGGCCGACCGAGCCCGAACTGGCCGCGCACTTGAGCGACACCGCCATCGAGAAAACCTGCTTTTCCTGTTACCGCGCGCCCGATTTTGTCGAGCAGTTGCGCCTCAATGCCCGGCGCCAGATCGTGCTGGGCGGCATGGAAAGCCATGTCTGCGTGCTGCAGACCGCCATCCAGTTACAGGAACACGGTTACCAGGTGTTCGTGGTGGAAGATGCCATCGCTTCGCGGCGCAAGACCCATCATCGCAATGCCCTGGCGCGACTGCGCCAGGCCGGTATCAGCGTGATCATGAGCGAATCGGCCCTGTTCGAATGGCTGCGCGATGCCCGCCATGAACAGTTCAAAACCCTCACGAAGCTAATTCGCTGATAGCGCGCCGTGATTGGGGTATGATCCCCGACACGTCCATCATCGACAGCCATCATGCCCGACAGCGCTACCCCGTTTCCCGTTCGCGATTATCTGCATCCCAAGTACTGGCCGACCTGGCTGGGGCTGGGGTTCATGTGGGGCGTTGCGCAACTGCCCTATGCGGCGATCAACACGCTGGGTAAAGGGGTTGGCCTGCTCAGCTATGCGCTGATGCCGTCCCGCCGGCGCATCGTGCGCACCAACCTGCGCCTGGCGTTTCCCGACTACGACCGGCCAACCATCCGTCGGCTTGTGCGGGAAAACTTCCACTCCACCGCCATGGCCATCTTCGAATCGGGACTGGCCTGGTGGGGCTCGGAACAGCGCCTGGCAAAGATGTATCGCGTCGAGGGACTGGACAACCTGGCCGCCGCGCAGGCCAGAGGCAAGGGCGTGTTATTACTCGGCGGGCATTACACCACCCTGGAAATCAGCGGCAAGTTTCTGGCCTATCATATCGACAACCTGCGTCCGACTTACAAGCGCGCGCATAACCCGTTGTTTGAAGCGGTGATGGTGCACAGTCGCAACCGGATGCTCGACGGGCTGATTCGCAGTCGCGATATGCGCGACATCCTGCGCAACCTGAAAAACGGCAAAGTGGTCTGGTATGCCCCGGACCAGGATTTTGGCGAACGCGCCTCGGTGTTTGCGCCGTTCATGGGGATTCAGACCGCGACGTTGACGCTGACCGCGCGTATCGCCAAATCCTCCGGCGCGCCACTGGTGCCGTTTTATTCCGAACGCCTGCCCGGCAATCAGGGCTATCTGATCCGGGTCGGCCCGGCAATCGACGAGTTCCCCACCGGCGACGATGTACGCGACGCCACGCTGGTCAACCAGGCTATCGAGGACCAGGTGCGCCGCACCCCGGCCCAGTACCTGTGGGCGCACCGGCGCTTTCGCACCCGCCCGGACTGGGAACCGCAGCTGTATAAAGTCCGGCGGCGCAAGGCCATGAAACAGTACAGCCGCCTGCTGTTCGTGTTGAGCCCGCTGATCGGGCTGTACACGCTGTGGACCGCATTTCGTAATCGCGACAAACGCTATTTGCTGGAACGCTTTGCTTTTGACAGCGGTGACGTGCGGGCCGATATCCACCTGCATGCCGCCTCGATCGGCGAACTCAATGCTGCGCTGCCATTGATCCGTCTGCTGCAGGAGCACTATCCGCAGCAGCCAATTCTGCTGACCACCAACACCCCGAGCAGCCGTAAAATTGCCGTCAAACAACTCGGTGACAGCGTTAAACATCACTATCTGCCGATCGACTGGCAATGGGCAACCCGCCGGTTCATGTCCAAGGTCCGGCCGCAATGCCTGTTAATCATGGAAACCGAGCTGTGGCCCAACCTGTATGAACACTGCTTCCAGCACGGCATTCGCAACATTATTGTTAACGGCCGGCTGTCAAAGCGGACAACCGAAGCACCGCGATTCGTCCGCAACACGATGGTCCATGTGTTGCAGTATACCTACGCTATCCTGGCCAGAACCGAGGCGGACAAAGAACACTTCGAGGAAATCTGGAACCTCGCCAGGACTCGCCTGGTAGGCAATATCAAGTATGCGCAAAACAATGCGCGCCAGGTAGCGCCCATCGAGCTGGGGCGCCCCTACGTGCTTGCCGCCTCGACACGTAATGATGAAGAAAAACTGATCATCGAAAACTGGCTGAAACTGGATGCACCGCGCCCGCTGATCGTCATTGCGCCGCGTCATATACAGCGACTGAATAATATACTGGACGATCTCAAACCGTTCGCGCTGGATATAGCCGTGCGCAGTCGCAATGACCCGGTCAACGCCGACACGCAGGTCTATATCGCCGATACCTTCGGCGAGCTGGACAACTTGATTGCCGGTGCGGAATTTGTACTGATGGGCGGGGGATTCAAACCCCATGGCGGTCAGAATATCCTGGAGGCGGCGCGCGCCGGCAAGGCCGTGATCTTCGGACAGCACATGGATAACTTCCAGGCCGAAGCCCGGGACCTGGTGGCCGCCGGCGGCGCCATCCAGGTGGAGAATGAGGCCGCCCTGGTGGAAGCCATCCAGACCCTGCTCGACGATCGCGAGCAAAGAGAACGCATGGGCACACAGGCCCGGGCGTTGATCGAAGCCAACCAGGACATGGCCGAACGGTATCTGAATGAATTACAGGCATTGTGTCCTGTACTAAAGAGGGGCTAGGGGCTAGATACTAGGTACTAGGTACTCAGCACTCAGCACTCAGCACTCAGCACTCAGCACTGATTTACAGTTGGTTATACCCCGTCAACAAGTCCTGCCAGTTTTGCTCACTGAAATAAAACGTCTCCTGCGCACCCTGGAGCTTGGTCAGGGAACGATGCAGGCGCTGCAGGTTGCGTTGCTGCCAGCCGCGGCGCGGTGTGCGAATCGTGCCGCGATCGAAATCAATTAAATAGAAGCGGCCGCCGCTATCCAGCAGGATGTTATTGGCATTGAGATCGGCGTGATAGACGCCCTGGCTGTGGAAGCGTCGGATCATACTGCCCATGGCAATCCAGTGACCGGTATCCAGGGCGCCGTTGGCCAGCCACTGGCCGACCGATTTGGCACCGGGAATGCGCCGGGTCATGATGTCCGCGGTGTATAACAGGCCGTGACGAATCACCTGTGCCGCGACCGGCCTTGGCACCGGCAGATTGCGTTCGCGCAGGGTCTGCAGCAGATGCAGTTCGCGCCAGGCCCGGTTGGACTTCAGACCGGTCCACAGGTATCGGTCGGCGGACCAGCGTGCGATCAATCCGCCGCGATGGTAATGGCGCAGGGCCAGTTCCAGTTCGTAATAATTAACAAAGAACGTGGTACCCCGGCCCTCGGCAAACCCGGTAATGGCATCATGCTGTGCCCAGGCTTCCGAGGTGAAACCGATCAGATCCGGATCGGGAAACAGTTCTTTGTCATACAGGACAAAACGGTTGTCGTATTGTTTGGTTAAAAAAGGCATTTTCAGGCCAACCTACCCTGATTGTCTGTCGCGCGATTGCCGGACAGCTTAACCGTTTGCAACTTCAGACTCCAGCTCCTGGATAATCTCGTCCAGGCGTGCATAGTGCGCCGTATTGGAAAACATTTCCCGGGCATAGCTCTGGCCGGCCCGGGCCATGGTATCGCGCTGTTGCGGATTTTCTACCATCTGGCGAATGCAGTTGGCCAGCTCGACCTCGTTACCGGACTCGAACATTAGCCCGGTTTTATCCTGCTCGATAATCTCCGGCACACCGCCGGCCCGGGTACCAATGACCGGTACACCGGAGAGCATCGCCTCGACCAGTACCAGGCCGAATGTTTCGATGTAAGTCGTCAGCGCGACCACATCGAAACACTTGTAATACATTCTCGAGTTATCGACAAAACCGATAAACTTCACCTGCTGCTCAATGCCTTTCTCCCTGGCCTGCTTTTTGAGTTTTTCCAGGTAGGACTCGAACATGACATGCCCCATGATGCAGGCCTGCACATCAATGCCTTCCGCTTTGAGCCGGGCGACCGCATCGATCAGCGTATGCTGGGCCTTGTACCATTCGACCCGGCCGGGCAACAGGACACGGAACTGGTCATCCCGGATGCCATGCTGTTCGAGAAACTCGTGGCAATCCACATTCGCATGCAGATCGGGCGTATCCTCGACGCCATGATAGAGCAGTTCGATTTGCGAGGGCGCCATGGGCAGGTACTTGAGCGCCTCTTCGTACATGACCCGGGTTATGACGATATATTTATCGATACTGTGGTAGATAAATCGATGATAGGCATCTTTTTTCTGGCGGGTCAGCCGGATATGTCGCATAAACATCAACTTGCAGGGCCGCTTCGACAGACGCTTGGCCAGTGCGGCCAGCATCACATCTTTTTGCCAGTGCGCATGGATCAGATCGATCTCGTTGTCATCGATATAGCGGGCCAGTTTACGGGCACTGATATACGGCAACACCGTGGAGCGGGGATCGATCCGGATACACGGTATACCTTCCTCCTGCACGGCTTCGTCCAGAAAGGCGCCCTCACGCACCGCGGCATGCACAACATGCTGCGGCCCTTTCAGGTGTTGTATGTTTTTAAGCGCGTAAAGCTCCAGCCCGCCGCGGCCGCGTGAGGTACATAATTCAAGAATGCGCATATCCAGACCTGGTTTTAAGTTTCATAAAAGTAACAACGTAACAGCAAAGCGCGAAGTTCACGGCATGCCTGACCACCTGCAGCACAATACCATCAGGCATATATTTCATGCCCGCGACGATCTTCATTCGAACGCCTGTCGGGCTGAATCCCGTGCAGTTTACATACCCTGCAAGATGGGATAAATTGGCGCGAACTGGCGCAACCAATACTCCATGAACAACCACTCACCCCGTAAAATTCTTGTCGTTCGCAATGACAAACTGGGCGATTTCATGCTCAGCCTGCCGGTATTCTGGCTGCTCAAACAGCACTTACCCGATTGTGAACTGCATGCCCTGGTCCCCGAATATACCCGGGACATCGGCGCGGCCTGCGATGCCATCGACCAACTGATCGTCGACCCCGGCAAAGGCGCCGGTTTGCGCAAACAGGGTCAGCTGCTGCGTACGCTTCGGGCCGGGCAATACGATGCCGTTATCACGCTGTTTTCGACCTCGCGTATCGGCCTGTTGCTGTGGCTGTCCGGGATACGCTATCGGCTCGCGCCGGCCACCAAGCTCGCACAGGTTTTTTATAACCATCGCCTGGTTCAGCGCCGTTCCCGTTCCGAAAAACCCGAGTTCCAGTACAACCTGGACCTGGCCGAATATTATCTCCAGGCGCAGCACATCCCGATCGCAAACCAGCCACAGCCGCCTTACCTGCATTTTGAAGCGGAACAGGTCGCCCGGCTCAAGCGGGAGTTCCTTGCCGAAGCGAACATCGACAACGATCCCGATCTTATCATCGTGCATCCCGGCAGCGGTGGTTCGGCGAACAACCTGTCGACCGAACAGTATGCCCGCTTGCTGCGTCAGCTGCCCCTGACACCGGCCCGGCACATTGTCATCACCGCGGGTCCCAACGAAGAGTCCACCGCGCAGTCACTGGCCTCGCAACTTGGCGAGGTGCCGCATTCGATTTATTACTCGCGACAGGGACTGGTCAATTTTGCCCGCTTTTTGCAAAACGCCGCGCTGTTTATCAGCGGCTCGACCGGCCCGTTACATGTCGCCGGCGCGCTGGACAGACCGACCGCGGCCTTTTATCCCCGCAAGCGTTCCTCCACCGCGCTGCGCTGGCAGACCCTGAGCCGCGCAACGCATCGCCTGGGCTTCATGCCGCCGGAACAGGCCGAGGCCGAAGACATGCAAAGCATCGATATCGACGCGGCTGCCAATTTGATCGCCGAAAAATTACTGTCCGCCAATAAACGCCAATAAACGCCAATCTTTTCTTCTGATCATTCGCGTGAATTTACGTGTATTGGCGGATACCGATTCATTTGTGATCCGACTGCTGGCGAATCCAGAGATCCGCGTACTTGGCAAAGGTGGAGTGAGCGGACAGTACGGCCAGCAAGAATCCCTGTTTACCATCGAGAAAGCCGGCGCGCACCAGGTACATTTTGATAAAGCAACCCAGGCCATGCAGCATGCCCTGTAACAGGCTGCTGCGCTTGCCCCGTTCCTGGCGTTGTTGTGCCCATGCCGCGGCGTAATGGGCGGACTTGACCAGGTAATGCTCCAGATCCCGATAGGTGTAGTGCAACAGATCGCCGCTGAGTTTTTTCTCGCTCATGCCCCCGGGGTAGACCAGCTTTTCATGTACCCGGTTGTCATTGTAGCCGGCCTGCTCGCGCGGATAGAGTCGCGCCACATAGTCGGGGTACCAGCCGGAATGGCGAATAAACCGGCCGAACACCCATGACAGACGCGGCACGAAATACACCGCCTGGCGATCATCCTGCGCGACCGCCTGGCGGATCTGTTGCGCCAGCGTTTCGGTGACACGTTCATCGGCATCCAGCATCAGGATCCAGTCGCCGGTGACATACTGCTGCGCGCGCTGGCGTTGCACACCGAAGCCCTGCCAGTCATCCTCGATATACACCTTGTCGGTATATTCGGCGGCGATCTCGCGTGTTCGGTCGCTGCTGCCCGAATCGACGATGACGATCTCATCGGCCCAGGCGACGGTGGCCAGACACTCGCGCAGCGCCTCTTCCTCGTTCTTGACGATCAGCACAACGGATAATGTGGGTGTGTTGGCCATAAAACTTATTCTATGTGCGCGAGAATGGATTCGGGTTTGATATCGTTCAGACAGTTGGTATGTCCCAGCGGACATTCCCGTTCAAAGCAGGGACTGCAGTCCAGATTCTGATAGATGATCTGCGCTTTGTCCGTCAACGGCGGGGTGTAGTTCGGATCCGAGGAGCCGTAAATGGCAATAACCGAAGTGCCACTCGCTGCCGCCACGTGCATCAGCCCCGAGTCATTGGTCACCGCCTGCTCGCACAGCGAAAGCAGGTCCACGACATCCACCAGTTCGGTCCTGCCGCACAGGTTCACAATACCTTCACCCACGGCGATCGCCTCACCCAGTGACGCTTCCTTGTGGGAGCCGAACACCCACACCTGTTTACCCTGTTCAACCAGCCGGCGCGCCAGCTCGGCGTAATACGCCGTCGGCCAGCGTTTGGCCGGGCCGTATTCGGCGCCCGGCATCATGGCGATGATCGGTTTGTCGGTATTGATATCCAGTTTATCCAGGCAGGCCTGGCGATGTTGTGAATCGACCGCCAGGTGGGGTTGCGGTATCGCCGGAGCGGTATCCACATCACCCTGTTCTCCCAGCGCGACGAAACGTTGCACGGTGCGATACAGCACGCCTTTGTCCAGTTGACGGATATCGTTGATCAGGCCGTAACGCAGCTCGCCCCGATAACCGGTGCGCCGGGGAATCCGCGCGAACCAGGGAACCAGCGCCGCCTTGAAGGAGCGCGGCAGAACGATGGCCTGATCATAACGATGCCGGCGCAGACCGTGGCCGAGTGCCCGGCGCTTGCCCAGGCCCAGTTCGCCGTGCTGCACCGGCAGGGGGATCCCTTCGTGGACTTCGGGCATGCGCGCCAGCAGCGGCAGCGACCATTTTGGCGCGACCACATCGATGAGAGGATTATCGCGTTGCTGCTTGAGGGACATGAACAGGCTCTGGGCCATAACCATGTCACCGACCCAGGCCGGACCGATCACCAGGATACGTTCGGTAGGAGACGTGTCGCTCACCGGTCGCCGTGATTACTGGCTGTCGCGGTGCAACCACCGCATGTAATCGGTCACGCCCTGTTCGACGGACTTGAAAGGCGCGTCGTAACCGACCTCGCGCAGGGCCGCGATGTCCGCCTCGGTAAAGCTCTGATAACGGCCCTTGAGGTGCTCCGGGAAGGGAATGTATTCGACCTCGCCCTTGCCGTGATAGGCGATGACCGCCTCGGCCACTTCCTTGAAGGTCTGGCTGCGACCGGTACCCAGGTTGAAGATACCGGACTTGTCCGGGTTATCCATGAACCAGAGATTCACATCCACCGCATCGCCGACATACACAAAGTCACGACGCTGTTCGCCGTTGCCGTAGCCGTCGCAGCCTTCGAACAGTTTCGCCTTGCCGTTTTCCGTGATCTGGTTGTTTACATGAAACGCCACGCTGGACATGCTGCCCTTGTGTTGCTCGCGCGGGCCATAGACATTGAAATAACGAAAGCCGACGACCTGGCTTTTGGCATCGGGCAGATGGCGACGCACGTACTGATCGAACTGGAACTTGGAATAGGCGTACATATTGATCGGCTGCTCGTATTCGCGGCTCTCTTTGAATACGCTGCCGGAACCGTAGACCGAGGCGGACGAAGCATATAAATAAGGAACCTGACGCTCCAGGCAGTAATGCAACAGTGCCTTGGAATAATCGTAGTTGTTTTCCATCATGAACTTGCCGTCCCACTCGGTGGTGCTGGAACAGGCGCCTTCATGGAAAATGGCTTTCACCTTTTTGGCAAAGCTGTCGCCGGCCTTGATCCGTTCGATGAACTCCTGCTTGTCGAGATAATCGGCGATCTCGCAATCGGCGATGTTCTTGAACTTGACGCCGTTGGTCAGGTTGTCGACCACGATGATGTCCGTCTCACCGCGTTCGTTGAGCGCCTTGACGATATTGCTGCCGATAAAACCGGCGCCGCCGGTCACGATAATCATGATTCCGCCTTCTGTTTGCCTGTGATGTTTTTAATGATGTCGGTGGTGGAATGACCTTCGATAAAGTCCAGCACTTCCACCCTGCCGCCGTTGTCCAGCACGCACTGGCCGCCGGCAACCTCGTCCGGTTTGTAATCGCCGCCTTTGACCAGCAAGTCCGGCAGCACGCGGCAGATCAGTCTTTCGGGGGTGTCTTCGCTGAAGGGCACCACCCAGTCGACGCATTCGAGCGCCGATAAAACCGCCATGCGTCGCTCGACCGTGTTGATGGGGCGTGACTCGCCCTTGAGCCGCTTGACCGAGGCATCGTCGTTGACCGCCACCACCAGCCGATCGCCGAGCTTGCGCGCCTGCTGCAGATAGAGCACGTGACCCGGATGCAGGATATCGAAACAGCCGTTGGTCATCACCACCGTCTCACCGTGATCGCGGGCATCCTTGACCAGCCGCACCAGCAGTTCCTCGTCGACCACGCCGGTTTCGATCTCGTGCTGGGCGCGGGCGGCGCGACGCAACTCGTCGATATTCACCGTGGCGGTACCGAGCTTGCCGACCACGACCCCGGCGCCCAGGTTCGACCAGGCGGTGGCGTGTGCCAGGTCCTCACCGGCGGCAATCGCCGCGCCCAGCACCGAGATGACCGTATCGCCGGCGCCGGTGACATCGAACACCTCGCGCGCGTGGGTCGGCATGTGCAGCGGCTCCATGTCGCGGCGCAGCAGGGTCATGCCCCGCTCGCTGCGGGTCACCAGCAGGGCATCCAGATCATACTGCTCGATCAACGCCATGCCTTTTGTTACGACTTCTTCATCATTGCGGCAGTGGCCGACCACGGCTTCGAATTCGCTCAGGTTGGGCGTAATCAACGTGGCGCCGCGATAGCGCTCGAAATCACTGCCCTTGGGATCGACCAGTACCGGGATCTGCTTGTTGCGTGCCGCCTGGATGAAGGCACGTGCCTCGCGCAGCGTGCCCTTGCCGTAATCGGAGAGAATCACCGCGCCCATGCCGTCGAGTTGCTGTTCGAACTGGCGCAACAGATCCTCGGATTGATAACTTTCGAAACCGTCTTCGAAGTCGAGCCGGATCAACTGCTGATGGCGGCTCAATACGCGCAGCTTGGTCACCGTGGCACAGCCGGCCAGTTTACTGAAGCGGCACTCCACCCCGGCGGTGGTGAGAATATCGTCCAGCGCATTGCAGGCCTCATCGTCACCGGTCAGTCCCATCACCCGGGCAGCGGCGCCCAGCGCGGCAATATTCAGGGCCACGTTACCGGCCCCGCCGGCGCGCTCCTCGGCCTCGCCGACCCGCACCACCGGCACCGGGGCCTCGGGCGAGATACGCGAGGTGTCGCCGTGCCAGTAGCGATCCAGCATCAGATCGCCGATCACCAGCACCCGGGCCTGTTCAAACTGGGGAAGTTGCAGTTTCATTAGCGACTCGCCGTTATCCGCGGCGTTTACAGATCCTTGAGTATGTAGACCGCGCCGCAATAGGGGCACTTGGCTTCACCGCCCTGTTCCTCGATAGGCAGATAGACCCGCGGATGGGAGTTCCACAGCGTCATGTCATCCATCGGGCAGTGCAGCGGCAGTTCCGCGCGGGTCACTTCGTAGCGACTGGCCGCGTTGGCCTGCACCGGTTTGCGGGCTGCCGGTGAGTTCTGGCCCGATTTGGGGGTCGATTTCTGGTTCACTGCCTTCGCCTCCTGTTGCCTGCTGTGCGGATTATTATTTTATTTTACGTAGGCCAGCCAGTCCGTGTACTTGTCGACACGGCCGTGGACCAGATCAAAATAGTGGCTCTGCAACTGCTCGGTGACCGGCCCGCGCACGCCCGTGCCGATGGCTCGGCCGTCCAGTTCGCGGATCGGCGTCACTTCGGCGGCGCTGCCGGTAAAGAAGGCCTCGTCGGCCACGTAGACCTCGTCACGGGTGATACGCTTTTCGCGCACCTCGTAGCCCAGATCCCGCGCCAGGTGCAGCAGGGTATCGCGGGTGATCCCCTCCAGCGCCGAGGTCAGCTCGGGGGTGTAGATCACGCCGTTGCGCACCAGGAAAAAGTTCTCGCCGCTGCCCTCGGCCACGAAGCCGTCCACGTCCAGCAGCAGGGCCTCGTCGTAGCCGTCGCGCACTGCTTCCTGCAGGGCCATCATCGAATTCATATAGTTGCCATTGGCCTTGGCCCGGCACATGGTGACGTTGACATGATGGCGAGTGAAGGAGGAAGTGCGAATGCGAATGCCCTTCTCCATCCCCTCGGCGCCCAGGTAGGAACCCCACTCCCAGGCGGCGACGATGGTGTGCACCTGCAGATTATCGGCGCGCAGGCCCATGCCTTCGGCGCCGTAAAAACACATCGGGCGGATATAGGCCGATTCCAGGCCGTTTTCGCGCACCACGGCCAGCTGGGCGTCGTTCAGGGTCGCCTTGTCGTGGCGAATTTTCATATTCAGGATATGCGCGGAGCGAAACAGCCGATCGGTATGTTCCTGCAGACGGAAAATAGCCGTGCCCTGCTCCGCCTTGTAAGCACGCAGCCCCTCGAAGACCCCCATGCCGTAATGCAGGGTATGGGTCAGCACATGCACCTGGGCATCGCGCCAGGGCACCATTTCACCATCGAACCAGATGACACCGTCACGATCGGCCATCGACATACCACGCCACTCCTCAATCCGTAAATTCAGTAAAAAACGCCAAAGAGGCTTATTCTATGCGAAATCGGCGGGTTTGTCGTTCCTGATCAGGGGGCTAGGGGCTAGGGGCTAGCAGCTAGGTCCTAGGACCTAGCCCCTAGTGTCTAGCACCTGGCTACTGCTCGTCAGGGCCCAGCACCTGGTCCCAGATCCGTTTTACCAGCGTAAGATGCTCATCGAACTCCCCTTCGGGGGCCAGAACTTTCTGCTCCTGTAAGGCCATGCGATGGGTATGGCCGCGGTAGGCGCGGTAGGCGTCCTTGAGCTGTTCGGTTTCCGCCGTCTCCAGCAGACCGGTGTCGGCCAGGGTGTCGAGGATGCGGATGTTGTCGGTCCAGGTGAGCAGGTCGGGATACTGGTGGGCATAGGCGAGAACGAAGTACTGGACCAGGAATTCGATATCGACCATACCGCCTTCGCCCTGCTTGATGTCCACGCAGCCGGACGCTTTTTTGGCCAGCTCGGTGCGCATGCGCTGGCGCATCTTGACGACCTCGGCGCGCAATTCGTCCAGCTCCCGCTCGCGCCCGAGGACGCTCTGGCGCACCTGGCCAAAGCGTTCGATGATGTCGTGATCCCCGGCCACGCCGCGGGCGCGAACCAGGGCCTGGTGCTCCCATAACCAGGCCTTGTTGAGTTGATAGCCTTCGAACGAGGCGAGATTACTGACCAGCATGCCCGAGGCCCCGTCGGGGCGCAGGCGCAGATCCGCCTCATAGAGCACGCCGGCCGGGGTGTGGGTGGTCAGAATATGGATCAGTCGCTGGCCGAGCCGGGCATAGAACACCGGCACCGCCAGCGGTGTTTTGCCGTCGGTCATCTCGTTCTGATCCTCGCTGGCGTGCAAAAAGACCAGGTCCAGATCCGACCCGTAGCCCAGTTCGAAACCGCCCAGTTTGCCGTAGGCGATCACCGCAAAGCCCTTCTCGCCGCTGTCGCGGCTGGCCACCGGCTCGCCGTGGCGCTCGCTCAGATGCCGCCAGGCCTGTTGCAGTGCCTGTTCGAGGATCACCTCGGCGATCCAGGAGAGGTGATCGCTCACTTTCATCAGCGGCAGCACGTCGGAAACATCCGCCGCCACCACCCGCAGCACGTTGGTGTGTTTGAAGTGGCGCAGCGCTTCCATGGCCTGCTCGTGATCGTCGGGTTCGATCTGGGCCAGCTCACCGGCCAGTTCCGCCGCCAGTTCGGTTTTGGCCGGGGGCGCATACAACGAACGCACGTCCATCAGCTCGTCGAGCAACAGCGGATAGCGCGACAGGTAACGCGACAACCAGGGGCTGGCCTGGCACAGCTTGACCAGCTGCGAGAGCACCAGCGGGTTTTCCACCAGCAGGGCCAGGTAAACGCTGCGCCGGGCGATGGTGCGTACGATCTCCAGTACCCGCTCGAAGGTGGTGTCGGGATCGTCCGCCTGCGCGGCGGCGCCGATCAGCAACGGCATCAACCGATCCAGCCGACGTTTACCGTTGGTGCTCAGCGACTGGTAAAGCCGGCCGCCCTGCAGCTCGGTGACCCGCGCCAGCACCGCCGCCGGCTGCTGATAGCCGGCCTCTTCCAGCGCCTGGATCGCCGGCTCCTCGTCCAGGTTGGCATGCCACAGATCGTAGAAAATGTTTTCATTGTCTTCCTCCACGTTCTGCGGTGCTTCGAATACCTGCTCGAAATGGTTGTGCACGTGCTGGCGATGATGTTCCAGCTCGCCGTAAAACGACTGCCAGTTGTCGAAGCCCATGCTCCAGGCCAGGCGCAGTCGCGGGTATTCGTCGTCGGGCAGATCGTGGGTCTGCTGATCCAGCACGCCCTGCAGGCGGTGCTCCACGTCGCGCAGGAAGCGATAACCGGCTTCCAGCTCGCGCACGACAAACTCGGGCAACACGTCCATCTTCTGCAGCAGGGGTAACACCGACAGCACCCGGCGTTCCTGCAGGGCCGGATCCCGCCCGCCGCGAATCAACTGGAACACCTGGGCGATAAACTCGATCTCGCGAATCCCGCCCAGACCGAGCTTGACGTTCTGCTCCAGTCCCTTGCGTTTGACCTGCTTGGCGATCAGGCCTTTCATATCGCGCAGGGATTCGTAGGCACCGTAATCGAGATAACGGCGATAGACGAACGGATGCAGCATGTCCATCAGTTCCTTGCCGGCGGCCTGATCGCCGGCCACCACGCGCGCCTTGATCATGGCGTAGCGCTCCCATTCGCGACCGTGCGCCTGGTAATAGGTTTCCAGCGCATCGAAGCTGGTGACCAGCGGTCCGCCGTCACCGAACGGCCGCAGACGCATATCGACCCGGAATACGAAGCCTTCCGGCGTCTGCTGATCCAGTACCGCGATCAGTTTCTGGCCGAGCTTGATAAAAAACTCGCCGTGGCTGAGCGTGCGCCCCTCGCCACGGGTTTCGCCTTCATCGGCAAAGGTAAAGATGAGATCGATATCCGAGGAGACATTCAGCTCCCAGGCCCCCAGCTTGCCCATGCCCAGCACCACCAGGTTCATGGGCGAGCCGTCGTCGTAACAGGGCGTGCCATACTGATCGCAATAACGCGGGTATAACCAGTTCAACGCGCCATCGATACAGGTCTCCGCCAGATAAGTCAGATCCCGGCAGGTTTCCTCCAGCTCGGCCCAGCCGGCCAGGTCCCGCCACAGAATGCGCACCATCTCGCGCTGGCGAAAGCGGCGCAGGACATGCATCAAACCCGCCTCATCCTCGACCGGCGCGATCGCTGACTCCCACTGCGCGACGAACTGTTCCCGATCGGCCGATTGCAACAGCCGCGACTGCAGGGCAACAAAGTCCTCGGGATAGCGCAGACACTGACGCGCCACATACTCACTCGCCGCCCAGACCGCGGGCAACGACTCCACCACCGCCTCGTCCAGTACCGTATCGCCCTGCTTCGGCGCAAACTCCGCCCACCAGTGCGCAACATGATCGGCCAGCGGCCCGGGTAACTGTGAAATAACCTGATCGACGTTATGACTCATGAACAAACAACCTGAAGGGTGTGCCGGATACTATGACCAAAACCGCCTGCCGCCACAACCGGCCGGGATATAAATCTTTTCAACGCAGAGGCGCAAAGGCGCGGAGGACGCAAAGATAATTATTTTCAATCAAAATAACAGCTCATGTAACAGAACTGCAGTTCAGGGCCATCACCCAACCACGAGGCATTATTTATAGTCGATATTTTTAAGATACTCCGCAAATCGAAATCGTAAACAATAAATTGTTTTTACTCTGCGGTTCTCTGCGCCTTTGTTGCGCGATGTACAGGGATGTACAAGTGTCGCGGGAGGCAGGAAGCCGGGAGCGACCCTCTGCGTTGAAGTTTTTAAAATAAAAAAGCCCCGCCATTGCTGGCGGGGCTTTTTGTTGTGCCTGGGTTAAGGCAAGCAAAGCCTGGGCTGAAAGGGACGGAGAGGAGATGGCTGCAAGGCAGCCAAATGACCCGTAGCGGAGCTTACATTAAACGTAAGTGAGCAACGGAAGCATTTGGCGAACGCCGCAGACGCTCATCTCCGGCCTCTTTCAGGCCGGGCGATTACATCATGCCGCCCATGCCGCCCATGCCCATGTCGCCCATACCACCGGCTGCGCCGGCGCCGGCACCGCCGTCTTCGTCGGGCTTGTCGGCGATCATGGCTTCGGTGGTGATCATCAGGCCGGAGACCGAGGCGGCGTTCTGCAGGGCAGTACGGGTTACCTTGGTCGGATCCAGAATACCCATCTTGATCATGTCACCGTATTCACCGGTGGCGGCGTTGTAACCGAAGTTACCCTTGCCTTCTTCCACCTTGTTGCAGACCACGGAGGCTTCTTCACCGGTGTTGGAGACGATCTGACGCAGCGGCTCTTCCATGGCACGGCGCAGGATGTTGATGCCAACGTCCTGATCGTGATTGTCACCCTTCAGGCTGTCGATACCGGTCCGGGCGCGCAACAGGGCGACACCACCGCCGGGAACCACGCCTTCTTCCACCGCGGCACGGGTGGCGTGCAGGGCGTCTTCCACACGGGCTTTTTTCTCTTTCATTTCCATTTCGGTAGCGGCACCGACCTTGATGACCGCAACACCGCCGGCCAGCTTGGCCACGCGTTCCTGCAGTTTTTCCTTGTCATAGTCGGAAGAGGCTTCCTCGATCTGGGCGCGGATCTGGGTGACCCGGGCTTCGATATCGTGCTGCGGACCGGCACCGTCGATGACGGTGGTTTCTTCCTTGGAAACAACGACCTTCTTGGCCTGACCCAGATCTTCAACGGTGGCTTTTTCCAGCTGCAGACCGACTTCTTCGGAAATCACGGTACCGCCGGTCAGAACGGCGATGTCCTGCAGCATGGCCTTGCGACGCTCACCAAAGCCGGGTGCCTTGACGGCAGCAACCTTGACGATACCGCGCATGTTGTTGATAACCAGCGTGGCCAGGGCTTCGCCTTCGATGTCTTCAGCAACGATCAGCAGCGGCTTGCCGGCTTTGGCAACGCCTTCCAGCACGGGCAGCAGTTCGCGGATGTTGGAGATCTTCTTGTCGTGCAGCAGGATGTACGGCTCTTCCAGTTCGGCGCTCATGTTCTGCTGGTTGTTGACGAAGTAGGGTGACAGGTAACCGCGATCGAACTGCATACCTTCGACCACGTCCAGTTCGTTCTCCAGACCGGTGCCTTCTTCGACGGTAATAACGCCTTCCTTGCCAACCTTGCCCATGGCCTGGGCGATGATGTCACCGACTTCTTTGTCGGAGTTGGCGGAGATGGTGCCAACCTGGGCGATGGCATTGTCATCGGCACAGGGCTTGGACAGTTTCTTCAGTTCTTCAACCGCGGCGGTGGTGCCTTTGTCGATGCCGCGCTTGAGATCCATCGGGTTCATGCCGGCAGCCACGGCCTTCATGCCTTCGGTCAGGATGGACTGGGCCAGCACGGTGGCCGTGGTGGTACCGTCACCGGCAACGTCAGAGGTCTGGCTCGATACTTCCTTGACCATCTGCGCACCCATGTTTTCGAACTTGTCGCTCAGCTCGATTTCCTTGGCCACGGAAACACCGTCTTTGGTGATGGTCGGCGCGCCGAAGCTCTTTTCGAGTACGACATTGCGGCCTTTGGGACCCAGGGTAACCTTGACGGCATTGGCCAGCGTGTTCACGCCCTTGAGCATTTTGTGACGGGCGTCGTCACTGAATTTCACTTCTTTTGCACTCATGTTCTTTCCTCACTATCTATAAAGTCAGTACACAGTTGTTCGATTGAACGGCTGGTTAGCCTTCAACCACACCCATGATGTCTTCTTCACGCATGACGAGCAGTTCCTCGTCATCAACCTTGACTTCGTTGCCGGAATATTTGCCGAACAGCACCTTGTCACCCACTTTGACGTCCAGCGCGCGGACCTCGCCGTTCTCCAGAATCTTGCCGTTGCCCACGGCGATCACTTCGCCCTGGCTCGGCTTTTCGGTGGCGGAATCGGGAATGACGATACCGCCGGCCGTGGTGCGTTCTTCTTCCATGCGACGAATAATCACGCGGTCATGCAAAGGACGGATTTTCATTCTCAGTGTCTCCTGAAAGTTATTGATTTCTTGGGATTACAAACAGTTAGCCCGAACAGAACCCTGCCCGGGCAGAAATTTCAGTCGGCCTTTTAGCACTCGGCATCGACGAGTGCTAATAATAGCGGTCACGGCCGGACTGTCAAGACCAGTCTCTTGATGGGGTGATGGGGGGAAAATTCAAGGCTCAGTCGTCATCCCGACGCTGAAATTCGCCTTCGATGGTGCGCGGGCCGTCGCCGGGCGCCCCGGGACCGCCCCCCGGCGGGCCGGTCCGGATGACGCCGCGCTGGATGGCCCAGCGGATCAGCCCCTGGCGCAGGGGCGGGACCAGTAACACGAAGCCCACCGCGTCGGTGACAAACCCCGGGGTCAGCAGCAGCGCACCCGCCACCACCAGCAGCAGCCCCTCGAACAGCGGCATGGCCGGTACCTGGCCCCGGGCCAGCTCCGTCTGGAAGCGCATCAGGGTGGAAAAGCCCTGCCAGCGCAGCAGGCCGACCCCGATGACGGCGGTCAGCACCACCAGCAAAATCGTCGGCCAGGCGCCGATCACCTCGCCAATCTGGATCAGAAAATAAATTTCGATCAGGGGGATGGCGATAAACAGAATAAGGAATACACGGAACAGTGGCATCGTCTTTAACCAGAGGATGGATTGAGAAGGTAGTGTAACAGCTTGATGCTTTGCCAGTCGTGCGCCGGGCTGTTATCTTGCACGGCATGAGCGAACTCTCCCAGTGCCTGGTGCTGTGCACCTGTCCCGATACCGATACCGCGCGACAACTGGCCGACCGGCTGGTGGCGGGACGGCTGGCAGCCTGCGTGAATATCGTGCCCGGGCTCGAATCGGTCTACGAATGGCAGGGCAAGGTCGAGCGCGACGGCGAGGTGTTGCTGATTATCAAGAGCCGGCAGGACCGTTACGGTCAGCTGGAAGAGACCCTGCGACAGCATCACCCCTATGAACTTCCGGAAATTCTCAGGGTCTCTCTAGATGGAGGACTGCAGGATTACCTGCAGTGGATTGATAACGCACTGGAATAATAATGATGATGAAAAAACTGTTAGCCACCCTGTTATTTCTGTTTGTATTTCCCATTGCCGCCGAAGAAGAGCTGCTGGAGCCGGACAAGGCCTTCGCCTTCCAGGCCGAGGTGGTTGACGGCACTGTCCAGGCCCGGTGGGACGTGGCTGACAACTATTATATGTATCGCGGCAAGATCCGCTTCGAAGTCGACAACCCCGACATTACCCTCGGTGAGCCGCAACTGCCGGATGGCAAGATCAAGGACGACGAGTTCTTCGGCCAGGTGGAAATCTACCGCGGCAGCGTCCCCGTCACCATCCCGATTGAATCCGGCAGCGGAGACTTCACCCTGACCGCCCATTCCCAGGGCTGCGCCGACGTCGGCGTCTGTTATCCCCCGCACCGCCAGAACGTGCAGCTGGCCGCCACCGGCACCATGGCCGGTACCGACGGCAAGCGCTCCCTGCAGGATCTGAACAGCGATCTCGGCCTGAACCAGGGCGAGGATGACGTCCTGCATCCCGATCAGGCCTTTGCCTTCAACACCGAGGTCATGGACGCCAACACGGTCCGGGCCACCTGGCAGATTGCCGCCGACCACTATCTGTATCGCGACAAATTCGAATTTTCCGTCAAGCAGGGTGACGCCCGGGTGGGCGATGTCGAGCTGCCCAAAGGCAAGGAAAAAGAGGATGAATTCTTCGGCAAGATCCGGGTCTTCGAGGGCGAACAGACCCTGGTGGTGGATATTCCGCTGGTGCGGACCCGGGGCGAGGCCGGCGAGGTTGAGCTGGCCTTTGTCTACCAGGGCTGTGCCGAGAAGACCGGGATCTGTTATCCCCCGATTCGCAAGAGCGAGACCGTCAAGCTGGCCGTCACCGACCAGTTCGCCATGGCCGATGATCCCGAGCCGACCGGGCAGAGCGGCGAACAACAGGTCGTATCCGAGCAGGACACCATCGCCGCCTCGCTGGAAGCCGGCGGCTTGCTGGTGATCCTGACCTTCTTCGGCTTTGGTCTGCTGCTGGCCTTCACCCCTTGCGTGTTCCCGATGATCCCGATCCTCTCGAGTATCATTATCGGCCAGGGCGACAAGATCACCACCGGGCGCGCCTTTACCATGTCGACCGTCTATGTGCTGGCCATGGCGCTCACCTATACCGCCGCCGGGGTCATCGCCGGGATGCTGGGCGAGAACCTGCAGGCGGCGTTCCAGAACCCGTGGATTCTGGGCAGTTTTGCCGCCGTGTTCGTGCTGCTGGCGCTGTCCATGTTCGGCTTCTACGAACTGCAGATGCCCGCCTCCATCCAGGGCAAGCTCTCCGAGGTCAGTAACCGCCAGAAAGGCGGCAGCCTGACCGGCGTGGCCGTGATGGGCTTTCTCTCCGCGCTGATCGTCGGCCCCTGCGTGGCCGCGCCGCTGGCCGGGGCGCTGATCTATATCGGCCAGACCGGCGATGCGGTCCTCGGCGGCATGGCCCTGTTCGCCCTGAGCCTGGGCATGGGGCTACCGCTGATCGCCATCGGCACCTCGGCGGGCAAACTGCTGCCCCGCGCCGGCGGCTGGATGGATGCGGTCAAGGCGATCTTCGGCGTGCTGCTGCTGGCCGTGGCCATCTGGATGCTGGAGCGGATCATCCCCGACTTTGTCGCCCTGTGGCTGTGGGCCGCGCTGCTGATCATCTCGGCCATTTATATGAAAGCGCTGGAACCGCTGCCGGCGGATACCTCCGGCTGGCGCCGGCTCTGGAAGGCGCTGGGCATCATCCTGCTGATCTACGGCATTCTGCTGGTGATCGGCGCCAGCGCCGGCGGTAACGACAAGTTCCGGCCGCTGCACGGCGTGTTTGCCGGCGTCGGCATGGGCAGCGGCGCCATGCAGCAGCAATCCTTGCAATTCGAGAAGATCAAAACCGTCGAGGATTTCGAGAACAAGCTGGCCCAGGCCAAAGCCGCCGGCAAGCCGGTGATGCTCGATTTCTATGCCGACTGGTGTATCTACTGCAAGGATTACGAAAAATACGTCTTCACCGATCCGCGCGTCATCCAGCGGCTGGATAACTTCGTGCTGCTCAAGGCGGACGTGACGGATAACGACGACAAGGACAAGGCGTTACTGCGCAAATTCAATCTCGTCGCGCCGCCGGCCATCCTGTTCTTCGGCCCCGACGGCGAGGAGCGCCACGGCCGGCGTCTGGTGGGTGCCATGAACGCCGACGAGTTTCATAACCACCTGAACATGATGCCCTTCTAGGTGACAGCCCGCCTTCGCGGTGGGCCTGATCCGGATTTGATTCATTCAACCTCTAACGAACGGAACAGCCGTATGAAACGTTCAGTCTTAATCGCATTGATCATTGTGGTGGCGATCATCAGCCTGCTCGCCGGTATGTATGCCAACCAGCTGTTTGACAGCCCGGACAGTCAAACAACCGCGCAAAGCAGCGATGCCGCCGGCCCGCCTGAAATCCGTCCCGATTTCGGCCTGCTCGATCTGCAGGGCAACTTGCGCCACGTCAGCGAATGGGACGGGGATGTGCTGATGGTCAACTTCTGGGCCACCTGGTGCCCGCCCTGCCGCCGCGAAATCCCTGCCTTTATCGAACTGCAGGAAAAATACGCCGATCAGGGCTTCACCATCGTCGGCATCGCCATCGATACCAAGCAGAACGCCAAGGACTTCGTCGATCCCATGGGCATTAACTACCCCATCCTGGTCGGTGACAAGGACGGCATCGCCCTCTCCAAAGCCTACGGTAACCGCATGGGCGTCCTGCCCTACACCGTCATCGTCGATCGCAACGGCAAGATCACCGAAACCCATCGCAACGAACTGTCCTTCGAAGACGCCGAGGCGATGATCAAACCACTCCTTTAAACAAGAGGGCCGAGTTACAAAGAACGAGTGACGAGGCCCTTTCTTGATAAACCACCAAGACACGAAGACACCAAGAAAACGCAATAAAATCGGCTATCCTTTAGGGGCGTACCCTTCAGCTGAGCGGGATTGGTGGTTAACGCTTTTCCTCGTCACTCGTCCCACCCGAGGCCACAGACTGAGGGAGAGAGTCGCAGGCCCGATAAAGCACCCTGCGTGCAGAAACTCTGCGGTATCGGGCAATTTTCCAATTTTAAACAGGGACGACATCAAGTCATCTGATTTGATACCTTCCCATTCACACATTAACCACACACTTGATTTCCGATTTTTCATCCTGGTTTTCTTCGTGTCTTGGTGGTAAACGCTTTCCTCGTCACTCGTCCCTCCCGAGACCGCAAGGCCGAGGGCAGGCCTGTGACCGGGTTCAAATCGCCCTGGAGCGAATCTTGCTAGGATTTGCTCCGAACTGGCGGGTAAATCCGGGGTTCTGGACAAACCCCTCATCTTGAGGCAGAATTCTCCTGAAATCGGCCGAAAAAACTACGTCAAACTGGCGTCGATCTTGCTTCGATCTGTTCAGATTTGTAGCAACGACAAATCGACTCAAACGGCCCGACGTAATAACACGCTTATAAATAGACAGCCCATGGCCCAGATACTGGTACTGCACGGACCCAACCTGAACCTGCTCGGTACGCGCGAGCCGGAACACTATGGCGCGGCCACCCTGGCCGAGATCGATCAGGAACTGGACCGTATGGCCAGCGAAGCGGGGCATACCCTTTCCAGCCTGCAGAGCAACGCCGAGCACGAACTGGTTGCCCGGGTGCAGCAGGCGGCCGGCGAGAACGTGGCCTGGATTATCATTAACCCCGCCGCCTTTACCCATACCAGCGTGGCGCTGCGCGATGCGCTGGCGGCGGTGAAGATTCCGTTTATTGAAGTTCATCTTTCCAACATCCATGCGCGCGAGGATTTCCGCCGTCATTCCTATTTTTCGGAACTGGCCAGCGGTGTCATCAGCGGGCTGGGAGCGTACGGGTATACGCTGGCATTGCAGTCGGCGCTGCATACCCTGCAGAACAACTAACCTGATAACCTTCTCAAGGCATTACTGTTATGGATATTCGCAAAGTCAAAAAACTGATCGAACTGCTCGAAGAGTCGGGCGTTGCCGAAATCGAGATCAAGGAAGGTGAAGAGTCGGTGCGTATCAGCCGCAGCGGTCCCAACACCCCGATGATGATGCAGGCACCACCGCAACCGGCGCCGGCAGCGGCCCCGGCGGCAGCCCCCGCCCCGGCACCGGCCGCAACAGAAAGCGAGGAGCCCAGCCTGCCCGAAGGCCATGTGGTCAAATCGCCCATGGTCGGCACCTTCTATCGGGCCCCGTCGCCCGGCGCCAGCCCGTTTGCCGAAGTGGGCCAGCAGGTCAATGCCGGTGATACGCTTTGCATCATCGAGGCCATGAAGCTGCTCAACCAGATCGAAGCGGACAAGAGCGGCACCATCAAGGCTATCCTGGTGGAAAACGGCCAGCCGGTGGAATACGACGAACCGCTGTTTGTCATCGGCTAACAACACCGGCCGCCACCGGCGGCCCACCACTTCGCCTTTAGGCACCAACCAGATTGTGTAAACGATGATAGAAAAAGTCCTGATTGCCAACCGTGGAGAGATTGCGCTGCGCATTCTGCGCGCCTGCCGCGAGCTGGGTATCAAAACCGTGGCGGTCCACTCCGATGCCGATCGCGATCTCAAGCACGTTCGCCTGGCCGACGAGTCGGTCTGTATCGGCCCGGCGTCTTCCACCGAAAGTTACCTGAACATTCCCGCCGTGATCAGCGCCGCCGAAGTCACCGACTCGATGGCCATTCATCCCGGTTACGGCTTTTTGTCGGAAAACGCCGACTTCGCTGAACGGGTGATGGAAAGCGGGTTTATCTTCATCGGTCCGCGGCCCGACACCATCCGCATGATGGGTGACAAGGTGCAGGCCATCAAGGCAATGCAAAAAGCCGGGGTGCCCTGTGTGCCCGGTTCCGACGGTCCGCTGGGCAGCGATGAAGAAACCAATATCCGTCTTGCCCGCGAAATCGGTTACCCGATCATCATCAAGGCCGCCGGCGGTGGCGGCGGGCGCGGTATGCGCGTGGTACATAGTGAGGCGGCGCTGTTGAACGCCATTTCCATGACCAAGGCCGAAGCCGGCTCGGCGTTCGGTAACGATATGGTCTACATGGAAAAATTCCTGGATAACCCGCGGCATATCGAGTTCCAGGTGCTGGCCGACGAACATGGCAACGCCATTCATCTGGGTGAACGCGATTGCTCCATGCAGCGGCGTCACCAGAAAGTGATCGAAGAGGCACCGGCGCCCGGCATCACCGAAAAGATGCGCAAGAAGATCGGCGAACGCTGTGCCGATGCCTGCCGCGAGATCGGTTATCGCGGCGCCGGGACCTTTGAGTTCTTGTATCAGGACGGCGAATTTTATTTCATCGAAATGAATACCCGCGTGCAGGTGGAACACCCGGTGACTGAAATGATCACCGGCGTGGACATTGTCCGCGAACAACTGCTGATCGCCTCGGGTAAAAAACTGCGTTATACCCAGAAAGAGATCGAAATCCGCGGCCACTCGATCGAATGTCGTATCAATGCCGAGGACCCGGACAAGTTCATCCCCTCGCCGGGCACGATCACTTCCTATCACGCGCCGGGCGGACCGGGCATCCGGGTCGATACCCATATCTATAACGGTTACCGTGTCCCGCCCTATTACGATTCGATGATCGGCAAGTTGATCTCCTACGGCGAAGATCGCGACACCGCCCTGGCGCGCATGCGTATCGCCCTGAGCGAGATCGTGGTCGAAGGCATCAAGACCAACGTGCCCCTGCACCAGGAACTGTTGCGTGATGCCAACTTCCGGGCCGGCGGGACCAACATTCACTATCTTGAGAAGTTACTGAGTGAGCGGTAGCTCTCTCAGTAACTTCTCAGGGGCTAGGTACTAGGGGCTAGGTCCTAGAAAATCAAAACTGAATCGATGCAGCATTTTTCAAGCGCTTCTGGTTTTCCCAGTCACTAGCCCCTAGAAACTAGCCCCTGTTTTATTATGCCCTGGTTACAACTCATCATCCCCGCCCGTGCGGAACAGGTCGACACCCTCAGTGATGCACTGGAAGCGGCCGGTGCCGCGTCGGTGACGTTACAGGATGCCGCTGATCAGCCGTTGCTGGAGCCGGCGCCGGGCAGCACGCCGATCTGGGAACAGACCCGGGTAATCGGCCTGTTCAGTGCCGATCGGGATCCGCAGGCCATTGTCGATCAGATCAACACGCAACCGGGCGAACCGGTGCGTGACTGGAAAGCCGAACCGCTGGAAGATCAGAACTGGGTGCGCGCCTGGATGGATCATTTCCAGCCGATGCAGTTCGGCCAGCGGGTCTGGATCATCCCCGGCGGTTATGCGCCGCCCGATCCCGACGCCGTGAATATTCTGCTCGATCCGGGTCTGGCCTTTGGTACCGGCACTCACCCTACTACCCGCCTGTGCCTGGAGTGGCTGGATGAACATCCGCCGCAGGATCAGAACGTCATCGACTACGGTTGCGGTTCGGGCATTCTGGCCATCGCCGCCAGCAAGCTCGGCGCCCGGCAACTGTGGGGCGTGGATAACGATCCCCAGGCCCTGCTGGCTACCGCCGAGAACCTGCGCAAAAACGGCATCGAGGAAAATGTCACACTGCACCTGCCCGAGGCCATGCCGGCTGAGATCACCGTGCCCCTGCTGCTCGCCAACATCCTGGCCAGCCCCCTGATCAACCTGGCCCCGCAACTGGCCGAACACGTCGAGCCGGGCGGGCGCATTGTGCTGGCCGGGATCCTCGACACCCAGATGGACGATGTCATCGCCGCCTACCAGCCGTTTTTCGAGATGCAGCTCTATCGTCAGATCGAAGAGTGGGTTTGCCTCGCAGGTACCAGGGGCTAGGTTCTAGATACTAGGGCCTAGGACCTAGCACCTGATGTACCATGGTATGATTAAACCCATGTCCCGCATCATCGCAAAAAATTTCTCACTACCGTTATGTTGACCTGCTGTCCTGCCTGCCGTACCTGTTTCCGGATCACCGAAGCCCAGCTGGCGGTGGCACAGGGCAAGGTGCGTTGTGGCAAATGCAAGACAGTCTTCAACGCCAAACAGCATTTGCAGCCGATCCCCGGTCAGGAGACACCGGCCGCCTCCACTGCCACATCGGCACCGCCGGCCGCCGCGGCGGAGCAATCCAAACAGAGTGAACCGTCCCGGGCGCCAAAGTCCGAAAAACCGGCGCCCACACCCGACCGTGACGAAGCGGCGCCGGCCGGGACACCGTCCGAACCGAAGCCCTCCGCCGCCCCCGAGTCTTCGAGCGATCAGCCTGCAACCGCAGAAGCGGAATCCCCCCGGACTCCGATGACGCCGCCGGAGCCGCCGGTCGAACCGGAACCCGAATCAGAGCCACAAACCGTCGAGATCCCGATGCCGGATCTGGACGAGCCGCAAACCGATACCCCCGGCGAATCACCGGCCGACAGCCAGAGCGTGAGCGAACCGGAACCGGAGGCGCCGCAAGCGGCATCCGATGCCGACAGCTCCCGCTATAGATACAATGACTTCACCGATGAGGTGCTTTCGGACAAAGAGCTGGATGACATCCTGGCGGAGATGGACCAGCAGTTGTCACTGGGCATCGATAACCCCGACACCGAACTGCCGGGTTCGCTGGCGATGCCGGAAGAGCCGCCACCCCCGAAACAGGATGAACTGGGCGAGGCCATCGATAGTCTGTTCGATGATCTGCAGCGCGAACCGTCTGCCGATGAGGAGCCGGTTTCAAGTGCGCCTGAAACAACCGAAGAGGCCGGCACGGCGACGACCGGCTCAGACGAAGACGCGGCAGTGCCAACGGCATTCGAGGAGGTCAGCACCGACCGGGACACCGGCCCGCGCGAGGAACCGGATCAGGACGAGTGGACAGACACCACGGAGCTGTCCCCGACAGCGGACGCCGAGCCTGAACCCGAGCCGGTTCCGCTACGTCTGCGCGATTCGCTGGCGATCGAACCGCCCAAACCGCGCAGCTGGCTGGCCACCCTGGGTGGCGGGTTGTTGATCCTGCTGCTGCTGGCATTGTTACTCGCTCAGCTGGCCCTGTTCCGGCCCCTGGATGTGGTCCGTTTTGTGCCGCAAAGTCAGCCCTGGCTGGAACGGTTCTGTCAGCATCTGCCCTGTCACTTCACGCCGTATCGGGATACCGATCACATCCGTCTGCTCAACCGCGATGTACGGGCCCATCCCAAGCAGGAGGGCGCGCTGTTGATCAGTGCCACCCTGGTCAATGAGGCCGAGGTTGCCCAGGCCTATCCCGCCGTACGGGTCACGCTGTTTGATTTATCGGGTAACCGGATGGCCCAGCGCCGCTTTACGCCGGCCGACTACCTGGGCGAACGCCATTCACCGTTTATGCAAATGCAACCGGACACGCCCCTGCAGATCAAACTCGAGGTAGCGGACCCGGGCAGCGAGGCGGTTAACTTCGAGTTCGATTTTCAGTAACCGGCGACCCTCGCACACCACCGCCATCCGGCGACGCGTGTAGATCAGCTTTACCCGGATCGCAAGGCCTGCGGGCCGGTTTTCCTGCTTTATCCTGTGCACCCGAACGGGTATGATGATCCGCCTCGTGCCGCGGGGCACGGGTCAGCCTGAAGACATCACTATGCGTATCGGCCCTTATCAGCTCAACAATCCGTTGATCCTTGCGCCCATGGCGGGCGTGACCGATCTACCCTTTCGCCAGTTGTGCAAACAACTGGGCGCCGGTATGGCCGTGTCCGAAATGGTTTCGTCCAATTCCCTGCTGTGGGGCAGTAAAAAGACCGAGCGCCGCGCCAGTCACGAGGGCGAGATCGAGCCCAAGTCGGTCCAGATCGCCGGCGCCGATCCGCAAATGATGGCCGAGGCCGCGCGTCACAATGTCGACAAGGGCGCGCAGATCATCGATATCAACATGGGCTGCCCGGCCAAGAAGGTGTGCAACGTGATGGCCGGCTCGGCGCTGTTACAGGACGAGCCGCTGGTCGAGCGCATCGTCAGGGCCGTGGTGGAGGCCGTCGAAGTCCCGGTAACCCTGAAGATTCGTACCGGCTGGGACAGCCAGCATAAAAACGCGCCGCTGATCGCGCGCATTGCCGAGGAAGCCGGCATCCAGGCCCTGGCCATCCACGGCCGCACCCGGGCCGACCAGTACAACGGCGAGGCGGAGTACGACACCATTGCCGAGGTCAAGTCGCGGGTTGGCATTCCGGTGATTGCCAACGGTGACATCAGTACACCGCAAAAAGCCGAATTTGTTCTGCGCCATACCGGCGCTGATGCGGTCATGATCGGCCGTGCCGCCCAGGGCCGTCCCTGGATCTTCGGCGAAATCGATCACTATTTACAAACCGGCGAGTTGCTGCCGGAACCGTCCGCGGAAACGATCCGCGACATCCTGGTTGGTCACCTGAAAAACCTGTATGCCTTCTACGGTGAGCATACCGGTGTCCGGGTGGCCCGCAAACACATCAGCTGGTACAGCAAGGGACAGTCTCATGGCGCGGCCTTCCGTCAGGCAGTGAATCGCGTCGACAGCGTGGAGCAACAGCTGGACATGATTTATGAATTTTTTGAACGCTTAATTAATCGGGAGGAACTTGCCGCATGAGTGAAGCAGTGGCTATGGAAAACGCTGTGGTGACCAATAACAACACAACCGACTCGTCCCAGAAACCTCTGCGCGATTGTGTTGCCGATGCGATGGAAAATTATTTTCATCAGCTGGAAGGCCATTCAACCAACGACCTGTACAAAATGGTGCTCGCCGAACTGGAAGAGCCGCTGTTCCGCGCCGTGCTCAATCACACCGGCGGCAACCAGAGCAAGGCCTCTGAAATGCTGGGCATCAACCGGGGCACCCTGCGCAAGAAACTCAAACAGTACGGGTTACACGAATAAACAGCGACAACGGTCGAGCGTACATGGCTCGACCGAACAGGGCAGGAGAACATCGGCCCGATAACAACGTAGCATGTTGAACACTCTGCCGAGTCTTTAAACATGTCAACGCAATCCCGGCCACGGCGACCCCGTGGCCGAATTGTTGGTGGGGAACACACAACCATGAATAAAATCCAGCGCGCGCTGATCAGCGTCTCCGACAAGACCGGCATCGCCGAGTTTGCCAAACAGCTGCACGAGCAGTTCGGTATCGAGATCCTCTCTACCGGCGGCACGGCAAAGTTGCTGAGTGAGGCCGGTATTCCGGTGATCGAAGTGTCCGACTACACCGGGTTTCCGGAGATGATGGATGGCCGGGTGAAAACCCTGCATCCGAAGATCCATGGTGGCCTGCTGGGTCGACGCGGCACAGATGATGCGGTAATGCAGGAGCATGCCATTCCGCCCATCGACATGGTGGTGGTGAACCTCTATCCGTTTCGTGAAGCCATCGCCAAACCCGACTGCGATCTGCCTACCGCGATCGAAAACATCGATATCGGCGGGCCGACCATGTTGCGCGCGGCAGCCAAGAACCACGCCGGGGTCGCGGTACTGGTCAACAGCGACGACTATGCGCCGGTGCTCAAAGAGATGGCTGACAACGACGGGGCGCTGAGTGATGCCACCCGCTTCGACCTGGCCGTCAAAACCTTCGAGCACACCGCCGGTTACGATGGTGCGATTGCCAACTATCTCGGCGCCATCGACAGCAATGGACAACACGGCGGTCTGCCACGCACCTTCAACAGCCAGTTCCACAAGGTACAGGCCATGCGCTATGGCGAGAACCCGCACCAGGGGGCCGCCTTCTACGTGGAAGCCGATCAGCACGAGGCCTCGGTGGCCACCGCCCGTCAGCTGCAGGGCAAGGAACTGTCCTATAACAACATCGCCGACACCGATGCCGCACTCGAATGCGTCAAACAGTTCGATACCCCGGCCTGCGTCATCGTCAAGCATGCCAACCCCTGTGGCGTCGCCCAGGCCGAGAACCTGCTGCTCGCCTATGACCGCGCCTATGCCACCGATCCCGAATCGGCCTTCGGCGGCATTATCGCCTTCAACCAGGAACTGGACGCCGAAACCGCCAGCGCGATCGTCGAGCGCCAGTTTGTCGAGGTGATCATTGCACCGTCTGTCAGCGCCGGGGCCAGTGAGGTGGTCGCGGCCAAGAAGAACGTGCGCCTGCTGGCCTGCGGCGGATTCAGCAACGGCCAGTCGCGGCTCGACTTCAAACGGGTCAATGGCGGCCTGCTGGTACAGGATGCCGATCTCGCTATATATAACGAGCTCAAGGTCGTGACAAAACGCCAGCCCAGCGAACAGGAGATGGGCGATCTGCTGTTCAGCTGGCAGGTGGCCAAGTTCGTCAAATCCAACGCTATCGTCTATGCCCGCGAGCTGATGACCGTCGGGGTTGGTGCCGGGCAGATGAGCCGGGTCAACTCGGCGCGCATCGCCGCCATCAAGGCCGAACAGGCAGGGCTGGAAGTACCCGGTTCGGTAATGGCCTCCGACGCCTTCTTCCCCTTCCGCGACGGTCTGGACCAGGCCGCCGAGGCCGGTATCCGGGCGGTGATTCAGCCCGGCGGCTCGATGCGCGACGAGGAAGTGATTGCCGCCGCCGACGAGCACGACATTGCCATGGTCTTCACCGGCATGCGCCACTTCCGTCACTGAACACCCACCTGGTATGAGCGACACGCGTATGAAAATTCTGGTCATCGGCGGGGGCGGACGAGAACACGCCCTGGCCTGGAAAGCCGCCCAATCCGAACGGGTCGAAACCGTCTATGTCGCGCCTGGCAATGCGGGCACCGCCCGCGAACCCGGCCTGCAAAACGTGGCTATCGGCGCCGAGGACATTGCCGCCCTGCTCGAGTTTGCCCGCTCCGAGGCTATCGATCTGACCCTGGTCGGCCCTGAAGCCCCGCTGGTGGCCGGCGTGGTCGATGAATTTACCGCCGCCGGCCTGCCCTGCTTTGGCCCCACCCGCGCCGCCGCGCAACTGGAAGGCTCCAAGGCCTTCACCAAGGATTTTCTGCAACGCCACAACATTCCCACCGCCGCCTACGGCAACTTTACCGACGTGGACGAAGCCATCGCCTATGTCCGCCGGCAGGGTGCGCCGATCGTGGTCAAGGCGGACGGCCTGGCCGCCGGCAAGGGCGTGATCCTGGCGCAAACCGAGGACGAGGCCATCGCCGCGGTGCGCGACATGCTGGCCGGCAATGCCTTCGGCGACGCCGGTCACCGGGTGGTCATCGAGGAGTTTTTACAGGGCGAGGAAGCCAGCTTCATCGTCATGGCCGACGGCGAGCATATCCTCCCGCTAGCCACTTCCCAGGATCACAAGGCCCGTGACGACGGCGACCGCGGCCCCAATACCGGCGGCATGGGCGCCTATTCGCCGGCCCCGGTAGTCACGGCCGAAATCCATGCGCGGGTCATGCGCGAGGTGATCGAACCGACCGTGCGCGGCATGGCGGCCGAGGGTCACCCGTATACCGGCTTTCTCTATGCCGGGCTGATGATTGGCCCGGACGGCACCCCCAAGGTGCTCGAATACAACTGCCGCTTCGGCGACCCGGAAACCCAGCCCATTCTCATGCGCCTGCGCTCGGATCTGGTCGCCTTATGCGAGGCAGCGCTGGCCCACCGGCTGGATCAGATCGAGGCCGAGTGGGACCCTCGTGCCGCGCTGGGCGTGGTGCTGGCCGCCGGCGGCTATCCGGACAGCTATCGCAAGGGCGATGTCATCGAAGGACTCCCGGACGAAACCCCGGACGGCAAGGTATTTCATGCCGGCACGGCCGAACAGGACGGGCAGATCGTCACCAGCGGCGGGCGTGTGTTGTGTGCCGTGGGGCTGGGCGAGAGCGTCAGCGCGGCCCAGCAGCGGGCCTATGCGCAGGTGCAGCAGATTCACTGGGACGGGGTCTATTACCGTAACGATATCGGATATCGGGCGATCGCACGCGAAAAAGCCGCTAAATAGCGCAAACCCCGGCAAAGTGCCCCGGTTTCGATTAATCGTGTCGATGGCGAGACTTCCGCCACGCATTCCATTAGAATAGGCGGCTCGCTCGCGGCCCGGGGCCGCCGCAGAACAACCGAATTCATATTACAACAACATTTCCAACGTTTGACCCAAGGGAGACCCCATGTCTGCAAAACATCCCATTATCGCGGTCACCGGCTCCTCCGGCGCCGGGACCACCACGGTAAAAAATGCCTTTGAACACATCTTCTTCCGCGAGCAGATCAATCCGCTGGTCGTCGAGGGCGACAGTTTCCATCGCTATGATCGCGCCGCCATGAAAGAGGCGATTGCCAACTTTGCCAAAGAAGGCAAGCAGCTGAGCCATTTCGGTCCGGAAGCCAACCACTTCGACCTGCTGGAAGAAACCTTCCAGACCTACGGCAAAACCGGTACCTGCAAGCGCCGCTATTACCTGCACAGCGACGAAGAAGCGGCCGAGCACAACAGTCGCCTGGGCACCGATCTCACGCCCGGCCAGTTCACTCCCTGGGAAGAGATCAAGGACAAAACCGACCTGCTGTTCTATGAAGGCCTGCATGGTGGCGTGGCTGACGGTGACGTCGACGTGGCCAAACATGTCGACCTGCTGGTGGGCGTGGTACCGATCGTCAACCTCGAGTGGATCCAGAAGATTCATCGCGACAATGCCCAGCGCGGTTACTCCGCCGAAGCGATCGTGGATACCATCCTGCGCCGCATGGAAGACTACGTGCACTACATCACGCCGCAGTTCTCCCGCACCCATGTCAACTTCCAGCGCGTGCCGACGGTGGATACCTCCAACCCGTTCATCGCCCGGGATATCCCGACGCCGGACGAAAGCTTTATCGTGATCCGTTTCAGCGATCCGACCGGTATCGATTTCCCTTACCTGCTGAACATGATTCCCGATTCATTCATGTCACGTCGCAACACTATCGTGGTACCGGGCGGCAAGATGGGCTTCGCCATGGAGCTGATCCTCAACCCGCTGATCCACGACATGATCCAGCAAAAGAAAAAAGCCTGAGACCCGCTCCCAGGCAATTAAAAGAACCGGGCTTTGCCCGGTTTTTTTATGGCTGAACATCCGCTGGAGCAGGCGAACAATACCCCTGCTAACCCGTGAGAATTCAATACAGCCTGTTTACTGTGTCGCCGCTTCATTGAAGCTGTCTGTCAGACCGGAGCAGGCTAACGGGTATTAAGCGTAACGTATCGATAACCGGGGTGGTTACATGCTAGCATGATCGACCCTGACAACCGGCAGATAGCGTGACGATGACACAATTCAAACTGGGACATGCCGCTGAGAACGAATGGCAACAGGCCGCCGATCAGGTGATTCAACAGCTCGGCACCTGCGAGGAATGCAACCTGGCCTTCATCTATGTCACCGACGCGTTCAGTAACGAGCTGAGCAAGTTGCTGCGTTATCTCAAAGAGCAGACCGGCATTGCGCACTGGGTCGGCAGCATCGGCAACGGCATCTGCTGTACCAATACCGAATATTATGACCAGCCGGCGATCGTCGTGCTCGCCTGCCAGTTTCCGCAAGAACAGTTCCGCGTATTCGATATGGCGCAGGAAGAACAGCAGGCACCGCCGCCGGCCAATCCAAACGACTTTACCCTGCGCCCGGCCGTGGTCCACGGCGATCCCCGTAACGGCCACCTGCCCGAGACTATCCATGAACTGCCCGAACAACTGGGTAACGGTTATCTGATCGGCGGACTGACTTCCTCGGAAAGCCATTATTTCCAGGTTGCCGATGATCTCACCGAAGGCTCGCTGTCCGGCGTCATCTTCGAGGATGTGCCCATGGTGACCGGCCTGAGCCAGGGTTGTACGCCCATCACCGAACCGCGCAAGCTGACCTCCTGCGATCATCATATGGCAATCACCATCGATGACCGCCCGGCACTGGACGTTTTCAAAGAGGATATCGGCGAGGTCCTGGCACGCGACATCGATCGGGCCGCCGGTTATATCTTTGCCGCTTTCCCGGTCCAGGGCAGTGACACCGGCGATTACCTGGTGCGCAACGTGATCGGCTTCGACCCGGACAACAACCTGCTGGCCATCGGTGAACACATGAGTCCCGATACCCCGATCATGTTCTGCCGACGCGACGGCAAATCGGCCATCGAGGACATGCAACGCATGCTCGCCGATGTCAAAAAACGGCTCAAAGGCGCCGAACCCAAAGGCGGCATCTACATCTCCTGCCTGGGCCGGGGACGGCATCTGTTCGGCGAAAACAGTGAAGAGATGAAAATGATCAGCGAGGTCTTCGGCGACATCCCGCTGGT
>JAXHTI010000007.1:38506-47264 GCA_034190045.1 Pseudomonadota bacterium
CACTGGCCCGAGCGTCAGACCAACTTTTTCGGTCAGCTCGGCTACCAGCACCAGTTCGATGAAGACTTTACGCCGTTACTGGAAACCCTCGAGGCCCTGGAAGAGCAACGCCAGGCCGGCAAGATTCGCCATGTGGGCCTGTCCAACGAGACGCCGTGGGGCGTGATGCGCTTTTTACAGCTGGCCGAACAGCACGATCTGCCGCGCATGGTCTCGGTCCAGAACCCTTACAGCCTGTTAAATCGCAGTTTCGAAGTGGGCCTGGCGGAAATCGCCTGTCGCGAACAGTGCGGTCTGCTGGCTTATTCGCCGCTGGGCTTCGGGGTCCTCTCCGGCAAATACCTGGGCGGCCAGAAACCGGCCGGAGCGCGCCTGACGCGGTATCCCGACTACACCCGTTACAGCAACCCGCAGGCGCTCGCCGCCACCGAGCAGTATGTGGCGCTGGCCCGCAAGCACCAGCTGGACCCGGCACAGATGGCCCTCGCCTATATCAACAGCCGACCGTTTCTGACCAGCAACATTATCGGCGCCACCGACATGGACCAGCTGCGCAGCAACATCGCCAGTATCGAACTGAGCCTGTCCGATGAAGTGCTCGCCGGGATCGAGGCGATTCACCAGCAATATCCCAACCCCAGTCCCTGATCCAGGTGCTAGGTGCTAGGTGCTAGGTGCTAGATGCTAGATAAAATGCGTAGGTCAGGTTGCAAGCAGCGCTACCTGACATTCGCTATAGCAGCAGGATGTAAAAAACGCAGAGTTCGCGGAGGCGCGGAGAAAGATTATTATGTATTACTCTGCGTCTCTGCGCCTCCGCGAACTCCGCGTTAATTCCCAGAGACTGGTTGATGAGAGAGACCTGTATGGCATGCCTGTTTTGTCAAATCGTCGAGGGGACGCAACCGGCCGATATCGTTTATACCGATGACGACGTCATCGGCTTTCGCGACATCAATCCCCAGGCCCCGCAGCATGTGCTGTTCATCCCGCGACGTCATGTCAGTACCATTAATGACTTCAACAAGGACGATGCTGACCTGATCGGCAGACTGACCCTCGCCGCACAACACTATGCCCGGGAGCAGGGATTTGCCGAGGAAGGATACCGGCTAGTCATGAACTGCAACCGCATGTCCGGGCAGACCGTCTACCACGTCCACCTCCACCTGCTCGCCGGCCGCCCGATGCACTGGCCGCCGGGCTAAAGTAATTTTGAATTTTTAGTTTTGAATGTTGAATTAAAGATTGGTTAAACAAACTAATTCAACATTAAGCATTCAAAATTGCCTTTCAGTCCCGCTGCAGGTCCTGAGGCATAACCTGGATGCCGCCGTTGAGGACGCTGGCTTTGAAGCCGTTCTGGACCAGCAGGAAGGCGGCCGCGGAGCTGCGTTTGCCGGTGGTGCAGTAACAGATGTATTCAACCTCCTTGTCCAGCTCATCCAGGCGCATGCGCAGTTCGTGCAGGGGGATATTAAAAGCATGCGGCATGTGGCTGTGGCGAAATTCACGGGCATGCCGGACATCCAGCCATTGTGCGCCGCGGGCGACACGCACCCGTGACTCGTCCGGCGAGAGCCGGGCCAGCAGGGGTTCCTTGAGCAGCGCGTCAAAATCTTCCTTGGCCAGTCGCATCACCTGGCCGTCGGTTTCCATGGTCACCGACGCATTGCGCTTGCCCCCGGAGAGCAGGGCTTCCTCACCAAAGCTGCTGCCCGCCTCCAGGTTGGCCAGCCGCACCGTGCGGGTCACCTGCGCCTCGCCTTCAGTCAGCACATAATAATAATCGCCGGGCTCACCCTGCTCGACGATGCGATCCCCCGCCCTGACATTCACCGGCTGCATTTTCTCCAGCAGCTGTTTGATGTTGGCCGGCGGCATCGACTCGAAGGCCATGATATGGCGGACCTTGCGGATCCAGCTGCGCCCGCCTTCCGCCGGGATTTCCTGTTCCGGCGGCGGTGTCTCTGTCTGCGCCGGTTGTGTATCCCGATCTTCGGATACTGCCATCTGATCCCACATCATCATATAATCGAGAATACTGTTCTCGATACGAATCACATGCCCGCGGGTCAGAGCTGTAGCGGTCGCCTGTCGCGGCTGACCGTCGACCAGCGGGAAGCGCGCCTCATCATCCCGCGCGGTGATCACTTTGCTGATGGCCCCATCGGAAGAACTGAGCTGAATATCTCCGTCCAGCAGGTAGACTGTCTGATTGTCGATATCGCCCTCGCGAAACAGACTGACACCGATACCGGGTGAATCGAGTGATAACAGGGTCAACAACTCTTCCAGGCGCTCGGTGGAAAGAGAGGCGATCGGTTCGTATTTTTTGAGGACTTCGATTGTTAAAACCGGCTTATCATTCATCCGCGACACCAACTGTGATTATTATCGTTTTTTTCTGGCAACTGAGTCAGGACAGATACGCCCTGGAATTGACAGCCATTGCGGCCTGTTCCATAGTCAATTGTATCCCCGGCTTCAGCTGCAACCCGGGACTGACATTCGGGGAAGTATTGTTATAAAGTAACCAACATCAGGTATGTTAACTCCATCACACAATCATAAGCAAAAAAGGGGCACGGCGCACAATGAGTGACGACAGGGACAATAATAAAAGCATGGATAACGTCATTCCTTTTCGCCCACGCCAGAGCCGCGAGCAACTGGCAGAGCCGTACCGGCCGGAGGAGTTGTATATCGCCGACAAGGTGGATCAGATCGATCAGCTGCCGGCAATTCCCGAACTGGCACTGCGTATTCTGAAACTGCGCGATGACCCCGATGCCACTGTCGAACAGCTGGTGGATATCATCATGCTGGATCCCTCCCTGGCCGCCCAGGTGATTCGTTATGCCAACTCCCCCCTGTTCGGCCAACGTGGCCAGGTCAAAACGCTGGATGACGCGATCTTCCGGGTGCTCGGCTTTGAAACCGTCATGTACCTGGCCATCGGCAGTGCCATGGCCAAAGCGTTCAGTTTCCCCGATTCGGGCAAACTGGGCGTGAACCATTTCTGGCGCAGCGCCACCTATAGTGCCGCCCTGATGCAGAATGTGAGTCAGCAGGTCGATCGGGCTCAGAAACTGCAACCGGGGATCGCCTATTTGTGCGGCCTGATGCACAACATCGGTTTCCTGGTGCTGGCACAACTGTTTCCGAAGAATTATCACTGGCTGAACAACGCTCTCAACGCCGATGACGCCGAACCGGTTATCGCGCTGGAAGAGCAGCTACTGGGTATTAACCATACGCGTCTGGGTGTTCGCCTGATGGAGGAATGGCAAATGCCCGGTGAGATCCAGGCCGTAGTCGGCCACCATCATAATCTGAATTACCAGGGGGAGTTCGCCGATTATGTCTGGCTGACCCAGGTCACCGATCAGCTGCTCAAACAGCACGATCTATCCGATGCGGATAGCGGCGAGCTGGCAAGCACGCTGTACCAGCGGCTGGGATTATCGGAAGACGAGCTGAAAAATGCGCTGGATGACGTCCTGCAATCGGCCGATGTACTGGACGCGATGGTCCACAGCCTGATGAACTGAGCCTGGCACAGGCTCGTAGCAGCCGGATTCAGAAACGTAACCCGCCCAGACGTCGACTGGTCTGATGGCGCTGCCACACAACCCCGCCGGCAAAGGCGGCAATCCCGAGCAATCCCAGCCCGATAACCCACAAGATCACATAGCTGCCATTTTCCTTTGTTTGCGCCGCACTGCGGGCCACGCGCAATTGCAGCTTGGAGCGTTCCGCCTTGAGATTATCGAGCTGGGTGTTGAGCGTATGATTGGCTTCCTCCAGGACTTTGACCGCCTGGCGTAACTCTTCGAGCTCCTTCTCCATCGAGGCGCGCTGTTGCCTGACCTGTTCCAGCCGGATCATCGCCGGGGGCTCTTCGGTGGTGTAAATATCCCGGATCCAGCCGGTCAGCCCCTTGTCGGTGCGAATCTTCATGTAACCGTCGCGCTGTGCCAGCACCTCCAGGTGCATGCCGGTTGTCACCACGCCGACGGGGGTCACGCGACTGTCCGGCTCCGGGCGCACGCCCACCCGCAACATATCGCTGATATAGACCTTGCCATCGCCATCCTGGGCATGTGCGGGTCCGCCGAACAGGCCGCCGAGGGCGAACAGGAGAATGAGTACTCGGTAAGTCATAACAGGGGCAGTGTAATGAATTTCATGGATTAATGCAGTATCGGCAGGGTCACGGGAAGATTTAATGCTCTTCGCAGGCCGACTCTTGCGGTGGTATCTGAGCGCAGTCGACATAGACCTGCTGTGCCTCCAGCCGCAGCGGCACGGCTGTCAGCGACTCGCCCTGGCAGGGCCCTCGCACGCAATAACCGTCCTGCGGACGGAACAGGGCCCCATGCAGGGCACATTGTAACAACTCCCCGTTATAGTCAAAAAACTGGTCCGGCAGCCAGTTGAGTGGCACCCCGGTATGCGGGCAGCTGTTGACATAGCCACGCAGCTCCCCCCCGGATTTGACCACGAACAGGTTCTGTTCCTGCCCCTGGCATACGATGTTCACTTCCAGACTCCCCGGATCGTCAATCTCGTCAACATGACAAACTCTGAACTCACTCATCACAACTCCCTGGCCGCATGTGCATCTGATCCCCTGAAAATCAGGGAAAAACGCTTGCGTCAGAAATACAAAATAGTCAAAAATAAGCCTATAACAGCTTTAAATCGCGTTAGAGTGTGCTATTTTAGCACCAGACAAACAATCCCTTCAGAATATTCAGGAGCAATCATGGCAACGAAGAAAAAAGCCAAGAAAAAAGTCGCGAAGAAGAAAACCGCTGCCAAAAAGGCCCCGGCAGTCAAAACCATCAAGGAACCGATGACCAAGTCCGCTCTGTATGCCCTTATCGCCGAACGCACCGAACTGCAGAAAAAACAGGTCGCCTCGGTATTTGAGGAACTGGCTACCATCATCAACGGTCACGTCAAGCGCAACGGCGCCGGTGTCTTCACCCTGCCTGGCCTGCTGAAAATCAAGGTTGTCCGCAAGCCGGCCACCAAGGCTCGCAAAGGCATCAACCCGTTCACTGGCGAACCGACTGTCTTCAAGGCCAAACCGGCGCGCAACGTCGTCAAGGCCCAGCCGCTCAAGGCACTCAAGGATATGGCAGCCTGAAGCCATAACATTCGAAAGGGACTCACGGCCGGGCATTTGCCCGGCCGTTTTCGTTATACCCCCTGAAATACCCGCCGGTGAATCCCCCAATTCCCGCATTTCTCATCCCGGATATCCCCGCCACCGGTTTGCAAACTCGCGCCGGATTGACTATCTACTGAACATGGCCCGAAATAATCGACGGTGAAACCCATGTCCACACACTATAGCTCTTTACCCCTGCGCAAATTATCCAATCATATTGGCTATCATCGGCCGCACCAGATGCTCCCCGACCACCTGACGCTCGATATGCCGGCCATTTATGCCATGACCGATCTGCAGCGGGTTGCGGCCGTCACGGTCGAGCCGGCCACGCGACTGGATGCCGCCAACCAGAAAATGATTGCCAACCAGGTTCGCTTGCTGCTGGTGTGCCGGGCGGATAACTCGGTGGCCGGGATCCTCACTGCCAGCGATATTCTGGGTGAAAAGCCGGTCCAGTACATGCATGAAGTGGATTGCACCTATGCCGATATCATGGTGCGGGATATCATGACGCCGTATGATGAACTGGATGTGCTCGCCCTGGGCGACATCCAGATGGCCTGTGTCGGAGATGTCGTCGCCACCCTGCAGCAAGTGGCCCGCCAGCACGCGCTGGTGATCGATAACGATCGCTACGGCCTGCAACGCGTGCGCGGGATTTTTTCCGCCTCGCATATCAGCCGGCAGCTGGGTATGCCCATCGCCCAGAGCGGCCGCGCCCACACCTTTGCCGAACTGGAACAGGCCCTGACAGCCAGTTAAGCAGACATCCCCGGGCACTGACCGCAATCCGGATCCGCGGCTGAGCGCCGGGCAATAAAAAACCCGCCCCGGGAAGCCGGGACGGGTCCTGTATTGCAACGCGAACGCGAACTAGAAGCGGATATCTATCCCGAAGAATGAACCATCCTCAATTTCGACGCTGCTGGTTACCCCTGGCGCGGTTTCGATATCCGCCTCGATATTCTGAATGCCGGCAACGATACTTGCCTGGGGCGTAATCTGGAAAGAGGCGAACAGTCCCCATTCACGCAGCTTCTCCGCGTCCTGAAAAGAAACCACGCCCGGCGCATAGTAGAAGAAAGCACCCAGGCCGAAACCGCCCCAGCTTTCGGGCAACATCAGCATGTCACCCCCGATGCCGATGCCGGAAATATCGTAACTGCTTGCCTCGCCATAATAGGCCCGGCCGCCGACGGAAACGATCACCGGAAAATCCAGGCTTTCACCGCGCACCTGCAGACCAACATGCGTCAGGAAATCATCCTCGCGTACCGCTTCGTCATGATCGGTAAACAGCACACCGAACTCGGTTTCCAGGCGCCCGAATTGCTGCCCGAAGGCCTCGGTCGCATAGGAAAAGCGTGCGGCCTCACTGCCCAGATAGGCCTTGATGGCTTCAGCGCTGGCCGTGCTGCTGGCAAGTGCCAGGACGATGATTGGAATAATTCTGCTTGGCATAGTGCTCCCCTGAACTGGCTTGTTGCTGTCTGGCTAAATTCGGAATAACCGGGATATTAACGGGATTCCCCGCGAAATAATAGCATTTTTGCCCTGTTCACACAGTCCCAACCCTGGCCTGAGCAGCCAGGTAAATCATGAACAGAGAAACGTTGATCAACCGGATGGGTTGATCAGGTTCTGGATACGCGCCAGCGCCTCATCCATCGCTTCGCGCGAATCAGCCAGTTGCCCCTGATCGGCCGTTTCGGCATGACGGTTAAAGGCGATCATATCCATTCGGTCACGGATCTCCGGGTTCTCCTGGATAAACTGCAGAAACGGCTGGCAATCGACCCGGATAGCATCGACCCGGGTAACCGCTGTCACCGTCGCCGCGCGCGGCGCACCGGTCAGGACCGACCATTCACCCAGATAATCACCGGTACGCAACAGGGCAAGGTTCATGGCTTCGTTACCAACCTGGTGAGTAACCCGCGCGGTACCGTAGATGATAATATACAGCGCATCCCCGGCCTCGCCTTCGCGAACGATGGTTTCACCGGGGGGAATGCCCACCAGCGAAGATTGCTCGATCAGGGCACTCAGTCGATCGGCCGGCACATAACGAAACAGGGCCACGCGCCGCAGCGCGGTCTCGGTAATCCGTTGTTTGTAGCGTTTGATTACCGCGTGATAGAGCTCCGGGCGGCCGCTGATCACTCTTTCGAGGACATCACCGGGAATCTCCAGCAGGACAGCAGGACGGCTAACACGGACCGCCGTGATCCGGGGCAGACGAAACAGTGCGGAGATTTCACCAAACAGTTCACCGCGCCCCAGACGGGCCAGAACCGTCCCCTCGTGCTGTACCGCATCGAGAACCTCGACCTCGCCGATCACCAGGATATAGACCCGCGTATCGACCTGATCCGGGCGACATAGCAACTCACCCGGCGCCGCACTGCGCACCACGCCAAAGTCGAGCAACAACTCCTTTTCGGCCTGGGTCAGCAATTCACCGAACGCATCCTGGCGCTCGATCGCCTGCTCGACGGTTTCCCGTAACTGTCCATTTCCCTGCATTTCCCCTCCTGAACCACGCCAGCGGTGAGCGCGGCATACGGGTGATTACAACATTAGCAAAGTTTAATAATCGACCCGGAACCGTCTGCTGAACAGGAAGCCTTTCACAGTTTCCATTTTCAGATGCCAACTGGCAAAATACCCCGATGCAAAATCATGTCAATGTTGCCCACCCCATCACCGTTCACTAGCCGGACGCTTCCCACGCATGCTTATTCCACTGGACAGGAAACCCGAATGGCGCAGTCCCCCGCTGATCACCCTGCTGCTAATCCTGGTCAATGTACTCTGTTTTACGCTCTGGCAGGGAGGCGATGAACGGCTCGAAGAGCAGGCTTACGACTACTATTTGAACTCACAGCTGCCGTCCATCGAGCTGCCGCTATATCGCGAGTACCTGGGCAAGCAGGGCTTTGACGGCCGGATCGATCGCCAGGCCGAAGACGAGGTCCTGTTATCCCGCCTGCTGACCGATGGCGAGTTTCAGCAGCAGCTGAAAAATGGCAAGCTGATTACGCCGCAACATCCGCAATACGACACGTGGCAGGAACAACACCGGATTTTCCAGAATCATCTCGAACAGATTGTCACCTACCGCTTCAGTTTCAAGACTGCCGAGCCCTCCCTGACAACCCTGTTTACCCATATCTTCCTGCATGCCGACTGGGGTCACCTGATAGGCAATATGATCTTTCTGTTTTTGATCGGGTTCAGCGTGGAGATGACGCTGGGACGCAGCGTATATCTGTTTGCCTACCTGGTCGCCGGAGTGAGCTCCGGACTGTTTTACTGGGGACTGGAACCGAACAGCCTGATGTGGGGAGTCGGTGCCTCAGGCGCCATCTCCGGGCTGATGGGGATGTATACCGTGCTGTTTGGCCGACGCCGGATCCGGTTTTTCTATACCCTGCTGTTTTATTTTGACTTTGTACGAGCCCCCGCCATCATCCTGCTGCCCATCTGGCTGGGTTATGAAGTAATCACCCAGATCTACTCGCCAAGCAACATCAATAACCTGGCACATATCGGCGGACTGTTGAGCGGCGC
>JAXHTI010000070.1:0-4541 GCA_034190045.1 Pseudomonadota bacterium
TGGTCATCGATCTCTGCCAGGCCCACTTCTGGGATATCACGGCGGTGGCCGCACTGGACAAGGTGGTACTCAAGTTCCGCCGCGAAGGCACCGAGGTGGAAGTAATCGGCCTGAACGAGGCCAGTGCCACCATCGTGGACCGCTTCGCGGTGCATGACAAACCCGACGCCGTCGATAAACTGATGGCTCACTGACAGGAAGCTGATTGATGAAAAATGTAGTCGCCTGTATCGACGGCACCGACGTCTCTACCGCCGTCAGTGACTTTGGCGCCTGGGCCAGCCAGCGACTGGCTGTATCGCTGGTATTGCTGCACGTGCTGGATAAATCGGAGTACCCGACACAAACCGACATGAGCGGTAACATCGGCCTGGGTAGTCGCGAAACCCTGCTTCAGGAGCTGGCGGAACTGGATGAAAAGCGCGGTAAACTGGCGCTGGAACAGGGCCGCGTGATGCTGGAGACCGCGCGCCAGCGGGCCATCGACGACGGAGTTGCCGAGCCCATTACCCATCAACGCCACGGCAGCCTGATCGACTCGCTGCTGGCGATCGAACAGGACACCCGCCTGCTGGTCCTGGGCAAACATGACGAGAAACTCAAACCCCATGTCGGCAGCCGCGTGGAAAGCGTAGTGCGCAGCCTGCACTGCCCGATTCTGGTCACCACCGACACCTTCCAGGCTCCCGACAAAGTGATGCTGGCCTTCGATGGCAGTGATACCACCCGTAAGGGGATCGAGATGGTGGCCGGCAGCCCGCTGTTCAAAGGCATTCCCTGCCACCTGGTCATGGTCGGCACAGACAACGCCACCAACCAGGAACAGCTTCGCTGGGCACAGACCACACTTGAAGCCGCGGGCTTTGATGCCCCGGCGAGTATCGTTAGCGGGGATGTCGAACGGGTGTTATGTGACTATCGCGCGGCCAATGACATCAACATGTTGATCATGGGCGCCTGGGGTCACTCGGTGATCCGGCGTTTTCTGGTCGGCAGCACCACCACAAACGTGGTCCGTGACGCCACCGTGCCGGTGTTGTTGCTGCGCTGAGAAACAAACTAATGCAAGGTGGAGTGCGCCAGATAAATGACCACGACCCCTAATAAAATGAGAATGATCTGCTGGACGGTTTGAGTGAACTCCACTCGCTTGTGCAGGCCCGGAATCAGATCGGCCACGGCAATATAGATGAAGCTGGAGGCCGCGACCGCCAGCACATACGGCAACGCCTGCTGCATATCGCCCAGACTGTAATAGGCCAGGGCCGCACCCACCAGCGTGGTCAGGCTGGCCAGGATGTTGAACAAAAACGCCTTGCGCTTACTAAAGCCGCTTTGCAACAGCACGGCGAAGTCACCGACTTCCTGCGGGATCTCGTGCGCCGCCACGGCCAGCGCAGTGACGATACCCAGATGAATGTCGGTCATGAAGGCGGCGGCGATCAGCACACCATCCACGAAGTTATGCACCCCGTCTCCGATCAGGATCAGCGTGCCTGCCGCTTTATGGTTGTCATGGGTATGTGGTTCGGGGGTATGCGCCTCACAGACTTCGTGATGGCAATGGCGCCACAGCACCATCTTCTCCAGCAGGAAAAACCCGAGCAGCCCGAGCAACACGGTCATGCCCAGCAGATGAAAGTCGTCCGTACCGGCCAGGCTGTGCGGCAGCAGGGCCAGAAACGCCGCACCCAGCAAGGCACCGATGGCAAAGCTGACAAAGTGGGGTAGCAGCTGATCCCGGCTAAAGCCGGGGATCAGTAAAAACAGCGCGGCGGCCAGCACACTCAGCACCCCACCGAGCAGACTGAACAGCAAAATCCAGGTGAATAACGACATCAGGTTTCCAGATCGATAAAAACTTTGCCATGATACCTTACTAGAAGAGTTACTAGCACCTAGTAACTAGCCCCTGGCAACTGTCATTTGGCATTAGCAAGTAGGCCCGATAGAGCAAAGCGGTATCGGGCACTTTTCGAGTTGCCGGACACTGCGGAGTTTATGCCCGAAGGGTTACTATGTCCGGCCTACCACTAGCCCCTAGTATCTAGCGGCTAGCCCCTGTCATCCGGCGCCAGCCAGATGACACTCGCCATGCGCCCCGTGACCCCGTCGCGCCGGTAGGAGTAGAACCGCTCGCCATTGGTGAAGGTACAATATTCCCCGCCGCTGATCTGATCCACGCCCCGCTGTTGCAATCGCCGCCGCGCCAGCGCATAGATATCCATCAACCAGTGACCGGGACGGGTCGGCGTGAATGCGGCCTCGTTGGCAGGATCGGGTTCGACAAAGGCGCGACGCACCTCTTCGCCGATTTCATAAACGTCGGGCCCGATGGCCGGGCCGAGCCAGGCCAGGATCTGTTCGGCAGGAGCCTGAAACAGATCCAGTGCCGCCTCGATCACGCCGGCACTGAGGCCACGCCAGCCGGCATGCACCGCCGCCACCTCCCGGCCATCCCGATCGCACAGCAACACCGGTAAACAATCCGCGGTCAGCACCGCGCAGATCACCCCCGGCGTGCGCGTGTAGGCGGCATCGGCCTGCAGACCGATCCGGCCGTTGGCCTCCAGCACGGCTACCTGCGTGCCGTGGACCTGCTGCAACCAGCCCGGCTCGGCCGGCAGGCCCAGCCGGGCCCGGTTACTGGCCACCGCCTGCGGGGAATCGCCCACATGGGACGCCGGATTCAGCGAATCGTAAGGCGCTGCACTCACCCCGCCCTGGCGGCAACTGGTTCCTGCCTGCACCGTTGAAGGGGCTGGCCAGTGGGGCATGACGAAATATTCGCGGTTCATGACTCGCCCGGCGCCGCCAGATCCTGTTGCAGGGCGGCGATGAGATTGGCCATATCCGCGGGCAACGCCTGTTCCCACTGCAGCATCTCGCCGGTGAGTGGGTGTTGCAGCCCCAGTTTGCTGGCGTGCAGGGCCTGGCGCCTGAAACCGCGCAGGGTTTCGATCAACGCCTCGCTGGCCCCCTTGGGCAGGCGCAGGCGGCCGCCATAGGTCGGGTCGCCCACCAGCGGATGGTGGATGTGTGCCATGTGGACGCGAATCTGGTGGGTGCGACCGGTCTCCAGGGTGGCCCGCAGCCAGGTATGGGCGCGAAAGCGCTGCGCGACCCGGTAATGGGTGATCGCCGGCTTGCCGTTTTCGACCACCGCCATACGTTTGCGCTGGGTCGGATGGCGACCAATCGGCGCCTCCACCGTGCCACCAGCGGTCAACACCCCATTGGCCACCGCCTGGTATTCGCGCAGAAAACGGCGCGCCTGGAGCTGTTCCACCAGCTGTTTCTGGGCCTCCAGCGTGCGGGCCACCACCAGCAATCCGGTGGTTTCCTTGTCCAGACGATGCACGATGCCGGCGCGCGGCACATTCGCCAGCTGCGGATCGTGGTGTAACAGGGCATTGAGCATGGTGCCCTCGGGATTGCCGGCCGCCGGGTGCACCACCAGTCCGGCCGGCTTGTTAAGTACAATCAATGCTTCATCCTCGAACACGATGTCCAGTTCGATCGGCTCGGCCTGCCATTCTCCCTGGGGCTCGTGGACCGCCTCGATCTCGATCTGCTCCCCGCCAAACACCTTGTCCCGCGCCCGCATCTGGCGACCATCGACCCGGACACACCCCTGCTTCAGCCACTGCTGCAGGCGGGAGCGGGAATACTGGGAAAACAGTTGCGCCAGGGCCTGATCGAGCCGCTGACCGGCCAGGCTATCGGGGATCTCGCCACTGAGAAGTTCTGTCGATTGTGTCGTCATCGGCCTGTTTGCGGGTATAATGCCGGTCCTGAAACAGGATCGTACTACAAATTCACACTCACCTTACCGGAATCATCATGCTCGCCCGTTATCTGCTTTTGCTCCTGCCCCTGCTGTACCTCTCCGGCTGCGCTTCCTCTCCGGAGGAGAATGATCCCACCTCGGGCATGACGGTGGAAGAGTTGTATGAGGAAGCCCACGGCGAGCTGGAGAACAAAAATTACGAAAGCGCCATCAACCTGTATGAACGGCTGGAGTCACGCTTTCCCTATGGCCCCTATGCCGAGCGGGCCCAGCTGGAAATCATTTACGCCTATTACAAATTCGGGGAAACAGAGACCGCCATCCTGTCCGCCGATCGGTTCATCAAACTGCATCCCAACCATCAACATGTGGATTACGCGTACTACATGCGCGGTCTGTCCAGCTTTCGGCTGGAACCCTCCCTGCTCAATCGCTGGTTCGATCAGGACATGACCGAGCGGGATCCCCGCCCCTCGCGCGAGGCGTTTCGTTATTTTTCCGAACTGGTCGAGAAATTTCCCAACAGCCAGTATGCCGAGGATGCCGTTGCCCGCATGTACGCCCTGCGCGATGCACTGGCCGAGCATGAAATGCATGTCGCGCGCTATTATCTGAAACGCGGCGCCCTGGTCGCCGCGGTCAATCGGGCCAAACATGTGGTGGAAAATTACCAGCAAACCTCCGAAGTCCCCGAGGCCCTGGGCATCATGGTGCGCGCTTACCGGCAACTGGACATGCACGACCTGGCCGA
>JAXHTI010000070.1:4641-13182 GCA_034190045.1 Pseudomonadota bacterium
GCTTCGTTGCCTTCCTCGCCGGTGCGAATCCGGATCACCCGCTGCACATCGGTGACGAAGATCTTGCCGTCGCCGATCTTGCCGGTGCGTGCGGCGTTGGTGATGGTCTCAAGGGATTGATCGACCAGTTCATCGGCCACAACCACCTCGATTTTGACCTTGGGCAGAAAGTCGATGACGTATTCGGCACCGCGATACAGTTCGGTATGCCCTTTTTGCCGGCCGAAGCCCTTGACCTCGGTAGCGGTCATCCCGGTGACGCCGATCTCGGAAAGCGCCTGACGTACGTCATCCAGCTTGAACGGTTTGATAATGGCTTCGACTTTTTTCATAACACTAATCCCTGGTTTGTTGCATTGGCATCACAGTGCGTTGGACACGCCCGTGTCTAAAAATAATTTACCACGAAGGCGCGAAGACACGAAGCGGTTAATAATTCAGGTTGCCGAGACAGTATAATATAACTTCGAGTCTTCGTGCCTTCGTGGTAAACGGTTTTCCTCGTCACTCACCCCTCGTCCCTCGTCCCTGCCCGGGCAGGGCGTAACCCGAGGTAATCGGATAACGCCGATCGCGACCGAAGGCGCGCTGGGTAATGCGGATGCCCGGCGGTGCCTGGCGGCGTTTATATTCGTTGCGCGTCACCATACGCATGACCTTTTGCACGATCTCCCGCTCATAACCACGGGACACAATATCTTCCAGTCCCATATCCTTTTCCACGTACATCTCCAGAATCGCATCCAGCACCTCGTAGGGCGGCAGGCTGTCGGTATCCTGTTGATCCGGGGCCAACTCGGCGGACGGAGGACGATCGATCACCCGTTGCGGGATGACCGCTGAAAGCGTGTTGCGATAATTGGCCAGTTCATAGACCAGGGTCTTGGGCACATCTTTGAGCACATCGAAACCGCCGGCCATGTCACCGTAAAGGGTGGCATAGCCGACCGCCATCTCGCTTTTGTTACCGGTGGTCAGGACCATTTTGCGTTTTTTATTTGAGATGGCCATCAGCAACACGCCACGACAACGGGCCTGAATATTTTCCTCGGTGGTATCCACCGGCAGACCGGCGAATTCATCGGCCAGGATATCGAGAAAGGCGTTAAAGGGTTTTTCGATGGCGATGACCCGGTAATTGACACCCAGAGTGCGCGCCTGTTCGGCGGCATCCTCTACGCTCATATCGGCGGTATAGCGCGAGGGCATCATCACCGCCTCGATCTCCGCACTGCCCAGCGCATCGACGGCAATCGCCAGAGTCAAAGCCGAGTCGATCCCGCCGGACAGCCCGATCACCGCGCCGTTGAAGCCATTCTTGCGTACAAAATCGCGCACCCCCAGGACCAGAGCCTGGTAAACACTGGCCGTGGTGGACAGCGGTGCCGGCAGGACTTCGGCCTGGACCGGTTGCCAGCCCGACTCATTTTTCTCAAAGTGCACCAGTTCCAGTTTTTCGCTGAATGCCGGCACGCGCTGGGTGACGGTACCCAGACCATTCATCACGAACGAGTCACCATCGAATACCAGCTCATCCTGACCACCCACCAGGTTGGTGTAAACCACCGGCAGGCCGGTCTCCCGGCAACGATCTGCCACGGCCTGTTCCCGTTCGTAGCCTTTATTCACATGGTAGGGCGAAGCGTTGATATTCAGGATCAGATCGGCGCCGGCTTGCTTGAGTCGTTGCGGTGGCTCGGGGAACCAGATGTCTTCACAGATCGTAATGCCGACATTGGCGCCCTTGATAGGAACCACGCAACTGTCGTGTTCCGGTAAGAAATAACGCTTCTCGTCGAATACGCTGTAATTGGGCAGGTTGTCCTTGCGCGCATGGGCGATGATCCTACCTTCGCGAATCAATGCCGCGGCATTATAGACACCTTGCGGGGTATGTTCAGGATATCCCAGCAGCACATCGATACCGGAAACCTGCTTTTGCAAATGCAGCAGTACGCGGTCAATCCGCTCGTACATGCCGGGGCGTAACAGCAAATCCTCGGGCGGATAGCCGGTCAGAGCCAGCTCGGGCGTCACCAGCACATCGGCCCCGAGCGTGTCACGGGCCTCCTGCATCGCCTCGATAATCCGCCGGGCATTGCCCTCCATGTCGCCGACCAGCAGATTGATCTGGGCAATGGCAATCCGTAATTCCTGTTCAGGCATGTCTATGCTCATCCCCGGATTAATCTCTTGCAAAACAGCAAGGCGATTCTAATCCGCCAATGAATGCGAATAAACGCAAACGCTGTTTTTCATATTCGCGTTGATTGGCGTTTATTGGCGGACTAAAAATATTCAAGGTATTCCCGCATCGGCGCATTCTGGCGAGGATCATTTTTAATAGTAGAAATGATGCAGGGCTCAGCTACCGAGCTGTTTCTGCATCAGCTGACCCATCTCGGCCGGGGAGCGGCTGACTATAACCCCGGCTTCCTGCAGGGCAGTGAACTTGCCCTCGGCGGTCCCTTTGCCACCGGAGATGATCGCACCGGCATGGCCCATGCGTTTGCCCGGCGGGGCGGTCACCCCGGCGATATAGGCCACCACCGGTTTGCTGACATGATGACGAATGAACTCGGCCGCCTCTTCTTCCTCGCCCCCACCGATCTCGCCCACCAGGATCATGCCGCGGGTATCGGGGTCATTTTCGAACAGCGACAGGCAATCGACAAAATTCAGGCCATGAATCGGATCGCCACCGATACCGATGCAGGTACTCTGCCCAAGGCCGTTCTGGGTCGTCTGATAGACCGCCTCATAGGTCAGCGTGCCGGAGCGCGAGATAATACCGATCCCGCCCGGCTGATGAATGGCACCGGGCATGATACCGATCTTGCACTGCCCCGGCGTAATAATACCGGGGCAATTGGGACCAATCAGATAACTGTCGCTGTCCTGCAACACGGCTTTAACCCGCAGCATATCCAGCACCGGGATGCCCTCGGTAATACAGGCGATCACCTCGATACCGGCATCGGCGGCCTCCAGGATCGCATCGGCGGCAAAGGCGGCCGGCACGTAGATCATGCTGGCATTGGCGCCGGTCTCACGCACCGCATCGGCAACAGTATCGAATACCGGCCGTTCCAGATGGGTCGTGCCGCCCTTGCCGGGCGTGACGCCACCGACGATCCGGGTGCCATATTCAATAGCCTGCTCGGCATGGAAACTGCCCTGCTTGCCGGTCAAGCCCTGCACGATCACACGGGTTGTGTTATCCACCAGTATCGCCATCAGGTCGACCCTCCGGCGGCGTTAACCACCCGGGTCGCCGCATCGCTCAGACCATCGGCAGCGATGATCTCCAGCCCGCTGTCTTGCAGCAGCGCCTTGCCCTGTTCCACGTTGGTCCCTTCCAGACGCACCACTACCGGCAGCTCGAGCCCGGTCTCTTTCACCGCCTGGATAATTCCCTCGGCGATCAGATCACAGCGCACGATGCCTCCAAAGATGTTGACCAGAATGGCCTTCACTTTGCTGTCAGAGAGAATCAGCTTGAACGCCTCGGCGACTTTCTCGGCGGTGGTGCCGCCGCCCACGTCAAGAAAGTTGGCCGGCGCCCCGCCGTGCAGCTGGATCAGGTCCATGGTCGCCATCGCCAGTCCGGCACCATTGACCATACAACCGATATTACCGTCGAGGCTGACGTAATTAAGGCCGTGCTGGTGAGCACGGTTTTCGCGTTCATCTTCCTGGCTGGCGTCGCGCAGCGCCTGCAAATCCGGGTGTCGATAAAGAGCGCTGTCATCGAGATTGATCTTGGCGTCCACCGCCAGCAGTTTACCGTCGGCGGTCCGTACCAGCGGATTGATCTCCACCAGACTCAGATCGTTGTCCATAAACAGCCGATACAGGCCCTGCATGATGGCCGTCAGGGACTTGAGCTGTTTTTCCAGACCCAGGCCAAACGCCAGTTGCCGGCATTGGTAACCCTGCAGTCCCGCAGCCGGGTGCACCGGCACGGTGAGAATCTTTTCCGGTGTCTCGCGGGCGACCTCCTCGATATTCATCCCGCCGGCGGCAGAGGCCATGAACACCACCTGCGAGAGCGCGCGGTCCACCAGCATGCCCAGGTAATACTCCGCGGCGATGTCGCTCGGGCTTTCGATCAACACCTGGTTGATCGGCTGCCCGTCGGGGCCGGACTGACCGGTCACCAGCCGGGAACCCAGCAGGCGATCGGCCGCGGCTTCCAGTTCCTCGGCCGAGCCGGCTTTGACCACCCCGCCGGCCTTGCCGCGGCCACCGGCATGGACCTGCGCCTTGACCATCCACTGGTCGCCCCCCAGCTCGCCGGCCGCGGCCCTTGCCGCCTCGACCGACTCGGCGACCCGTGCCTCGGGCACCGGAATGTTGTAGCGGGCAAAGAGTTGCTTGGCCTGAAATTCGTGAAGATTCATATTCTTGTTCTGGCGGGAAACCAGCGCCTATTCTGGAACAATCCGGGGGCAGACGCAAAACCCGCACCGGGATATCCCGCGACAAATTGGGGTATCATGAGCCCACGGCAAACTTGATTCAGGAATTCCCATGCCCGGATTGCTACGCGTTATTCTGCTGGCTCTGCTGATCTGGCTGATCATCCGGCTCTATCAGCGTTTCAAAGCCCTGGGCCAGCAACGTCGTTCGGCGACAACAAAACAGTCGACCCGCCCGATTGAGAACATGGTCCGCTGCGAGCAATGCGGGATCCATATCCCCGAAAAAGAGGCGCTGGAGCAGGACGGACACTATTATTGCAGCCGGGCACACTTGCCCGGAAATAGTTAAGCCCATGCCGGGCATAACACGCTAACTTTATGAGTACGGAAACCGAAAGCAACCGTTTTCTTTTGGGTGCGGTCGACAGCGAAACCCAGATATGGAAACCGCTGGCCCTGCTCAATCTCTACCGGCTGTTAATCAGCGGCCTGTTTACCGGGCTGTTCTACAGCGGTTACCTGTTATCGCCACTGGGCAGTTACGATTCGGCTCTGTTTTATGGTGTCGCCCTGCTCTACTTCGCCGCCGCCATTGTCTTCATATTGCTCATCAGCAACCGCTGGCCACGGTTTAATATCCAGGTTTATCTGCAGATAGGCACCGATATTCTCGCCACCACTTTGCTGATGCATGCCAGTGGCAGTATCACCAGTGGCCTTGGAACCCTGCTGATTGTCACCGTGGCCGGTGGCAGCATCGTGATGGGGGGCCGTCATCCGCTGATGTTCGCGGCCCTGGCCACCCTGGCCGTACTGGCCGAACAGTTCTATGCCCAGCACATCGGCCTGGGCCAACCCAACAACTATATCCAGGCGGGCATCCTGGGCCTGGTGCTGTTCGTCACCGCCCTGGCGGTGCACGGTTTTGCCCATCGCATACGCGAATCGGAAGCGCTGGCCCAGCGGCGCGGGCTGGACCTGGCCAACATGTCGCAACTGACCGAACATATTATCCAGCGCATGCAAACCGGGATTATTGTGATCGATAACGAGGATCGGATTCGTCTGATGAACGAATCGGCCTGGTACATGCTGGGCATGCCCTCGGCAACCCACCACAGCCGGCTCGACCAGCTGTCAGACGAGCTGTCCGATCAACTGCATCACTGGGAGGCGGATCCGGCCACCGACATCGATATGATCCAGCCTTCGGTCGAGCATCCCCGGGTGATGCCCCGCTTCGCCCGCCTCGGTCAGGAAGACGCCACCGGCACCCTGATCTTTCTGGAGGACGCTACGGCCATGGCCCGCCAGGCCCAGCAGCTGCAACTGGCAGCACTGGGTCGACTCACGGCCAGCATCGCGCATGAGATCCGCAATCCGCTCGGCGCCATCAGCCACGCCGGTCAGTTACTCGGTGAATCGCCGCAACTGGATGAGCATGACCGGCGTCTGACCGGGATCATTGGCGATCAATCCCGGCGCATGAACACCATCGTCGAAAACATCATGCAACTGAGCCGACGGGATCATTCCACACCCCGGCTCATCGAACTCAACCGGTTTTTGCCCAAATTCGTGCACGAGTTTCTCTCCGGCCAGGGACTGCACCCGGAACTGATCGGGATTACCATTACCCCTTCGCAACTGCAGGTACGCTTCGATCCGACCCACCTCGATCAGATCCTGACCAACCTGTGTCACAACGCCGTGCGCCACAGCGAGGAGTATCCCGGCTTCCCCAAGGTAGAGATCCGTGCTACCCAGACCGAAGAGTCGGGCCGCCCGTTTATCGATATCGTGGATCACGGCCCGGGCATTCCTCCGGAAGTGGCCGAGCATATTTTCGAGCCGTTTTACACCACGGCCACCTCCGGCACCGGACTGGGACTGTATATCTCACGGGAACTGGCCGAAGCCAACCAGGCCCATTTAAACTATGAACCGGTCGCTACCGGCGGCAGCTGTTTTCGGATTACCTTCCAGGATCCGCGCCGGCAGATGCACTAAATCAGGGGCTAGTTACTAGGGGCTAGTAACTAGAAACCAAGACCGAAAAAACCAAGCAGCCTGATAATAACTCAGAGGAAATCAAAAACCGTGTCAGAAAAGCCCTTGGCCCTGATTGTCGATGATGAACCGGATATCCGGGAGTTGCTGGAGATCACGCTCTCGCGTATGGCCGTGCGTTGCCTCAGCGCGGAGAGTCTGGGACAGGCGAAAACCTGGCTGGCGCAGAATACTTTCGACCTCTGTCTGACCGACATGCGCCTGCCCGACGGCAACGGCATCGATCTGATCCGCCATATCCAGCAACAGTACCCGGATCTGCCGGTCGCCATGATCACCGCCCACGGCAACATGGAATCGGCCATCGAGGCACTCAAGGCCGGGGCCTACGACTTTGTCAACAAGCCGCTGGACATCAATGATCTGCGCAGCCTGGTGACCACCGCCCTCAAGCTGGAACCGCGACAGTCAGGCCAGACAAAACAGGCGACCCAGACCATCCTGCTGGGTGACTCGCCGGTGATGGAACAGATTCGCCAGACCATTGCCAAGCTGGCCCGCAGCCAGGCCCCGGTTTACATCAGCGGCGGCTCGGGGGTTGGCAAGGAGCTGGCGGCGCGACTGATTCACGAGCAGGGGCCGCGTAGCGACCAGCCTTTCGTGCCGGTCAACTGCGGCGCCATTCCCGCCGAGCTGATGGAAAGCGAGTTCTTCGGCCATAAAAAAGGCAGCTTCACCGGCGCCAGCAGCGACAAGGCCGGCCTGTTTCAGGCCGCCCAGGGCGGCACCCTGTTTCTCGACGAGGTAGCCGACCTGCCCCTGCACATGCAGGTCAAACTGCTGCGTGCCATCCAGGAAAAAGCCGTGCGCCCCATTGGCAGCCAACAGGAAGTGCATGTGGATGTGCGCATCCTCAGCGCCTCACACAAGGATCTGGGTCAATTGATTCAGGACGGCCAGTTTCGCCAGGATCTCTACTACCGGATCAATGTCATCGAACTGCATCTGCCGGATCTAGCCGAACGACCCGGAGACATCCCGCAACTGGCGGATCATTTCCTGCGCCGCATCGCCACCGACTGGCAGGTGGCTATCCCCCGGCTGACCGACGACGCCCTGCAGGCCCTGCAAAACTACCCCTTTCCCGGCAACGTCCGCGAGCTGGAAAATCTGCTCGAGCGGGCCATGACCCTGTGCGAGGACAACCGCATCGATGCCGCCAGTCTCAATCTGCCCAACAACCATAGCATCGCGGCCGGTAATCCCGCACCGCTTGCCGCCGAAGAGCGCCCGCTGGACAGCTCGCTGCAGGAACAGGAAAAAGAGGCCATTCGCAAAGCCCTGGAGCAGACCCGTTACAACAAAACCGCCGCGGCGAAATTACTGGGACTAAGCTTTCGCCAGTTACGCTATCGCATCAAGAAACTGGGTATCGAATAACCACCCGGCCTGACAGAATCTGACCTGCCGTGTCACAAAGTGACAAAACCGGTCACCTTGATGTGACGCAGCGGTGAAAACATAACCCGTTACCTGCACACCCCGGATTTTCAACCTCTTAACAAGTCACTGAAATAAAAGAACAAAATGAACAATCAAGATTTCTGTGAACGCGTCGATACCCTTGTGGCACGCATACTGCTACAAAATACCCCACAGACGGCAAGCAGTTGCCGCAAGGTTTTTAAACCAACCACCAATACCTGGGAGAACAACATGAAACGTACACAAGGTTTTACCCTGATCGAACTGATGATCGTGGTCGCGATCATCGGTATCCTGGCCGCCATCGCCATTCCGGCGTATAACGGCTATATCCAGCAATCACGCCTCAATGCCGCACAGTCCAACGCAGACGCCGCAGTACGTCTGGTCAAAAACGAAATCGGTAAGGTCGCCGCCGGTGGCACATCTTCCCCGGATATCGTCGCTGAACTGAACGGCGGTGCAGCCGGTACGGGTAAGGTCAGTCCTTTCGATAGCTCTGCCGATGCCTTCGTCTCTGGCGCCGCGGGTGCAGAAGGTCAGGTCGGTATCGCCGGTTTGAGTGGCGGGTCTCTGCCTGCACCGGGTAATACCGTTACCATCACAGTCGGAACCGGCACTG
>JAXHTI010000071.1:0-13044 GCA_034190045.1 Pseudomonadota bacterium
TCCGAAGTTGTGGTGGTTTCCCGTTTCCATATCGAACTGGAAGGTGGTGGCGGTGATTTTCAGGTCACTATGCCGTATTCCATGCTCGAACCGATTCGTGAATTACTGGATGCCGGCGTGCAAAGCGATGTTTCCGAACGGGATGAACGCTGGGCCCATGCGTTACGTGAGGATATCAAGTCCGCCGAGATCAGCCTGTCTGCCACCTTGACCGAGGCCAGGATGAGCCTGGCGGATGTTGTGAAGCTCAGGGCCGGGGATGTTATTCCAATCGAAATGCCCGAGCTGGTTACCGTGCGAGCCGAGGATGTACCGGTGTTTCGCGGCAAGTACGGGCTACACGATAACAATATGGCGATCAAGATCGTCGAACAGGTGGAACGGACCAAGGAAAACCCGTTGCTGATGACGGCGCTGACGGAATCAAAGTGAGGTAAACATGAGCGATACAAACGACGGATCAGGTGTAATGGACGAGTGGGCGGCGGCGATGGAAGAGGCGGCGGAATCCGGTGATGAAGCAGCAGCCAAGCAGGCTGAAGAAGTCCAGCATGCCGGTTTTGAGAATCTCCAGGAGTCGGGCAGTCGCAGCCACGAGGATATCAATCTGGATGTCATCCTGGATGTTCCGGTTACCCTGTCACTGGAAATCGGCCGCTCCCAGATCAACATCCGTAATCTGCTGCAACTGAACCAGGGCTCGGTCATCGAACTCGACCGGCTGGCGGGTGAGCCGCTGGATGTGCTGGTTAACGGCACATTGATCGCCCACGGCGAAGTGGTGGTTGTGAACGAGAAATTCGGTATTCGTTTGACCGATATCATCAGTCCTGCGGAACGGGTCAAAAAACTCAAATGAAGCGATTCTTGTCCAGAATGGGCCTGTTTCTGGCAGGCCTGCCGGTTTCCTGCGCGCTGCTGGCGGCCGAAACGGCCAAGTCAGGCCCGCTGACCAGTGAACCGATAGGCAGTGGCAGCTATGTGCAGATGGCGCTCGGTCTGTTGTTCATCATTGCGCTTATCTTTGGCATGGGCTGGATCATCCGTCGAATGGGAACGTTCAACAGTGTTGCCAGTGGCAGCCTCAAACTCCTTGGCGGACTGTCACTTGGCCAGCGCGAGAAAATCGTTCTGGTGCAGGTGGGCGAGACCCAGTTGCTGGTGGGAGTGGCGCCCGGACAGGTACGCACCCTGCATGTGCTGGATAAACCGGTTAGCGACGAATCTGCACAGCCTGTGTCATCGGGGTTTGCGGAAAAACTCAATCAACTGTTGAAGCAACAGAAGTCACGTTCATGAAACTGCGTTTTCGACCATTGCTACTTGTTCTGCTGATGCTGGTGTTGCTGCCTCTCGACAATGCCATGGCGCAGACCGGTATCGATGCCCTGACCCTGACGACCGGTGAGGATGGCGAGCAGACCTACAGTGTGAGTCTGCAAATCGTTGCCTTGATGACAGTGCTGACGCTGTTACCGGCGGCGTTGATGATGATGACCTCCTTTACCCGCATCATCATCGTGCTGGCGATCCTGCGCCAGGCCCTGGGGTTGATGCAGACTCCGACCACCCAGACGTTGCTCGGTCTGGCCCTGTTTCTGACCTTTTTTATCATGGCGCCGGTGTTCAACAAGATTAACAACGACGCGATTCAACCCTATATGAACGAATCACTCGGTATGCAGGATGCCGCCGTCAAGGCGGCTGAGCCCTTGCGTGAATTCATGATGGGGCAGACCCGGGCGGCGGATATCAATATGTTCGCCAGTATTGCCGGGGATGACGGCTATGAATCCGAGGCGGATGTCCCGTTTACCGTGCTGGTGCCGGCGTTTGTCACCAGCGAGCTGAAGACGGCGTTCCAGATAGGCTTTTTGCTGTTTATTCCGTTTCTGATTATCGATCTGGTGGTGGCCAGTGTCCTGATGTCCATGGGGATGATGATGCTCTCGCCCATGATCGTTTCCCTGCCGTTCAAGATTATGCTTTTTGTACTGGTCGATGGCTGGAATCTCATCATGGGAACCCTGGCTTCGAGCTTTTATGTATAGCGGAGCGTAATGATGACACCGGACAGCGTTCTCAGCATTTTTCAGCACGCCCTCGAAGTGGTGTTGGTCATGATCGTGGTGATATTGATCCCGGCGCTGCTGGTCGGTTTGCTGGTGAGTATGTTCCAGGCGGCAACGCAAATTAATGAAATGACCCTGAGCTTTATTCCCAAGCTGATTGCCACCGTGTTGACATTGATGCTGGCCGGACCCTGGCTGCTGCGGTTATTGATCGATTACACCCAGAGACTGGTCCATGACATTCCCTACTTAATTGGATGACACATGGTTATTACCGGCAGCGAACTCACCAGTTTGATCGGCACCTTCCTCTGGCCGTTGTTTCGTATTGGTGCGCTGGTGATGGCCGCCCCGGTGTTCGGGGCACGCTATGTTCCCACCCGGGTACGGTTAGTGGTGGCACTGGCGGTGACAGCGCTGGTCGTCCCCTTGCTGCCGCCGCAACCGCCGGTGGAACTGCTCAGCCCGATGACGCTGTTCATTATCGGCCAGCAGATACTCATTGGCATTGTCATGGGGTTTACCCTGCAACTGGTGTTCAGCGCGGTAGTGACCGGCGGCCAGATCGTCGCCATGCAGATGGGACTGGGTTTCTCCCTGATGGTGGACCCGCAAAACGGGGCCCAGGCGCCGGTACTCAGCCAGTTCTACATGCTAATGGTGTTAATGGTATTTCTGGCGCTCAATGGCCATCTGGTGATGATTCAGGTGATGGTCGACAGCTTTCAAACCATGCCCATCGGTCCGCAGGGTGTGAGTGCGGACAGTTTCTGGCAGGTGGTCAGCTGGGGCAGCCTGATTTTTGCCGGGGGGCTGGGTATGGCGATTCCCGCGGTGGCCTCGTTACTGGTGGTTAACTTTGCCTTTGGCATCATGACCCGTTCGGCACCGCAGCTGAATATTTTCGCCATCGGTTTTCCTCTGACCATGTTGATCGGTTTTGCCCTGGTCCTGTTGACGTTGCCCAGTGTGGTCCCGCACAGCACCGGCATGTTTAACGACACCTACCAGTTGATCCGGCAACTGCTGAGCGGAGGCGCCTGAGCATGGCGGAAGATACCGGTCAGGAACGCACGCAAGAGGCGACCCCGCGCCGCAAACAGCAGGCGCGGGAGAAAGGCCAGGTCGCTTCCTCACGGGAACTCAATACCATGCTGGTGATGTTGATCTCCGGTATGGCGGTATTGTTACTGGGCCCCGGCGCCATCGACGATATGCTGGAGCTGATCGGCCGGCATCTGGATGTCAGCCGCAAGGTGATATTCGATCCAATGGCTATGCCGCGTCAGTTCGAAAGCGCGATGCTCGAAGCCCTGTGGATTCTGGCGCCGTTCTTTATTGTGGTGGTTATTGCCGCGGTGGCCGGGCCGATTTTGATGGGCAGTGTGGTGCTTAGTCCCGAATCGATCGCCTTCAAGTGGGAGAAGATCGATCCGATCAAAGGCCTCAAACGGATCTTCGCCTGGCGTGGACTGATGGAGCTGGTCAAGGCACTGGTCAAGTTCATCGTCATCGCCTCGGTGGCTATCGCCTTTTTATATACCCAGGCCGATACCTATCTGGGGTTGGGTGGCGAACCGGTGATGCAGGCCATACCGCATGCCGGTTATTTGTTGATCTGGGCATTTCTGATCATTGGCTCGGCGCTGATTCTGATCGCGGCGGCGGATGTGCCGTTTCAGATCTGGGATCACCATCGTCAGTTGAAGATGACCTTCCAGGAGGTCAAGGACGAGAACAAGGATACCGAGGGGAACCCCGATGTTCGCGGCCGGGCGCGGCGCATGCAGCGGGAAATGGCGCAGCACCGGATGATGGCGGCGGTGCCCGAGGCCGATGTGGTGGTTACCAACCCGAGTCACTTCTCGGTCGCACTGAAATACGACCCCAAGAACATGGGCGCGCCGGTCGTGGTGGCCAAGGGGGCCGATCTGATTGCCATGCAGATCCGTACCGTGGCACGCGAGAACAACGTGATTCTGGTTCAGGCACCGCCGCTGGCGCGTGCGCTGTTCCATACCACCGAGCTGGAACAGGAAATTCCCTCGGGGCTTTATCTGGCGGTCGCCCAGGTGCTGGCTTATGTCTTCCAGTTACGGCGTGATCGCAAGGGCTATACCAGCCGGGAACACAAGATGAGCGATCTGCCGATTCCCGACGACTTCAAGTTCGATTAATTCAAGACAGGTAATTGTCATGGCCGAGTCCAGCAGTGCAGTAGTCAGTTCATTACGTCAATTCAGCCGGCAGGGCATGGGGGCCCCGATACTGCTGATCCTGATGATGGCCATGATCATCGTGCCGCTGGCACCGTTCATGCTCGATGCACTGTTTAGCTTCAACATCTCGCTGGCGCTGGTGGTGATGCTGGTGACGGTCTATACCCTGCGTCCTCTCGACTTCGCCCTGTTTCCCACGGTGTTGCTGGTGACCACGTTGTTGCGTCTGGCGTTGAATGTGGCGTCCACCCGCGTGGTGCTGCTCGAAGGGCATACCGGGACCGACGCGGCCGGGCAGGTGATCAAGGCCTTTGGTGAATTCGTGGTCGGGGGCAATTACGCCGTGGGGATCGTGGTCTTTGCGATTCTGGTGATTATCAACTTTGTGGTCATCACCAAGGGTGCCACCCGTATCTCGGAAGTCAGCGCCCGCTTTACCCTGGATGCCATGCCGGGCAAACAGATGGCCATCGATGCGGATCTCAATGCCGGCTTGATCGATCAGGATACGGCCCGGGCCCGGCGCCAGGAGATCAGTGACGAGGCCGAGTTCTACGGCTCCATGGACGGTGCCAGCAAGTTCGTGCGCGGTGATGCGGTGGCCGGGATCCTGATACTGATCATCAGTATTGTCGGCGGCCTGATCATCGGCACGGCCCAGCATGGTCTGTCCTTCTCTGAAGCGGCGCGCAATTACACCCTGTTGACCATCGGGGATGGCCTGGTGGCGCAGATTCCGGCGCTGTTATTGTCCTCTGCCGCCGGCATCATTATTACCCGGGTCTCCGCTTCCCAGAATATGGGCGAGCAGGTGATCCATCAGCTGTTCGATAATCCCCGCTCGCTGGTGGTGACCGCCGCCATACTCGGCATCATGGGGGTGATTCCCGGGATGCCGAACGTCGCCTTTTTGACGCTTGCGCTGATCAGCGGGGGGCTGGCCTGGTGGATGCACCGGCACAAGCAGGCCCAGGCCGAGCAGGTCGAAGCGGTGGCCCCCGGTCCCAGCGCTGCGCAACCCGAGGTCAAGGAGCTGACCTGGGAGGATGTCACCCCGGTCGATCCCATCGGCCTGGAAGTGGGGTATCGACTGATCCCGCTGGTGGACAAGGAGCAGGGCGGCCAGCTGATGCAACGCATTAAAGGGGTGCGCAAGAAGCTCACCCAGGATCTGGGCTTTTTGATTCCGCCGGTGCACATCCGCGATAACCTGGAACTGGCCCCCACCACCTACCGTATCACCCTGATGGGCGTGACCGTCGGCGAGGCCGATGTCTATCCGGAGAAGGAGATGGCCATCAACCCCGGCCAGGTGTTTGGCACCATCGAGGGCATCGATACCACCGATCCCGCCTTTGGCCTGGACGCCCTGTGGATCGATCCTGCCCAGCGGGATCAGGCCCAGACCATGGGCTACACGGTAGTCGATGCCAACACGGTGATCGCCACCCATCTGAGTCAGTTGCTGCAGACGCACGCCGGTCAGTTGCTGGGGCACGAAGAAGTCCAGCATCTGCTCGACAAGCTGGCGGCCAGCACCCCGAAACTGGTCGAGAACCTGGTGCCCGATACGCTCTCACTCGGGGTTGTGGTCAAGGTGCTGCAGAATCTGCTCACCGAGGGCATTCCTCTGCGGGATATTCGCACGATCGCCGAAACTCTGGCGGAACATGGTGGCCGCACGCAGGATCCCGACGTATTGACGGCGGCCGTGCGCGAGGCGCTGGGACGCATGATTGTCCAGCAAATCAACGGGATGCAGGCGGAACTGCCGGTCATTACCCTGGATCCCAAACTGGAACAGATATTGCAACAGTCTATTCAGAGTGCCGAAGGTTCGACGGCCGGCGTGGAGCCGGGTCTGGCCGAGCGGTTGCATCAGGCGCTGAGCGAGACCGCCCAGAAGCAGGAGATCGCCGGGGAACCGGCCGTGTTACTGGTCTCCGGTGTCATTCGGACCATGCTGGCGCGGTTTGTCCGCCACAGCATCCCGGCGCTGCAGGTGCTCTCGTATAACGAAATACCGAGCGACAAACAGATTCGTATTGTTGCCACAGTCGGCCAGTAAGCGGGCCGGCAACGCAAACCAGCCAGACAGGGGCTTTTGTTATGAAAATCAAGCGCTTCCAGGGTACTGACATGCGCACGGCCATCCGCCAGGTGCGGGATACGCTCGGCTCCGACGCGGTGATTCTCTCCAACCAGAAAATCCCCGGTGGCGTGGAGATCGTCGCGGCCATCGATTATGACGAATCGCTGTTCGATAGCCCGGCCGCCGGCAGCGGGGCAAACCCCACAGGCGGGACCAGCCACGCCGGCACCCGCGATGATTCTACCGGGGCGGCTGCGCCGGCACCGCGCCAGTCCCGCCAGGCAGCGCTGGATGATATCCGCTTCAGTCGCAATATTCCCGACAGTGATTACACCCCGGCCATGCCGAAGACCGGCGCCCCGGCAGAGCGTGCGCAACAGCCCGGACATATCTGGTCGCAGCAGCCGATGATCATGGAAATGCAAAACGAGCTGCGCTCCTTGCGCGGCATGCTGGTCAACCAGCTTTCCGGTCTGGCCTGGGGCCAGGAAACCCGCTATCACCCGCTGCGCGCACGGCTGTTGCAACGTCTGCTGGCGCTGGGACTGAGCCCGAACCTGGCACGCCAGGTAGTGGCCCAGAGTGATGAGCAGCAGGATTTTGATTTCAACTGGCGCAAGGCGCTGGGTGTGGTGGCTCATCAGCTGCCCACGGCCGATAATGACATTGTGGATCGCGGCGGGGTTGTGGCCCTGGTCGGCCCGACCGGCGTTGGCAAAACGACCTCCATCGCCAAGCTGGCGGCCCGCTATACACTGCGCCACGGACCGCAAAAAGTGGCGCTGATCACCACCGACAACTACCGCGTGGCGGCGCATGAACAGCTGCGCAGCTACGCGCGTATTATGGGGGTGCCGATGCGCGTGGCCGCCGACAGCAAAGCGCTGGATGAGGCGCTGGCCGAGTACCGCGACAAGGGGCTGGTGCTGATTGATACCGCCGGCATGGGTCAGCGGGATATGGCCCTGTACGAACATCTGGCCGCGCTCAACACCGGCGGGCGGGCGGTTCAGACCTATCTGACGCTGGCCACCAACAGTCAGCGCGGGGTGATGAACGATGTGGTCAATGCCTTCGGCCAGGTTCCGCTCAGCGGGCTGATCCTGACCAAGCTGGACGAGACCACCAGTCTGGGCGGGGCCCTGTCGGTCGCTATTGAGCAGAATCTGCCGCCGATCTATCTCAGCGACGGGCAGCGGGTGCCCGAGGACTTCCATCCCGCCCGACCGCACACCCTGGTCAGCCGCAGCGTGGTGATCATGCAGCAGGTCGCGGCCGGTGTGAAAGACGATGACATCTCCCTGGTTCTGGGCGGCATGGTCGCCGGGGCCAATGGTTGAGTCGCCCATGAATTATCAGGCAGCAGGATTACAGCGCATGACTCAACCCAACCCGGTCCGCGTTATCACCGTCACCAGTGGCAAAGGTGGCGTGGGCAAAACCAACGTTTCTCTCAACCTGGCCATGGCCCTGTCGGCACTGGAAAAGGATGTCACCATTCTCGATGCCGACCTGGGGCTGGGCAATATCGACGTGCTGCTGGGCCTGCATCCCCGCCATAACCTGTCGCATGTCCTGCGCGGTGAGTGCGAGCTGGATGAGATCATGGTGCAGGGCCCCGGTCGCCTCAGTGTGATTCCCGCCTCCTCGGGGGTGCAGGAGATGGCCGAGCTGACTGCCAACCAGCACGCAGGATTAATCCGGGCTTTTAGTGAGTTGAACCACAATATTGATGTATTATTAGTTGATACAGCAGCCGGAATTACTGACAGTGTGGTCAGTTTCTCCCGGGCGGCGCAGGAAGTGATGGTGGTGGTGTGCGACGAGCCGGCCTCGATCACCGACGCCTATGCACTGATCAAGCTGCTGAATCGGGAATACGGGCTGTTCCGATTCCGTATACTCTGTAATATGGTACGCAGCGCCCAGCATGGACGGGAGGTGTACGAAAAGATTGCCAAGGTGACGGATCGGTTTCTGGATGTGGCGCTGGACTATGTTGGCTACGTCCCCGATGATGAATCCGTGGTCAAGGCCATCCGCAAGCAACGCTCGGTGATCGAGGCCTATCCGCGCAGCAAGGCGAGCCAGGCTTACGGTACCCTGGCAGAAAAAGTCGACAAGTGGCCGTTGCCCGAGACCGCGGGGGGCCATCTGGAGTTTTTTGTGGAACGACTGGTAATGGGACATGAGCAAGAGGCGGAGGCGCTGACGTGAGTGGTGTGGCTATCTATGCCGCCAACCAGCCGCGGCTGCACGACGATCTCGTCGAGCAGCATGCGCCGCTGGTCAAACGCATTGCCTGCCACCTGATTAACAAGCTGCCGGCCAGCGTCCAGCTCGAGGATCTGATCCAGGCCGGGATGATCGGTCTGCTCGAGGCCTCGCGTAACTACGACGAAACCCAGGGCGCCAGCTTCGAAACCTATGCCGGCATCCGCATTCGCGGCTCCATGCTGGATGAAATCCGCAAGAACGACTGGGCTCCGCGCTCGGTGCACCGCAAGGCGCGCATGGTGGCCGAGGCGGTCCGCGAGATCGAAAACGACCGCGGTCGCGATGCCCGCGACGTGGAAATCGCCGAATCCCTGGATATGTCCCTGGAGGATTATTACAAGATCCTGCAGGACAACAGTTATCACAAGGTACTCAGTTTCGAGGACATGGGGACGGGCGAGGACTCGATGCTCGACAACATGTCGGACAACGCCCCGGGCATTGTCGACGGCCTGCAGAATGAAGACATGCAGCGGGTCGTGGCCGAGGCAATCGCCAGCCTGCCCGAGCGCGAACGGCTGGTCATGGCGCTCTATTACGACGAAGAACTCAATCTGCGCGAGATCGGTGCCGTGATGGGCGTCAGCGAATCCCGCGTCAGCCAGATTCACAGCCAGGCGGTCATTCGCCTCCAGGCACGCATGGAAAACCGCTTCAAGGAAGCGTGATACTCACGTTTCGAGTCGGTCTTTGTCAGCCGCCCCGGGGCGGCTTGCTTCTTGCTCATCAATGACGTGTCTATCCAGTTAAACCACCGAAGACACCGACGCCACCGAAATCACCGAATCTTTTAGTGAGATACTCCCAGGGTATGCTATTGCGACCTGAAATGGGTTTTCAGTGTGTTCGGTGAATTCGGTGTGCTCGGTGTTAGCCGGGACAAGCTGCTGATTATTCCACCACCCGATTTCGATTGCCCCCTTAAGTTTTGGCCGAAACCGGCCGATATATTCGATGAATTTGCCGCTCCATATTCCTGTTTGCCGGTCAGAGTCCGGAAAGGGTATGGCAGCATGGTGTTGCATTAATGCTGGAGGGATAGCGTGGACAAAAATATGAAGATCCTCGTAGTGGATGATTTTTCCACCATGCGACGAATCATCAAGAACCTGTTACGGGATCTGGGCTTTACCAACACCGAGGAAGCCGATGACGGCACCACGGCGCTGCCGATGCTGCAATCGACCAACTACGATCTGTTGATTACCGACTGGAATATGCCCGGTATGCAGGGCATTGACCTGCTCAGAAAGGTTCGCGAAGACGAGAAGCTGGCGCATATCCCGGTATTGATGGTGACCGCCGAACAGAAACGTGAACAGATTGTCGAGGCTGCTCAGGCCGGGGTTAATGGTTATATCGTTAAGCCGTTTACCGCCCAGACACTCAAAGAAAAACTCGACAAGATCTTCGAGCGCATCGAAGGTTAAATAGTATTCAAGGCGGTTCAATGTCGGATAATAATCTCATCAACGACGATAATATTGCCCGGGTCCGCGATCTGCTGGCCTGCATGGAAAACGGCGACGAGGAGGGGGCCAGCGAGGTTGTCGATGACCTGACCTCGATTCGCGAATCCACGCTGTACCAGGAAATGGGTAAACTCACCCGTGAGTTGCACGATGCCATCAGTGCCTTCGGCATGGACGATCGCATTGCCGACATCGCCGAGCACGATATCCCTGACGCACGCGAGCGACTCAATTATGTGATCCAGAAAACCGATGAGGCCGCCAACCGCACCCTCGAGGCGGTGGAAGAATCCTTCCCTTTGTGTGAAGAAATTGAAAATCGGGCCGCTGAGTTACATGAACAGTGGCAACGATTCACCAATCGCGAACTGAGTGCCGACGAATTTCGTGCCCTGAGCAAACAACTGGGGGAGTACCTGGGCAGCCAGGGTGAGAAGACGGGGGTTCTGAAAAGCAACCTGAACAATGTCCTGATGGCACAGGACTTTCAGGATCTGACCGGACAGATCATCAAGAAAGTGATCAAACTGGTGGAAGAGGTCGAAGATAACCTGGTTGAACTGATCAAGCTGGCCGGGTTGCCGGAACACGAAGAGCAACCGCAAAAACGGGATAGCGAAAAACTGGCCGGGCCGGTGGTGCCGGGCGTCGATGATACCGGCGACAGTGTCTCCGGTCAGGACGAAGTCGACGATTTGCTCTCCAGTCTCGGATTTTAATCAAGCGTACAGGCTGAACAAAGAATGGATGATGAACTGTTACAAGATTTTCTGGTTGAGGCGGGCGAAATCCTGGAGCAACTCAACAGCCAGCTGATCAGCCTGGAGCAGGCCCCCGAGGATAAGGACCTGCTCAATGCCGTATTCCGCGGTTTTCACACCATCAAGGGCGGAGCCGGCTTTTTGAATATCGAGCCGATGGTCGCCCTGTGTCATCGCACCGAGGATATTTTCAACCTGCTGCGTAACGGCGAACGCCATGTCACCCAGGATCTGATGGATACCGTGTTGCCGGTGCTGGATGTGCTCAACGATCAGTTCGAACGGCTGCAATCCGGCGACGAACTGGAGGCGGCCGATCCGGCGTTGCTGCGTGCCCTGGAGCATTACACCACCCCGGGCGACGCGCCCGCCCCGGCCGCCGCACCGGCGTCCGAGCCGAAGCCCGAAGCGGTGGCGGCCGCCGGGAATGAAGATATCACCGACGAGGAATTCGAGGCTCTGCTCGATGCGCTGGACAAGCCCGGCGGGGAATCCACCGACAAGCCGGCGGCGACCAGTAACAGCGACGGTGACGAGATCAACGACGACGAATTCGAAGCGCTGCTGGATGAGTTGCACGGCAAGGGACAGTTCAAGGGCGCACCGCCGGCCGACAGTGCCCCGGCCCAACCTGCCGCCGCGGCGAGCAGTAATGAGCCGGAAGAACCGATTAGCCAGGATGAGTTCGAAGCGTTGCTGGACGACCTGCACGGCAAGGGTCAGTTCCAGGGGGCGCCAGCCGGTGCCGGACAGGGCGCCGCGCCGCCCGCCGCCAGCGGCGGGGCTGGCGGGGCCGGTGGAGGAGGCGCAAGCCCCTCAGCCGCGGCGGCACCCGAACCCGAAGAGCCGCAGTCCGCTGCCGCCATAGTGGCCAAGGCCGCGGCCGGCAACAAGGAGCGCCCGGCCGGTGAGACTTCCGTGCGAGTAGATACCGCCCGCCTGGATGAGATCATGAACATGGTTGGTGAGCTGGTGCTGGTGCGCAACCGGATCTCCCGTCTGGGCGAACATGCCGGCGATGAGGAGCTGTCCAAGGCGGTGGCCAATCTGGACCTGGTGACCTCCGATCTGCAGCTGTCGGTCATGAAGACCCGCATGCAGCCGATCAAAAAAGTCTTCGGGCGTTTCCCGCGCGTGGTGCGGGATATGGCGCGCAGCCTGCAAAAAGAAATCAATCTGGAAATGATCGGTGAAGAAACCGACCTGGATAAAAACCTGGTCGAAGCGCTGGCCGATCCGCTCGTGCATCTGGTACGTAACTCGGTGGATCACGGTATCGAGATGCCGGATGTCCGCGAAGCGGCGGGTAAGCACCGGGAAGGAACCGTGGCCCTGACTGCCTCGCAGGAAGGGGATCACATCCTGCTGGTGATTGAGGACGACGGCGGTGGCATGGACCCCGACAAGTTGCGGCAAAAAGCCGTGGAAAAGGGGGTCATGGATGCCGATGCCGCCGCGCGCCTGGACGATAATGAATGTTTCAATCTGATTTTCGCGCCGGGCTTTTCCACCAAGGATGAAATTTCCGATATTTCCGGCCGTGGTGTCGGCATGGATGTGGTCAAGACCAAGATCACCCAGCTCAATGGCAGCATCGAGATCGATTCAGCGCCCGGCAAGGGCACGCGCCTGAGTATCAAGGTGCCGTTGACCCTGGCGATCATGTCGACCCTGATGGTGCGGCTCAAGGATCAGCTGTTTGCCCTGCCGCTGGTGAATGTCAGCGAAATCTTCCACCTGGATCTGACCAAGACCAACATCATGGATGGTCAGCAGGTGATTATCGTGCGCGAGAAAACCCTGCCGCTGTTTTATCTCAAACGCTGGCTGATCAAGGGCGAAGCCGATACGCCACTGCCCAGCGAAGGTCACGTGGTGATCGTTCACATGGGCAACCAGAAGATCGGCTTCGTGGTGGACGAGCTGATCGGTCAGGAAGAAGTGGTGATCAAACCTCTCGGTGCCCTGTTACAGGGAATTCCCGGCCTGGCCGGGGCGACCATCACCGGCGATGGCGGCATTGCCATCATTCTCGATGTGCCGGGCCTGATGAAAATGTATACCTGAAGCAACAGATTATTCCATCTCAGGCAGGACCCGTCGCCCGTGTCTTGCCAAACGGAAGCATGACAAACAACGCAGTATGACGGA
>JAXHTI010000072.1:0-4273 GCA_034190045.1 Pseudomonadota bacterium
ACGCTGATGCAGCTGTTTGCGTTTATTTTCGGGCAGGTCTTTGGCGTTGACGTCGAACAGGTAGTTATCCAGGTCGAACTCTTTGAGAATCATCTTGGTGTGAAAGATGTTTTCCTGGTACATGTTCACGTCAACCATCTGGTAGAGGTTCTTGGTGTCCTTGGCCAGAAAGTTCTGAATCGAGTTAATCTTGTGATCGATGTAGTGCTTCTTGCCTCTCACATCACGGGTAAAGCCGCGCACACGGTAATCCATGATCACGATATCCGACTCAAAGCTGTGAATCAGGTAGTTCAATGCACGCAGTGGTGAGATACGGCCGCAGGTGGAAACATCGATATCCGCGCGAAAGGTGCTGATGCCGTTATCCGGGTGACTTTCCGGATAGGTATGCACGGTGATATGGCTTTTGTCGAGATGTCCGACGACCGACTCGGGCAACGGGCCCGGTGCCGCGTTGGTATCGAGATCCTCTTCCGGAATAACCGGCTCCTCGGAGATCAGCATCGTCACGCTGGCGCCCATGGGCTCATAGTCCTGGCGGGCCACATTGAGAATATTGGCACCGATGATGTTACTGACCTCGGTAAGGATACCGGTCAGACGCTCGGCATTGTATTCCTCGTCGATATACTCGATATAGGCCGCCTGTTGCTCGGCGGTATCGGCATAATTGACGTCGTAGATATTGAAACTCAAAGTCTTGGTGAGGTTATTGAACCCCATCAGACGAATCTTTCTGCTGTGTTTTTTATCCAACAGCTTACCTCTTGTTACGCTTTTGCCAGTGGCGGGTGATAGATCATCTGCACCACGTTGCCATCCGGATCATAGCAATAAAAACTGCGGGCACCATCCCGGTGAGTCTTGGGCCTGGTCCGCATGGATACATCATTGGCGAGCAGGAATTCGTACCACTCATCCACCGCGTCGGGAGTATCGAGAATGAAACCGATGTGATCCAGGTGTTGCGGTCCGTCAAAGACCTCCTCGCTGCGATGCAACGCCAGGTTATCGTTGCCCGAGGTGAGATACAGGTTAGCAGGGTCCGGGCGCCACTCCTCGCGCATCCCGAGCAGCTCGACATAGAACCGCTCGCAGGCGTCGAATTCCCGGACATACAGGGCAATATGACGCAAACCGGCAGTGGCAACGGGACGTTTCATCGCATTCTCCTTAAGAGCCCGATCGGGAAAAAACGACCATTTTAAACCAACCGCCCGCAGGCGTCAGGCGTTTTTGTCCCTGTGCCGACAGGGTGCAAGTGGCCGGATATTATGGCGCCAAATCAGTCAGTTGCCACCGGGTGGCGGTTCAGGTGTCCGGTTCGGTGAAGATACTGCGCTGTACGCTCTCCCAGACCGGCCTGCCAAACTGGCTGCGGACCACATGCGGCAAGGCAATGGAACCTTCCGTCAGCAGTCGATCATGGAAGGATTTGAGCTCGAAGGGACTCTCCAGTTGCGACAACCGCTCGCGTGTCGCATTGATCAGGGCCCAGCCGGTGGCATAACCCATAGGCACGGTCGGTGCATGGGTATACCAGCCCAGATCCGCCAGCGCCTGTTCGTGTGTGAAGCCCAGCCACTGCTCCATCCGCTGTGCCGCCTGCGCGAGTGAAACGCCCCGGGTATGCAGCTCCACATCCAGCATGATGCGCAGGGCGCGCCACAACCGGTCCTTGAGCAACACAAAACGTGACTCCTGACTGTCGAGGAAACCCTGCTCCTGCATTAACTGCTCGCAATACAGTGCCCAGCCTTCATACAGGGTCGCCGAGGGGTTGACCAGGCGCGGCAGCGTACTCGACCGATGGCCCCGGTTGGCGGTGACAAACTGCAAATGATGACCGGGCCAGGCTTCGTGGACACAGGTATGACGCAAACTGATCCTGTTGTGCTCTCCCAGCGACAGTGCATCCTCGACCGGTGTGACATAGTAAAAGCCCTGTTGCTCGGGGTCGTTAAACGGCGGCTCCATATAGGCGGCAAAGGGGATTTCATGACGCAAAAAGGTTGGTGTCTCAACCACCTTGAGCGATTCCTTGCCCGGCAGGCTGACCAGATCCCGTTCTGCAACAAAAGTATGCGCGGCCTGCATATTCTGGCGGTACTGTTCGAGCAGTTCTTCCGCCGCCGGGTGACGGGAATGGATTTTTTCGGTCAGTTGCCGGATATCCTCGTCACCCTGCAACTCGACAGTAACGGCTTTCAGTTCGCTTAATGTCTCTTCGAACAGGCGTTCGCCCAGGGCATGCAATTGCGACGCACTGATTGGCAAGGCATGACGATGATGTAACAAACGTTCGAACCAGGTGGTGCCACAGGCAAAATCACCCGCGGCCTTCGGTTGCAGTTCGACCTCCATGAAATGGGCAAACTCGTCGACGGCATGGGCGGCCTGTTCCAGCTCGGCGTTGAGTCCGTGCTGGATAAATACCGGATGTTTGCGCAGGCTGCGCAAGTAGTCCGCGCCCTGTACAGCCTCGGTATGCGCGGCCTCCAGCCACACGGGCGGGATCGTCTCAGGTTCGGTCTGCAGATTGGACTGGGCATTACGCAAATGGCGCGGAATAGCCTGTAGACGGTTTTGCAAATGCTGTTTGTTTAATTTGAGATTATGCAGCGTTAATTGATAGATAGCATGGACCGGCAGATAACGGGCGGGATCCCGATAACGCCAGTCATGCTCGATCAGCTCGGATGATTCGATAATGGCGGCGCCATACATGACTTCCCGATCAATCACCTGTGCCGCCGTCAACGCCGAAGTATCGACTTCATCCAGCGCGTCGATCAGTTTTTCATTCAATGCCTTGAGGGCACCGATGTCATCATCGGCAAACGGTGTCAGTTGCGATTCAAAACCACGTACGCCCAGGTCCACTGCTGTCTCGGGATGAAAACGGAACCAGGCCTGGTAATAACTGTGCACGAGCCCGGGGAAATCAGCCATAAAAATTATTCCTTGTGGTTCAATTCAGTTGCCGGTGCGATCATTCATCTTCCGGTTCGAGCACTTCGTAGTCATGGCTGATTTCAACACCCCCATTGGCCAGCATAATCGAAGCAGAGCAGTATTTCTCTGCCGACAGTTCCACGGCCCGCTTGACATGTTTGTCACTGAGGTCCTTGCCGGTAATAACAAAATGGACGTGAATGTGGGTAAAAACCTTCGGCTCGGTTTCGGCGCGTTCGGCATACAGCTCGGCATAGCAGTCACGAATCGGCTGGCGGGATTTTTTCAGAATATTCACCACATCAAAACTGGTACAGCCGCCCATGCCCAGCAGCAACATTTCCATCGGGCGAATGCCGAGATTGCGACCGCCGTGTTCCGGCGGGCCGTCCATCACCACCGCATGGCCGCTGCCCGATTCCCCGACAAAAGTGGCATCCTGGACCCATTTAATCCGCGCTTTCATTTAACTGTCATCCTCCTGAATCACACTGATTGCCTGTGCAGAACCGGCCGGCATTGCCTATAATTCCGGGCGGTGACTGCAAAACCGCTGCCGTTTCGGCACCCCGGCGGGGTGACGGCATTCTCAATTCGGCGACGAAAATCGCCGGTTCTATTGTAAATACCTTTTATTGGTATACCATAGGCGGCAACCGACGTCAGCAGACTATATAAGGAAAAGCATGGTTCAGGCCAAGGTTGAAAATACGGGTATTCCCTCACTGGATCGCTTTTTGGAGCATTGCCACCGGCGCCAGTATCCGGCCAAGAGCGTCATCATCTATGCCGAGGACGACTCCGAGGTTCTCTACTACATCGTGGACGGCTCGGTTTCGGTTCTGATTGAGGACGAGGAGGGCCGCGAGATCGTGCTCGCCTATCTCAACAAGGGCGATTTCTTCGGCGAGATGGGGCTGTTTGACGAGGAGCGTAACCGCAGTGCCTGGGTACGTGCCCGCACTACCTGCGAAGTCGCCGAAATCAGCTATGCCAAATTCCGCCAGCTGTACCAGGAACACCCCGACATTCTGTTCGCCGTGGCCCGGCAGATGGCCACCCGCCTGCGCGATACCAGTCGCAAGGTCAGTGACCTGGCCTTCATGGACGTCACCGGCCGCGTCGCCCGCACCCTGCTGGATCTGTGCAAACAACCCGACGCCATGACCCACCCCGACGGCATGCAGATCCGCATCACCCGCCAGGAAATCGGCCGCATCGTCGGCTGCTCCCGCGAAATGGTCGGCCGCGTACTCAAGACCATGGAAGAACAGGGACTGATCTACGTCAAGGGCAAGACGATCGTCGTCTTCGG
>JAXHTI010000072.1:4373-12893 GCA_034190045.1 Pseudomonadota bacterium
CCGCTTTCGGTGACGACGATGCGATCCTCGGGGATCGAGTCCAGCAGTTCGAGTGTCGTTTCCAGCCGGGTGTCGAAGGTGCGCAGATCGCGGTTATTGATTCCGATTAACGGTGTTTCGAGTTTCAGGGCCCGCTGCAGTTCTTCGGCATCATGCACCTCCACCAGTACGGCCATCCCCAGCTGGCGGGCCAGGTCATGCAACTCGCGCATGCGCGTGTCGTCGAGCACGGCCACGATCAGCAAGATACAATCGGCCCCGATCGCCCGCGCCTCGTAAACCTGGTACGAGTCGATCATAAAATCCTTGCGTAATACCGGAAGGGAACAGGCATCACGAGCCTGTTGCAGGTAGTCATCACTGCCCTGGAAAAAATCGACATCGGTCAGCACCGACAAACAGGCGGCACCGCCCTGCTCGTAGGAGCGAGCAATCTCCGCGGGCACGAACGGTTCGCGCATCACACCCTTGCTGGGCGAGGCTTTTTTAATCTCGGCAATCACCGCCGGCTGACTATTCGCCAGACGCTGTTCGATCGCCTGCACAAAACTTCGTACCGGCGATCCTGCCTCCGCACGCTGTTGCTGTTGCGACAACGGAACCCTTGCCTGGCGCTCGGCCACCTCTTCCCGCTTGCGCTCGATAATCTTTTTCAGGATGTCGGGAGTATCACTCATATCATTCTTTCTATTTTTTCACCACAGGGAACGAGAATATAATTTTGAATGTTGAATTTTAAATTATGAATTAGGGCCATGGCTTTTTAATTCACAACTTGAAATTAATCATTGTTATATATCTCTGCGTTACTCTGCGCCTCTGCGTTAAAGTTTTATCTCAAAAAGATTGGGACAATTTCACGAGTTCATCGAGTTTGGCGGCAGCGGATCCGTCGGCAATGACTTCGGCGGCACGTTTGACACCATCTTCCAGGCTCGGCACCAGATCGGCGGCATAGATCGCCGCGCCGGCGTTGAGCTGGACAATGTCCCTCGCCGGGCCGGGCTGGTTGTTGAGCAGGTTTTTGATTATCTCCAGTGATTGATCGGCGGTGGCCACTTTCAAAGTGGCCACATCCGTGCGTTGCAGGCCGAACTGTTCCGGGGTAATGCTATAACTGCTGATCTCGCCGTCTTTCAACTCCGCCACGTGGGTCGGGGCCCCGATGCTGATCTCATCCATGCCATCCTCGGCGTGTACCACCAGCACATGTTTACTACCCAGTTTTTTCAAGACCTCGGCCAGCGGGACCAGCAATCGTTCGGAAAAGACCCCGAGTACCTGGTAAGGTGCCCCGGCCGGATTGGTCAGTGGCCCGAGCACATTAAAAATCGTGCGCACGCCCATTTCGCGGCGCGGCCCGATGGCATGTTTCATGGCACTGTGGTGCTTGGGCGCAAACATAAAACCCACCCCGGTTTCATCGACACAGCGCGCCACCTGCTCGGGGCTCAAATCCAGGTTCACCCCCGCGGCCTCCAGAACATCGGCACTGCCACACTTGCTGGAGACCGAACGATTGCCGTGCTTGGCCACCTGGCCCCCGGCGGCGGCCACCACGAACGCACTGGCGGTGGAAATATTAAATGTACTGGCCGCATCACCACCGGTCCCACAGGTATCGACCAGATGCTCGCCCTGAACCGTGACCCGGGTTGCCAGTTCGCGCATCACCCCGGCAGCAGCGGCGATCTCATCCACTGTCTCGCCTTTCATGCGCAACCCGACCAGGAAGCCTCCGATCTGTGCCGGCGTCGCCTCGCCGGTCATGATCTGACGCATCACCTGCGTCATCTCCTCGCCGCTCAGATCGCGGTTTTCAGTCACCGCCTTGATTGCCGTTGGCATATCCATCTGGTGTCTCCTGGTATATTATTTTCTTTTGCTTGTCTTGTTTGTACACGCCGGAACGCGCAACCAGTACTTCAAAAGGGGGCTAGATACTAGTAACTAGCAGCTAGAACCTGTTAAACCAAGGGTCAACCTTGAATCTGCTGCACGCCACGCTTACCGGTTCTGTTCCAGAAAATTTCGCAACATATCATGCCCATGCTCGGTCAGGATCGATTCAGGATGAAACTGGATCCCCTCGATGGCCATCTCTTTGTGTCGCACGCCCATAATCTCGTCCAGCTCGCCGTTATCCTGTTGGGTCCAGGCGGTGACTTCCAGACAATCGGGTAATGAGGTCTTTTCGATTACCAGCGAATGATAACGGGTCGCCTCCAGAGGATTGTCCAGTCCTTTGAATACCCCGACATCATGATGATGGATCATCGAGGTCTTGCCATGCATGATACTGCCGGCATGCACCACCTTGCCCCCAAAAGCCTGGCCAATGGACTGATGCCCCAGACAGACCCCCAGGATCGGTAACTTGCCGGCGAAATGCCGAATCGCCTCCACCGAAACCCCCGCCTCGGCAGGCGTGCAGGGTCCGGGAGAGATCACCATATACCCGGGGTTTAATTTCGCGATGTCATCAAGTGTCACCTGGTCGTTGCGGTAAACCTTCACCTCAACACCCAGCTCACCAAAGTATTGCACCAGGTTATACGTAAAGGAATCGTAATTATCGATCATCAATAACATGTCATTCACCTGTGCGTCCCATCAAGGCCGGCTTCGGCCAGGGCCACGGCGCGGAAGATGGCGCGTCCCTTGTTCATGGTTTCGTCCCATTCATTGCGCGGGACGGAGTCGTGGACGATGCCGGCGCCGGCCTGGATGTGCAGTTGTTTGTCCTTGATCACGGCGGTGCGGATGGCGATCGCGGTGTCCATGTTGCCGGACCAGGAGAGGTAGCCTACCGCGCCGGCGTAGACACCGCGCTTGACCGGTTCGAGTTCGTCGATGATCTCCATGGCGCGAATCTTGGGTGCCCCGGAGACGGTCCCGGCCGGGAAAGTGGCACGCAGCACGTCCATGTTGGACATGCCAGCCTGGATCTTGCCGGTAACGTTGGAGACGATATGCATGACGTGCGAATAACGTTCCACGGCCATGTTCTCGGTCACCTGGACACTGCCGATCTCGGCAATGCGCCCGACATCGTTGCGCCCCAGGTCGATTAACATCAGGTGTTCGGCCCGCTCCTTGGGATCGGCAAGCAGTTCGGCTTCCAGGGCCCGGTCTTCTTCTTCGCTCTTGCCGCGCGGCCGGGTACCGGCGATCGGGCGCACGGTGACCGTCTCATCTTCCACACGCACCAGGATCTCCGGTGAGGAGCCGACGATATGAAAATCGTCCAGATCCAGATAAAACATGTAGGGCGAGGGATTAAGGCTGCGCAGGGCGCGATACAGATCCAGCGGCTGTGCCTCGTAGGGAATCGACAGGCGTTGCGACAGCACCACCTGCATCACATCGCCGTCGACAATGTACTGTTTGGCCTTTGCCACCGCGGATTCGAAACCCTGCTGGGTGAAGCCGGAAACAAAATCATCTTCATGGATTTTCAGCGAGCGCGTCTTTGGCGGCCGGGGCGGGGTTTCCTGCAAGCGGGCGATCAACTGACCCAGTCGTTCCTGCCCCTGTTGATAGGCACCACTCTGGCCCGGGTCGACATAGAGCACGACATAGAGTTTGCCGGAAAGATTATCGAACACCACGATCTCGTCGGAGACCATCAGCAGGATATCCGGCAGTTCCAGCGCATCGTCGTTGGGGCAGTCTGCCAGCCGCGGTTCGATGTAGCGAATCGTGTCGTAGCCAAAGTAGCCGACCAGGCCGCCGTTGAAACGCGGCAGGCGATCGTCCTCGAGGACCCGGTAACGGGCATAAAAGGCTTCGATCCAGGCCAGGGGATCGCTGGCCTGTTCCTGTTCGATGATCTCGCCGTTGTGGTAAAGACGAATGTCGTGGCCGTGAATGCGCAGAACCGTCTGGCAGGGCAGGCCGATAATGGAATAACGGCCCCACTTCTCGCCGCCCTGCACCGATTCGAACAGGTAGCTGTAGGGCCCGTCGGCCAGCTTGAGATAGGTACTTAAAGGGGTATCGAGATCGGCCAGCACCTCCCGCACCAGCGGGACGCGGTTATAGCCCTGTTTGGCGTACGCCTGAAATTGTGTCTCGTTCATAAACTGTCACCTGAAGAGTTGCCATCATATACCAAAAACCGTCGTCACTGCCTCACCAGTGGCGCCATCGGTTAGCGGTAATGTTCATGAGGCGTTGCATCTTCAGGTCACAGTCAGGTTCAGGCCGCGCCGCGCGCCGCCTGTTTGAGTAAATCGGGCAGTTCGGCCATGGAATCGATCACCGCGTCGGGATTGGCCTCGCGGATATCCACGCCGTGGTTGTAGCCATAGCTCATGCAGACAATCTGGAAACCGGCGGCCCGCGCGGCGGTGACGTCGCTGACCGAATCGCCGATCATCAGTGCCTGCTCCGGCTTGACGCCGAAAAACTCGGCCACGTGCAGCAGCGGCATCGGATCGGGCTTTTTCTGCGGCAGGGTGTCGCCGCTGACCACGATCTCGAAATCATCATAGACCCCGAGCGTTTTGAGCAGCGGCACGGTGAACTGTTCCGCCTTGTTGGTCACACAGCCCAGCCGATAACCGGCCTGCTTGAGGTAGGCCAGCCCTTCGCTGACGCCGGGATACAGCTTGCTGCGCTTGCTGGTGTTTTCGGCATACAGTTCGAGAAAAATCGGATAGGCCCTGTCAAACAACGCCTCGTCCGGTTCGCCCTCCAGCTGGCCTATCAGCGCACGCCGGGTCAGGCGCTCAACACCGTTACCCACCCATTCGCGAACTTTAGCCTCACCATGCTCCGGCATGCCGAGCTGCTTCATCATCTCGTCCACGCAATAGGCAAGATCCGGCACACTGTCCACCAGCGTGCCGTCCACATCGATCAAGACCATTTCCGGCTTCTTTATCATAGCTTACGTCTCTGGAAAATAACGCGGAGAACGCAAAGACGCAGAGCCCGCAAAGTTTATTTGTTTCAATATGAAATTTTCTTTGCGCACTTTGCGCCTCCGCTTCCTTTGCGTTTCTTCCACTGTTTTCAAATCAAGTACGGTTCCATGCGTTCGCGCATTAACCCGCCTTGGCCAGTTCATCCCGCATTGTCTTGAGGATGGAGTCGTAGCGGTTCGGATCGGAATCCTGGCCCTTGCCGAAGATGCCGGAACCGGAAACGAAAGTGTCGGCGCCGGCGGCGGCAATTTCCTGGATGTTATCGGCCTTCACGCCGCCATCGATTTCCAGGCGAATGTCACGCCCGGATTCGTCGATCAGTTTGCGCGCCTCACGCAGCTTGTCGAGGGTGGCCGGAATGAAGGATTGACCGCCGAAGCCGGGGTTGACCGACATCAGCAGGATCATGTCGACCTTGTCCATAACGTATTTCAGATAATCCAGCGGGGTCGCCGGGTTGAAGACCAGGCCGGACTTGCAACCGCTGTCGCGCACCAGCTGCAAGGTGCGATCGATATGATCGGACGCTTCCGGATGGAAGGTAATATAAGTGGCACCGGCCTCGGCGAAGTCGGGAATGATGCGATCCACCGGCTTGACCATCAGGTGCACGTCGATGGGTGCGGTGACCCCATGTTTGCGCAATGCTTCGCAGACCAGCGGGCCGATGGTCAGGTTGGGCACATAATGGTTGTCCATGACATCGAAATGGACAATGTCCGCACCAGCCTTCAGTACGTTGTCGACTTCCTCGCCCAGGCGGGCAAAATCCGCAGACAGGATGGACGGGGCAATTTGATAATCGGCCATGGGTTCGCCTCTTCGCTTGTTTATATTAAAGTGTCGCCGGCCGCGCCGTGACGCGACCTGCTGAAAAAATGAACCGCAGACTTTACCTGATCAGATCGGATTTTTCAGCCTTTTGTGGCAACATGAACGCGGATTTGAGCCCTGTCTGGCATTTCCCCTGGCAGGCCCGACAACAAAACCTCTCTGATTACAAGGAATTACGATGCGCCACCTGTCTACCGCCCTATTAATAAGTATCGCGTTGATCAGCACGCCCCTGTCGGCCTCGGACAAGGCCAAGGAACAGCGCTGGGCGGATCAGATCGTCGATACTCTCATGGTCGGCGAGGCCCTGTGGCTGGAACCCGGTGACGAGCAGGTACTGGCGCTGGTGACCGAGCAGACCACCGAAGAAGCCAAAGGCGGCGCCATCGTGGTGCATGGTATCGGCGCCCATCCCAACTGGCCGGAGGTCATCCATCCGCTGCGCAGCCGACTGCCCGACCATGGCTGGACGACCCTCTCCATCCAGATGCCGATCCTCGAAAACCAGGCTGACGCCCGGGACTATGAACCGCTGTTCGAGGAGGTCACCCCGCGTTTCAACGCCGCCATCGACCACCTGCGGGAGCGGGGTATCGAAAACATCGTGATTCTTGCTCATAGCATGGGCGCCGCCATGAGCACCCATTACCTGGCCAGCAACCCCGACCACCCGATCCGGGCCTTTGTCGGTATCGGCATGAACCAGAGCGACATCGACAGCATGGACAACGCCACCAACCTGGAAAAAATCACCATTCCGGTGCTCGATCTCTACGGCAGCCAGGATCTGGACGGCGTCATGGCCTCGGTGAAAAAGCGCGCCACGGGCGCTGCCCGGGCCGGCAACGATAACTACCGCCAGGTTGAGATCGAAGGGGCGGATCATTTCTTCAACGGGCGAGCTGATACCCTGGTCAAACGAGTCTATAGCTGGATCGACCGCCATGCGCCGGGTGAGGAAGTGGCGCGATAAGAATAATCATTCTTCAGGATAAACCAAAAAACCTGAACTCGTTATGGTCCGCAAATGCACGCAAATAAACGCGAATTATTAATTTGTTGCAGCTAGATTTGTTTGTATTTACGTACAGTTGCGAATTAATTTTTTAACAATACGTCTTCGGTAACACTCATACGAAAGCCAACAATAAGGTCAAGAATATGAACACAAACAGCCTGTTAATCGCCCTGCACATGCTCTCCGCCGTTATCTGGGTCGGTGGGATGTTTTTTGCCTATATGTGTCTGCGGCCGGTAGCCGCCACGCAGCTGGAGCCACCGGTACGCCTGACCCTGTGGGTCGGCACCTTCGGCAAGTTCTTTCCCTGGGTCTGGGCCAGTGTCGTTCTGCTGCCAGTAACCGGTTACTGGATGCTGTTTGTCATGTTCGGCGGTTTTGCCAACGCACCGATCTATGTGCACCTGATGAACGGTATCGGCATTATCATGATCCTGATTTACCTGCATGTTTTCTTTGCTCCTTACCGGCGACTGAAACAGGCGGTCCTGCAACAGGACTGGCCAACCGGTGGTCAGAAACTCGGGCAAATCAGGATGCTTGTGGGACTGAATACCCTGCTGGGTATCGCGACCGTGGCCATTGCCAGTGGCGGGCGCTACTTCGGCTGAAAATCTTAACCACGAAGACACCAAGAAAATAAATAGTTGAATACTTCGAGCCATCGAGTATTCGTGGTTAAGATGTTGATGCTTCTCGTTCAGCCGAAATAGTCAAGTAGGCCCGATGTAGCGCAGCTGGTAGGCCGGACTGAGCGTAGCGGTGTCCGGCACAACAGAGTTGTCCGGATTCCGCTAATTTAAGATCGCTTTAAGCTTTTTGACTGACAATCGGTCTGTGTACCCTCAGAGTTCGATTGTCAGTTCTATGCGCCAACTCAACTTTCCCGCTTTACCCGAACTAAAACAATTTTCTGCCCGGTTGCGCCAGTTCTATGCTCGCTACCCGGTGGTTGTTATTGCAGCATATCTGGCACTGACGGGAAATTTCGTTTTCTTGCGCCGCCTGCAGGAAGTTGTGGGGGGCAGTTTAGTGCATAAGGCCGCGTTCACGCTGGCCTTCTTTTTCCTGATTATCACTTTCACTGTCTTTCTTTTACAGGCCTTCCATGCCAAATACCTGACCAAACCGGTATTGATTTTTATCCTGCTTGCATCGGCTTTTGCCGGCCATTTCATGCTCAGTTACGGCATCGTAATTGACACTACCATGATTCATAACGTTCTTGAAACTGACGCGCGTGAATCAACCGATCTTCTTACTACAGGCATGCTGATTCATGTCTTTATACTCGGCATAATCCCTGCTTTGCTGGTTTACAGTGTTCCGGTCTGTTATCTCTCCCCCATCAGGCAACTGTCGAAAAACGCACTGATTGTCCTGCTTTCATTCGGACTGATAGCCGGTAATTTCCTGCTTTTTTCATCAGACTATACCGCATTCTTTCGTAATCACCATCATCTTCGCTACCTGATCAATCCCGTAAATTACATTTACAGCATTGGAAAAATTTCTATTATCGCACTGCAAAACCACGATTCGTCGCCAATCACAATTGGCCTGGATGCCAAACAAGTTAAGCCTGCGGCAGAAAAAAATAAAAAATCGTTGATTGTCCTGGTGGTCGGAGAAACAGCGCGAGCACGTAACTTCTCGCTCAATGGTTACAACAAAGACACCACTCCGCGATTACAGAATGAGGATATAATTAATTTCCCGAACTTTTATTCCTGCGGG
>JAXHTI010000073.1:0-12638 GCA_034190045.1 Pseudomonadota bacterium
CCACCGGCGAGCGGGACAGGGGCCAAGAGCAGCAGCGGGCCGACCCGCAGCGCCAGGCCCGCGAGAAGGCGTATCAGGAACGCCGGTTCGACACCTGGGCGAACGGGAAGCGGGCCGATCTTCAGAGCCACCAGCTCGACCGTGACGGCGAGATGAACCGCCGCCACTCGGTGCAGCGGGAAAACCTCGCCCATCATCTCCGGGCGACCTATGGCCCCGACCGGGACCGCACCGCCGCCAACCTTGCCGCGACCGAGGCTCGGCTAGAGCGCGGCGGGTTCTTCTACCGCCTCTTCGGCCAGGCCGCCCGCGACCGTGACCAGGCCGACGCCGAGCGCCGGACCCTCGCCAGCATCGACATGCGCACCGGCGAGTACGAAGGCCGCCTCGAGGCACAGCAGGCCGAGGAGCGCAGGCAGCAGGCCGAGCGGGAGCGGCGGGAGCGTCAGGACCTCGAAGAGCGGATTACCAAGGCTCGTGATCGGCGGGAACGTGACGGCTGGTCCGATGCCTGGGAAGCCGAGCGCCAGGCCGGAGCCGACCGCGCCAACGACAACAGCTTCGGCGGCGGGCCGCAGCGGGGCCGGGACCGGAGCCTCGGGCCGGAGATGTGATTTTCGGCTTGCCTTTCTCTCCGTTTGAGTGAACACTCAAATGAGTATTTGAGTGTTCACTCATTTGAGTGGCTACTCAAATACTCAAGCGGAGGGCGTTATGCCGATTGTTTCATTGCTCAATCCCAAGGGCGGAAGCGGGAAGACGACCCTAAGCACCCATCTTGCCCGCGCTTTCCATGAACGCGGCTCTAAGGTGCTGCTCGTGGATTCCGATCCACAAGGCAGTGCCAGCGACTGGCACGCCGCGCGTGAGGAAAACCCCGTTCCCCTTCTGGCCTATGGCCGCCCGGACAACATGAAGGCGCTTCCCGGCATTGCCGCCCCGTACGACTTCGTCTTCATCGACGGTGCGGCCAAGCTAGCGGATATGCTTGCAGCCGCTGTTAAGGTTTCCCATGCGGTTCTCATCCCTGTGCAGCCGTCACCCTATGACATCTGGGCTGCCAGTGATCTTGTTGACCTTATCCGTGCCCGTCAGGAAGTGACCGACGGAACGCCTCATGCTGCGTTCGTTATCTCACGAGCGATCAAGAGAACGCGCCTCGGCCAAGAGGTCATAGCCGCTTTGGCTGACTACGGGCTTCCGGTGTTCCAAGCCATCACCGTTCAACGGCAGGTCTATCCGCGCACCGCCGCAGACGGTCTTACCGTCTTTGACGTTGCTGCGCCCGACGCGGTTAGCGAGATCGATGCTATTGCCGATGAGTTAGCGGGCTTTTTGAAAAAGGGGAGGGCGGTTCATGGCCTTGAGCGCGAAACGGCCTAGCAAGCTGAAAGAAGAGCTTCTTCAGGATGTCCGGTCCCAGGACGATGAGCCGAAAAAACGCCTGAACCTTGACGTGGAAGCCAGCCTTCACCGCCGTATGAAGGCCCAAGCCGTCAACGAAGGCCGTTCCGTTGCCGATATTACACGGGCGTTGTGGGCTGAGTATTTGAGTAAACACTCAAATGAGTAGATACTCATGCACTCATTTGAGTATTTACTCATCATCTAGCAGAATCGGAAGAATCTACTAAAGCGGTATATCATCGCACAAATCACGTTCCGCCACGGCTTTTCTTTCAATCTTGTTTCCGCTCGTGTCAAACTCCATCACCGTTTCTGTTATCCCACGTATCCGTTCCCGCCGACCCATCTTGACCCGGCCTAGCTCCGCCCGTACAGCGGCGCGGCCCTCTCTATCTTTCCACCACCATGACATCGTAACGTGAGTAATCTTCTTTCCGGTTCTCTTGCATCCAATAGCAACACTAAAATCTGCTAGACCGTTTACTTCTGTTATGGCTGGATCAAGTGCTCTTTGTTTTAAGCTTCCGAAAGCCGTTAGCTTTCCGTCGGGGACTCCTAAAATCTCCCGAATTTCTTCTACTGTGTAGTCTTGCATAAATTTGAATCTCATGTTTATCCGACGGGCTACATGCTCATAAAGTGCTAAGGCGTATTTACTCTGAAACGCTGCGATGACTGCAAGCTCTAGCTTCGCAAACATCGTGGACGATTCGAGCAGTTCGACAAGGCGACGATCAAAGCTATAGGTAAGGAACCCGTGTGTCCGGTCCGTATCCTCCATGTCGTTCCCGCCCAAAAGCTGGAACCTCCGAACCGTATTCCCTACCCTGTGACGCACAACGGTCTTCATAAGCCGTTCGATAGACTCAGCCACACGTTCATTACCCTTGTGTGTAGCACGCAGTTCCGCAATCGGTATTTTAAATTCTCTGCCAATTTCTCCCATATTTGGCCCATGCGCATTTGCGACAAGCCTATTAAAAACACGTCTATCTTCTAGTGTGAGTGGCTCCGTACCAATAATATCAACGGTTTCCGCAGGCTTAATCATTTCGCCCGGATCCGGTTTAAGGTCAAGCGTGCGGTACGGCTTCTTTGGCGTTGCCTGTGTCATGGCATAACGGATTGGGGGATGTCCGCCCTTTAAAACTATAACATCAGACCCAAGCCTGCGTTATCTTTTTTCTTGACACAAGCGGAAAGTTCAAACTGCCCACATCTTGTGGTCCCGCGCCCCCGATTTGTTATCGCAAAAAGTTTTCCACCCCCAAAAAGTTATGATTTGGGGATAACTATCCCCCGATCCGTTATATATCCCCCGATCCGTTATTCTTTCGCCCCCCGATTTGTTATTTCAAATCCCCCAATAAGTTAAGATTATCCCCCGATCCGTTATCGAATCTCGATTCGTATCCCCCAATAAGTTAAGATTATCCCCCGATCCGTTATTTTTCCCCTCATAACCATCTGTTTTTTTTGCCTTTTTTGCTGTGTATGTAGAAGTCCGAAGTATGAATTAATAAATAGAATCCTCTCCCCCCTACAATTTGTTATGAAAATATTCGGAATCGGCCCAAAGGGCCGATAATCTGAAGGAGCGCCCGTATCGGTGCCCTTCGGGCACACGGGCGCAAGTCTTCATCTCTCCCGGTCCGCCACACCAGCTTAGCACCGTGCTCGCTCCAGTCCTCCGCGTCTCCCCCATCTTCAGACCCAAGCGACGCTAGGCGCTAAAGCGCCAAGCTCTGCTAAGGTCTTGCAGACGGGTCCCATACGACGCTACGGACTTCCGCTGCGCGCGGCGCTCTCCTGAAAGTGTCGGGCTCCGGGGGAATGTCGTTCTTCGTCTCACCAAGGGAATGGACCTTTGGTCTTTCGCCTAAAACCCATAGGTCGAGAAGGCCGATAGGCCGTTTTTGCTTTCCAGGAGGTGCAAATTGCCAGGCACGTGCTATAAATCTCAAAAAGAGAGCTTTTTATATGCCAACAGTGTTACGATGGAAGGGGTACCGGGTATTTTTCTACGTGTCTGACCGGGACGAGCCGCCGCATGTCCACGTGTTCAAGGACGGTATGGAAATTAAGGTCTGGCTCGACAGTTGCGCCATTGCTGTCAACAAAGGCTGCTCCGCTAGAGAGGCGGAGGCCCGGCGCAAAATGGTTGAAGATTTCCGCCAGGAACTGACAGAGGCATGGCATGGTTACTTTCGATCCGTATGACGAGCGCTACGAGCCTGTGAGTGCTTCTTGCACTGACTCCGAGTTGACGGTCGTCCTTAAAGACGGACGGCATATCAGCGCGCCTCTGTGGTGGTATCCCACTTTGCACCGCGCCACGCCCGAACAGCGTGCAAATTATGAAATCATGCCCCTCGGTATTCACTGGCCCGACATCGACGAGGATATCAGCGTCCGCGGCCTTATGCTTGGCAACAAGGCACCGAATGCCGTTCCTCCTGTAAAAGTACCGGAACCGGCAGAGTAACTTCCCGGATAACAGTTATTCCGAAAACCCTGCCCCGCGCTAAGCGGGTCGCCGATTTCGGTCCGGACTTGCAAAAGTTATCCATACCACGGCAAGCCGGGCACCAAGGGCTATCACAACAAGGAATGGGCGCTGAAAATGAAGGAAGTCGGCCTCATTCCGTCCGACACCGGGCAGCCGGGTGGCAAGGAAACCGGCATGCTGGTCAGCCACTATATCGACCCCGCCGGTCCCTTCGCCCGGCTTTGCGCTGAGATCATCGACTGCGGCTTTGAGGTTCCCTATGTCGAGCGGTGGGGTGACCAGGAGGCCCGGAAGAAGAAGGCCGCCAGCACAAGACCCGGTACACCTGCCCGGCCTGCGGCCTGAACGCCTGGGGCAAGCCCGATATCCACCTGGTCTGCGGCGAGTGCGACGAGCGCATGGAGCCCGAGGACCCGGAGGACGAGGGCTGAAACACTATCAACAATTCGGTTTCAATCCGTTGCCACACGTAACTGGAGAAGTTATAGACTCCCCGATGATTCTGGTAAACTTGATCGCATGACGTTTTCTACAGGCCATGATCGCTAGAAAAACACGCCACAGGAAGCCGCTATGAACGAATATCTAGACAACGACGAAATATATAAGAATTTTATCGAAATAGGAAAAAAACAAAGAGATTTCGTTGTCAATCAAAAATTCTCTAGTCGTCTTTATATTTTCTATCGTGAATTACGATTCCCTGTAATGTGGTCATTAACAATTATAATGGGTGTGATTTCATTCTTTTTCTTAACAAATATGTTGCCCGAGGCTTATGCTAGCATTGAAATTACAATAGATGTAGATCCACGAACACTACCTAATTTCGTTGTTCTAATATTCATGATCGCTATTTTAGTATTTTTGGTTTTGGCGGTATTTAGGTCAGCACATATACTGCTTGTATCAAAAAATGCGACTCGTCAGCAGATGGAGAATGCGAAGTTCTTCGTGGGATATGCATTCGGTTTTTTAACCAGCTTCCTGATACCTCTGATTTCTCAACTGACTGACTAAAACGCCATCTCCAGAATTTAGAAGAAGATTAGAAACAAAGCCGCCCCGACTGGCGATGAAACAGAATGGGTATTTCTGTTTCAAACCCGGTTGCCAGGCCGACCCCGACACCGGCGGCCGATCTTTCCCCGGCAGCGCCGGTCGGCCGGAGCCCGGTCCCGTGAAACCCGCAGAATACCGCCGGTTCTCGCGGCATTGACGGACAAAAGCCCGGCCAGCTCGTCACCAGCTCGACGAGAGAGGCCGGGATTTCGGAAAGTCCGGCTGGTTTGGCGTTGAAACAGAACTCTTGTATTCTGTTTCATCCCCCCCGCAGTGCCCGCCAGAGCGTGGACGGATCGACGCCGTACAGTTCCGCCATGTGAGCCACCGGCTTTCCTGCCCCGATCATTTCCCGCGCATGGTCTATCTGTGCCGCTGTGAGCTTCCTAGGGCGCCCGACATGCGTTCCGCGCCGCCTCGCGGCTTCCATACCGATAACCGTCCTTTCGGCGATCAACGCCCGCTCAAACTCGGCTAGCGCCCCCATCATGTGGAAGAGGAGCCGCCCGCCCGCGCTTGTGGTGTCGATTGCCTCCGTGAGCGAGACGAAGCCGCCGCCGGCCTTGCCGATCCCGTCAATCAGGTGGATCAGATCGGCCAGGGAGCGGCCCAGACGGTCGAGTTTCCAGACGATGAGGGTATCCCCCTGCCCGACCTGGCCAAGCGCGTCAGTGAGGCCCTGACGCGCTTGTACGGCCCCGGAAATCCCGAGGTCTTCATAGACCACGTCGCAGCCGGCCACGTTCAGCGCGTGCCGTTGCGGGTCGAGGTTTTGGGTGTCGGTCGAGACGCGGGCATAGCCGATTTTCATGCCCTTAATTTTGCAAGCCCCTTTTGCAAAATACAAGATTTTTTCGTTGTATGTTTAAGTCTTTGATATAGAAGCAATTGGTTCAGCTGCAGACGCCGGCGATCATCTGGCCAGAATCCCTTGCGAAAGGGACCCCTTTTGCACGATTGAAAAAGGGTGGCCTGCCAAGCGTGGGGTAGCCCGGCAGACCATAGTTTGTGTGGGAAATCAGTCCGTCAGAAAATCCCGGTACCGCCGCGCCCCGGACCCTTGCTCGATTTGGCGCCGGCTTTTCCGGAACGTTGTCCGCGCGCCTTTCAGTTCTTCCTGTAACCGCTCCACGCCCTCTATGGCGCTATCCAATGCCGCCAGGCATGGGGCCGCCTTCGGAACGACATCAAAATCCGGTGCATCTAATAGAAAATACTCAACACCGACGTCAAGGCAGCGCGCAATATGGTAAAGCATACTTGCACTTATGCGGTTTGTTCCAGCCTCATATTTTTGGACCTGCTGATAGCTAACACCTACAAGCTTTGCCAAATCGTCTTGAGATAGATGAAGAACGTTACGGCGATCCCGAAGTTTTCTTCCGATTGAAACATCAAAAGAATTTGCCCTTGGTCTTGTCTTTTGTTTTTTCTCTTCACTCATAAAATTACCCCTTCAAATCTGCTGTTGATTGTCCCGCCGCGCACCATGCACAGCGGGGTTAAATCACGCCCTCAAATTCTGCGGAGATCACCGGCATTCTCCTGTATAGCAGGGTGCCGGATTGAGTGTTATTATGTATTCTCTGCCCCACAGAGCTGTCGTTTGTATCAGATTTCTTGTCGGTTCGACAAGCAAAAAATGACACTGTTTTAAAAATATGGACATAAGACCAGGTTTCTTATAGAAAAGTACATCCTTATAGGTCTTATTCTAAAGGTTTGATTCATGAATATTATAACGCCTGCCCAGAGTCGGGCGGCCCGTGGCATTTTGAACTGGGGGCAACCTTATCTCGCTGAACGTGCTGGGCTTTCCAAAACAACGATCTCTCAATTCGAGATTGGAAAAGGAACCGATGGAACAGCCCGGAAGATATTTCAGGTATTTGACACGGTAGGTCTTGAGTTTTTGAAAGACGAAGGCGTCAAACGTCGCAACAAGGCGCTTTCGGAACTTGAAGGAGACGATGCCAACGCGGCGCTTTTGGACGACGTTTACTATTCGCTTCGCGATACCGGCGGGGAAGTCCTGATTGCCGGTCTTAAAGAAGTCGGTGCCGATAATCCCGCCGTTCGGGCTCATCTCGTCAAACATATTGAGCGGCTGAAAGAGGCCGGGATTTCCGAAAGGATTTTGATTGAGGAAGGCGACACCGACCTTGTCGCCCCGCGTCATTGGTACCGCTGTTTGCCGAAGGGGTATTTTACGCAGGCACCCTTTCAGCTCTACGGCTCCAAGCTGGCGCTGATTACCTGGGGGCCGCCGGATCGCATCATTTTGATTGACGAAGAGCGCGTTGTTGAGAGCTTCCGCAGCCTGTTCAACTTCGCCTGGGAACACGCCCGGCTTCTCACGCCAGGAGCCGGGCTGTGATGCCGCTTCGGGTGTCCACAGACCCTCGGGATTTCGGGGCCGCCATGGAAGCGGTTCCGGAGGTCCGTGCCCTCACGCCGGAGACCTTCCCCGTGCTGCGCCGGGCCTTCGGCCGGCACACCTGGGAAGACCCCTATGCCGGTTCGCCCGCCTATCTGGCCGTGACGGGCCGTCATGGCCTATGGCTCTATAGCGACGGTGCGGCGTTCCTGATCTTTTGCCGTCATCCGGACCAGGCCGACGCCGCGCTGATCTTCCCGCCCTCGGGGCCGGGCCGGGAAGCCTTGCTTGCCCGGTTTCTGGACCAGGTTCCTGCGCCGCCCGGAGGGTTTCAACTGGCCAGGATTCCGGCCCACGCCGCCGAGGATATGTTGTCCGCGTTCTCACGGGCTGCCGCCGGTCATTCCTTCGCCGTTCGACCGGAAGACCGCCTTGACTGGCGCTATCCCGTTCACATCCTCGACACCGCCGCTGTTGCCGCCGCAGAAGGCCACCGGCTTCGGGACTTCCGCCACAATCTGCACCGGGCCGCCCGCGCCGGTCTACGGGCCGAACCCCTTGAGATTGCACGGCACAGCGCCGCCATTACCCAAGTTGTGCGGCAGTGGGCCAGTGTCCACGCCAATGATAATTGGACCGCGTCCGCCCTCGCCGCCCCCTTCGAGGCCGTCTTTGACCAGCTCCGGACGGGCCGTCTTCCCCTGCATGGCCTGATCGTCACCGACGGCGCTGCGCTACGGGGCTTCATCACGTGGGAAGAGACCGATCCGGGCCGGGGCATGGCCAATTCGCTGACGAATCTCGCCATAGGCCCCGGCAAAGGGGCGAGCGAGTTGACGTTTCAGGCCATGTGCCAGGTCCTGGAGCGGCGCGGGTTTGCTCGGGTCTGCGTCGGCGGGTCCGAGCGCGAGGGGCTGGACCGCTTCAAACGGAAAATGCAGCCCGTGCGGTCCGTCCCCATGGTTTCCGCTGATATCGTCCCCTTGGACCTTGCGGCGTGACCGCGGGCCCGGTCTCAGCCTCGGGCCGTCTCTGCCGGTTACCTCCTAGGCACACCTCCAATGGTAATCGTCGGGCGTTCTGGTTCCCGGTATTCGTCATGAAGAGCGCGTGGATTGTTACGACATTCCGCACTTCCGTCCCCTGTGTTGTGTCGAGGCCCATGGGGATCTCGACCGACTAACCGTGGAGAATAGAAATCGCCACGCCTAAAATCATCGCACAATTGTTCCATTAAATCATTTCTTCTTGACTGTTCTGATGTAAATAATAACTCCGGGTTGACATACCGTACTTCTCCTTCGTATTCTCCTTCCATAATATATATTGTTACCTGATTTTGATTGACAGATAGAACTTCAGATTCGGCGTTTGCCCTATACAAATCATAATAATAATACTCTCCCGCCCGGATTTCCCGAATATCAAGGCGGCGGCGGGGCCCGCCGTCACCATCACCAGAGCGGCGGCTAGGCCGATTGAGCAGGTGCGCATGGTGCATCTCTCCTTTCATTGCGTGAGTTTTTGCAGGGCATGGGTGTAGAACTGGCGGGTTTTCTTCGGTAGCCGCCGGTCACGGGCCGCATGGTTGAGGAAGGCCGTTCCGCCCGCCGGGCCGAACAGGGCCGCGACGTGCTCGGCCAATGCCTGGGCCGCCCGCGTGTCGGACGGCGATCCCTGGACATTGGCGTCCTGGAAGACCTGTTCGGCGTAATCCGTGCTGTAGGCGTGGGCTTCGCGGTAGGTGATCCGCAAGGCACTGACCGGGGCCGCCCGTTGTGCCCCCGCGGCCATGCCGCGCCGGTAGACCTCTTGCAGAATGTCCGGATCGACGCCGCCAGGCCCAGGCCCGCGCCCGAACTGTCCGGGATCAACATTGCCCCCATAGGCCGGGCCGTCATCGTTGACATAGGGCCGTCTTGACCGACCGGGCCGGGGGCGCCGTTCGCCCGAGGGCGCAGGCAGTAGTATCGAAAGCCAAGCAAATATCCCATAGACTGAGATAGTCGCGCCAAAAATAACTGCTACGACAATTAACGATTCTCCTCCCTGGGGACTTCCTTCGAATATTAGAAGATTATTATTGTATGCCCATAACATGCCACCACAGAGGCTCAGGAAACTTACAAAAAACCCCACACGATCGTAACCAGTAACCGGGGCTCCTACTTTTTTTTTCTCAATCACACCTATGATGCCAAAGGCTCCGATTCCTATCAAAATGGACTTTTGCTCTGGTAGTCCGGCTACACTAGCCCACCACACAGCAAGGATCGCGAACCCTAAAGACGCGATGAAATCAAGAAACGTTCTCATGACCGCGTCAGATACTTTATTTTCGAGAGCATATTACCGACGCCCCGGACACTCTTTTCCGGATCGTAGCTGTGGCCTGAAAGCGCCTTTTCGACGCGCAGGATGTTCTTTTCCGGGTCATACCATTCGGTTGAAAACCGTTCGTTGTACGGCACACGGGCCAGCATCATGGGCCGCCCTTCGGCGGGCAGGACGATCATGCGGGAGGTCCGCCGCGCGGTGCGCTGCTGGACCTGTTCGGGCCGCATGATCGGCTCGATCTTCCGGGACATGGACCAATTCTCGCTTGTGTTGGTCCCCGCCCGCGCCTCGTATTCGCGCACCTCTTTGCGGGTGCCGAACAGGCCCCGCTTGCCCCGGTATTTCGGGTCCGAGTGGCTGACGGACCGGCTGTAGCTCTCCTCCATGAATTCATAATGGCCGAGCCGTTCGGAGACGTAGCGGGCGGTTTCCTGATCGTTGAGGGAGAAGGCGCACACGGCGCCGGTGTTGCCCAGGAAGGTTTGCCAGTTTTTCGCGTAGAGTTGTCGCAACTGGCCGATGTTCTGGACGACGGCCACGGCCTTTACGCCGTAACCCGCCAGATAGCCCATGCCCTTTTCCAGCATGTCCAGAGGGCCGAGGGCGGGCATTTCGTCGACGACAAACAGCGTGGACTGTTCCCCCCGTCGGTAGACCCCTTGCCGGAGCTTGGCGTTCAGCCCCATGGCGAGCATGAGGCGCAGCCAGCGCGATTGCTCCCCCAGATCGGCGAAGGGCAGCGAGACATACACGGTCCCGTCATCCTGGATCGTGCGCATCAGCGAGAATCCGGACGTGTCCTTGAGGAAATCTTTCATGCGCGGGTCGGCGATCCACGCCAGATTTCTTACAAGCGACGTATGGTAGGAGCCCCCTTCGTTCTCGCCGACACGGGCCAGCGCGCCGAGAGCTTCCTTGACGAGTTCCCCGTCCGGAGCCTTGGCAAGGAATTTCATCGCCTTGCCTTCGACGATGATGTTCCGGACCGTGACCAGGTTCTTTTGGTGTGGCTGGGCGCGAAGGACGACAACCTGAATGATTCCGCCCAAAATGATGCTGGCCATGTCTGAGAAGAAGGCGTTGCTGCCGTCTTCGGAAAGGATGATGGACCGCGCTATGGTCCGGACTTCGGAGATGAAAGTCGGAGAGCGCGGGTTCAGCTCGGACAGCGGGTTGTACCCTGTCCTGTAGACGCGGGCCGGTCCCTGGACTTCGCCCATGGGATCGAGGACGGCGACTTCCTGGCCGAGGAACCGGGTTACCGTGGTGCCCGATCCTTCGGCAGCGGCGCGCGTGCTGCGCCGCATGGCCGTGAAGGAAGCCAGCTCGCCTTTCACGTCGATGCAAAAGGCCCCGCCGGGCCAGCCGATGAGGTTCGGGACAAGGAGGCTCACCCCCTTCCCGCCCCGCGTTCCCGCAGCGATGAACACCGCCCGGTCGTCGTTTATCCCGACGTCAAATACGGGATACCCCGTCACTTCCGGAGCGGTTTGCCCGAGATAGAACCCTTCCGGTTCCCATTGGAGGGGCACCATATCCTGATATGAGGCGAGGCCCGCGCCGGGGCTTGGGGTTTCAAGGAACACGGGGTCCGGGTCCCATCGAGAAGGCGGAAAAACCGGCGGGAGGGTATCCGCCAAACGAGTCCTTGAAAAATACAATAATTTTATGTTATTTGCTTGACATGATCGAGGGAACGGACAGCACCATCGCTGTGACCGCCGGGCCGGGCCGCCGCCCGCCGCGCGTGCTGGACGGGCCGTTCGCCGAGGCCGCGCGCCGGGTCATCGAGGAAGACCCGAATGCGATTGTGAGCCGCACGGAAAGCCGGATTACCGCCTCGGATTCCGAGATGGTTGCCCAGCTCCGGCGGTTCCAACAGGAGCAACAGCAGCTTCTGACCTGGCTGTCCCGCCTGCGGGACGCCAGAGAGGCCCAGGAAGCCGCCGAAGCCGAGCGTCAGGCCGCGCCGCCCGAGGAAGACCCCATGATGTACGGGCTTCACTGACGCGAAGGAGGCCCCGCAGTTGCCCGCGAGGCCCCCCCATCACCTTGGACGGTCATCGCCTTCCCAGGCTGTACCGTGCGACGATTCTACACAATCATCATCTTGGTTGAAATATCCTAGCGGGGAGTGTGAGGGGGCGGCAATGAGCCCCTTCACAAAAAACTTCGGCGCGTAGCGCCGTCCATATTCGCCGCGCGTGCCACAATATTATGGCTATTGTTTTTGAGGCTCGGCGGCTTTTTCCTTCTCTGCAATCATGAGTTCCACTTGCGCGATTGAGTAGTCTGCCAGTTCCTTCAAATCGTTGAGGAAATATCTATGGTAGTCGATTCCGTCGTCAAAAGAGACCTCGATTGCCGCGTTCAGGAGGGCGTGACAGATCGAGTGCGTGCGCCGTCCTTCGTCCCGCAGGTCTTTCACGACGGACAGGATACGACCGTCAGAATATTCGCCGTCTTCGTCACGCATGAAGTCGGCGAACGATTTTCTCATTTCGGCCATTGTCAAATCCTTTTGTATGAATGTCCTCGTTATTGTTTCACGTATTCGTGCTTTCGGTCAATAAACCTACCCGAAAGGCCCGTGAAATGCCGGACAGAACACGGTTCAACGATGCTGCACGCGGCTATGAGCACCCCGTGCGGCCCCTTGCCGACGGAGCGCAGTTTTCGAGGGAAGACCTCGACATGCTCCGGAGCCTCGAAAAGGGCCGTGAGGCCGAGCTTCGGGCAAAGCAGCAGGAGCAGGAGGCCCGGAAGGCCCAGGACCGGGCGCATTTTATGAAGCTGGTTTCCCGCGAGGAGGCGAAGGCCGCCCCGAAGCTGGTGCCGAAGTGGGCGGCTGATCTTCTGAACCGGCACCAGATCGCGGCGGAGGCCGAACGGCGCAGGCAGCATGCCAACAAGCGGGCGCTCAAGGTTATCGAGAGGAAATATGCG
>JAXHTI010000074.1:0-1242 GCA_034190045.1 Pseudomonadota bacterium
CGGTGAAACATTAATCCGAATATTACTACCCTATACCCGTGAAGTGATGCTCGAGGACACGGGTGAAGTGTTTCAGCGAGTCGGCAACAGCGATATTTTTGAGTGGCGGGGCCAGGGTGAACAGCTGCCAGCCCATTATCGTCTGCGTCGGATCGACAGTGAGGGCGGAACTCACCTCCTGTATGATGCCTATGCCTTTGGTCCGACGCTGTCCGAGTATGATCTGAATCTGTTTTCGGCCGGCAAACATCGGCATGTGTATCGCATGCTTGGCGCCCATGCCTGCAATATCGATGGTATCGACGGGATTCGCTTTGCGACCTGGGCACCCAATGCCGAACGAGTCAGCGTGATCGGTAATTTCAATCGCTGGGATGGCCGTTGTTATCCCATGCGCGCCCGTGGCAGCAGTGGCGTCTGGGAGTTGTTTATTCCTGAATTACCTATGGGAGAATTCTACAAGTACGAGATCCGCAATCGCGATACCGGCAAGGTCGTACAAAAATCCGACCCTTACGCCCGGCAGACCGAGTTGCGACCGCGCACCGCCTCGGTCATATTTGAAAGTGACTATACCTGGCAGGATGCGTCCTGGCTTGCGCAGCGTCAGGCCGCGGACTGGCTGCACCAGCCAATGAGTATTTACGAAGTGCACCTGGGATCCTGGCAACGGGACGAGCCGGGCGAAACGCTCGATTATCGTGAGTTGGCTCACCGCCTGGTCGAGTATGTCACCCGGCTCGGTTTTACCCATATCGAACTGCTACCCATCACCGAACATCCCTTTGATGACTCCTGGGGTTATCAGACGACCGGCTATTATGCACCGACGGCACGCCACGGCGATCCCGACGACTTTCGCTATTTTGTCGATTATTGTCATCAACACGATATTGGCGTACTACTGGACTGGGTACCGGCCCATTTCCCACGCGACGAGTTCGCCCTGGCCTATTACGACGGCAGCGCGCTCTATGAACATGAAGACCCGCGTCGCGGTGCGCATCCCGACTGGGGAACCCTGATCTATAACTATGGGCGTAACGAGGTCCGTAACTTTTTAATCAGCAGTGCCATTTTCTGGCTGCAGGAATACCACCTCGATGGCCTGCGGGTCGACGCGGTAGCCTCGATGCTCTATCTCGACTACTCCAAGGAGAAGGCTGACGAGTGGTTACCCAATATCCACGGCGGTAACGAAAACCTCGAAGCCATCAGTTTTTTGCGCGAAATGAATACAGT
>JAXHTI010000074.1:1342-12342 GCA_034190045.1 Pseudomonadota bacterium
CGGTAGCCTCGATGCTCTATCTCGACTACTCCAAGGAGAAGGCTGACGAGTGGTTACCCAATATCCACGGCGGTAACGAAAACCTCGAAGCCATCAGTTTTTTGCGCGAAATGAATACAGTAACCCATAGCGAGGTTCCCGGCACTCTGATCATGGCCGAGGAATCCACCGCCTGGCCCCAGGTCACCCGTCCGGTGGAGCTGGGGGGATTGGGGTTTTCCATGAAATGGAACATGGGCTGGATGCATGATGTTCTGGAATATTTTTCCCAGGACCCGGTTCATCGTCGCTATCACCACGATAAACTGACCTTCGGCCTGCTCTATCTGTTTACCGAGAACTTCATCCTGCCGTTTTCCCATGATGAAGTGGTGCATGGAAAATCATCTCTGCTTTACAAAATGCCGGGCGATGAATGGCAAAAATTTGCCAATTTGCGGCTGTTGTATACCTTTATGTATACCTATCCGGGCAAAAAACTGCTGTTCATGGGCTGTGAGTTCGGCCAGGGACCGGAATGGAATGCCCGCACGCAACTGGAGTGGTATGTACTGGAGTACCCGGTGCATCACGGGTTACAAAAAATGGTGGGTGATCTCAACCGGTTATATCGTCGTGAACCGGCATTGAACTACTACGATTTTGACTACCAGGGCTTTGAGTGGATCGACTGTCACGATTCGGAGCAGTCGATCATCAGCTTCCTGCGCAAAAGCGATGATCGCTTCGTGGTCGTGCTATTGAACTTTACACCGGTGCCACGTTATGACTATCGCATCGGCGTACCACAGGCCGGGCGCTATCGCGAGATACATAACTCCGATTCAGAATTTTACGCCGGGAGCAATGTGGGCAACCAGGGCGAGTTACACACCACCGGCGTAAGCTGGATGGGTCGTCCCGACTCGTTATCGCTGACCCTGCCGCCGCTGGCCGCGATTGTCCTCGAGTATCTGGCTGACGAATGATCCCGCGACGTATTCTGTATTGCAGCAGCGAGGCCTATCCGCTGATCAAAACCGGCGGGCTCGGTGATGTCGCCGGCAGTCTGCCCCGGGCACTGCAGCAGCTCGGTCATGATGTGCGACTGCTGCTGCCGGCCTATCGGGACCTGCTGAACAATCTGTCACAGCGCCCTCGTCAGCTGGGGCAATGGCCGGTTGACGGGCAAGTTGTCAGCCTGTGGCAGACGATGTTACCAGGTAGCCGGGTCAAAACCTGGTTGGTGGATTGCCCGGCGCTGTTCGATCGCCCCGGCAATCCCTACCACGACGCCGACGGTGAGCCCTGGCCCGATAATGCGCAACGCTTTGCCCTGTTTGACAAAGTGGCCGCCCTGCTGGCGACCGACCAGCTGGGACTCGGCTGGCAGCCGGATATCGCACATGGCAATGACTGGCAATGCGGTCTGTTGCCGGTCTACCTCAATCAGTTCGAGCATCGTCCGGCCACGGTCTTCACCATCCATAATCTGGCCTACCAGGGGCTGTTCGATCGCACCACGTTCGAGCAACTGGGCCTGCCCGAATCACTCTGGCATTTTACCGCGCTGGAATACCACGACCAGCTGGCGTTCATCAAGGGCGGACTGGTGTATGCCGATCATCTCACTACTGTCAGCCCCACCTATGCGCAGGAGATCCAGACAGCGGCCTTCGGCCACGGTATGGAAGGCGTGCTGGCACACCGTGCGGCGGATCTCAGTGGAATTCTCAACGGTATCGACACCCGCACCTGGAATCCGGGGACCGACAAGCTGATCGTCAAACCCTACAATCGCCAGCACCTGGCTGACAAACGGCTCAATAAACAGGCGTTGCAAGCACAGTTCGATCTGCCGCAGGACAATGATCGGTTGTTACTGGGAATGGTTACCCGCCTGGCGGAACAAAAAGGGATCGATCTCGTTCTCGACAGTCTGCCCGAGCTTGTGCATTTGCCGGTGCAGCTGGTGATCCTGGGCAGCGGGGACAAACGTTACGAACAACGGCTGCAACAGGCACTTGCGCGGTATCCCCGGCAGCTGGCGGTCAGGCTGGGTTATGACGAGACACTGGCGCATCGCATCGAGGCGGGCGCCGATCTGTTTCTGATGCCCTCGCGTTTTGAGCCTTGCGGCCTGAACCAGATGTACAGCCAGCGCTATGGCACATTGCCACTGGTGACCCCGGTCGGTGGACTGGCCGATACCGTTGTCGATACCCGTCTCGATACCACGGGTAAAACCCTGCAGGAGAGTGAGGCCAGCGGCTTTGTCATGTCAGAGGTCAGTGAAACTGCGCTGCAGGCCGCGCTGCACCGGGCGATGCAACTCTATGCCCGGCCCGCGTTGTGGCAGCAGGTTCAGCGTGTTGCCATGGGCCGGGATTTTTCCTGGCAACGAAGTGCCGGGCGCTATTCGCAACTTTACGAACAGCTCCTTCACAAAGGCGCGGTGCCTGTCACCTGACAAAGGGTTGATTTAATGCGCGGCTTTTTTCGCCGCGGTGAAACAATCTTCCCGCCACAGACAGCCGGGCTGATCGCAGACCCCATCGATCGCGGTGGCAAAGCACCCGAAATTGCCTTCCGCTGACTGAATATGTCGTATCAGATTAATCTTGCTCTGGCGTGAGGTCTTTAACCCATGCTGTTTGGCAAGATTCCGGATTTCCTGCATTTGCATAACGTATCTCCCGAGTAAGGCGTTCGCGGACAAGTCTGGGCCCGGGTTATGACAGCCATATGGCAAACCCGGCAGGGGGCTTACAAAGTATAGACCCGATTTACTCGCATCGGAAAAAGAAAAGGCACAGCCGATCCTGACTGTGCCAAAGGCGGAGTTGATCCGCATCGAGGTCTGCCCTGGTTCAGGCAGGAGGAGAACTCGGGGGTTCGCTGCCATGTCCTGCAATCTTCTCGACCCGATCGGTTGCAGGATCCTGGCTGAGTACGCCCGGGGCGTGTTCGTCATCCGGTTTCAGAAACAGCTCGACAAATGTCGCATAATTGAACTGGCTATTCATGACGGTGCTCTCCGCTAGGCACGAGGGATTCATCGAAATCTTTACAACAATCATGCCAGCCAGCGCTTATTCTCAAATATGACTAACTCATTGGCTGGCATGGGTTTCCTGCCCCATGGAGAAATCTTTAGCCAGGTCGATAGTGCCGATCTTGCACCAAAACGGTTCTGCGATGTGTCATTTGCCCACAAACGGTTCCTGCAAGGTTTAAATAAGCGCTCCGAACACCGGTCCATTTAACTACGTAGTCTGGATCAAGGAGCAACGCGACGGATCCAGATTTTTACGGGGTTCAGGTGGAACCGCTTCGCTTGTTCCACCCTACAGTGGTCCTCCGGTATTGGGAACTTATATTTAGTACCGGGGATCGCTGGTTATCATTTTTTGCCGGATGGAGGTGTTTTTTCATCGTCTGCTGACAAAAGTTTTGATTGTTTTTTCAATGGATTGTTCAGGCGCTGTAACGGGCGACGCAGCAGCGGAAAACGATCGGCGAACCAGGTGAAAGTGGTTCGGCTGCGCGGGGAATATTTCATGAGTAACGGAATCCCAAGCAGCAGCAGCGGGAGTCCGAGCGGCAGCGGGGACCAGAGAACCAGTAACCCACCCAGGGTTGAGGTACTGCCCAATACAATCCAGAACCATTTGATCATGTCGCTCTCTGTACCGGTTATTTTGCTCCGGTGCCGGGCAGAGCCTGCCAGAGAAACATGACTATTTTGTGACCTGCTGTACTGACCGTCGGAGAATCCTGTGCTGGGTTGTCAACCATTTTTTTTGTATGTAATTATACCCGCCGGCTGTCGTCAGCAGCGAAAATGTTCTAATCTAGGGAAAACAGTGATATTCCGCCATGCAGCCAGATGACCACACGGCCTCTGAACCGGGAAGTTCGCCGCACGGAAAGGAATCCTCGCAACATCGTACCTTTGGTAACTCACGGGTCAGCCACGAGCAATTCCGTTTTGTCTACGCGGCCGAGCATGTCTATCTGGCCGGCCTGCTGCTGCATGCGCTGTTTCTCATCCTGTTTTTCTGGCTCAACATTCGCGAGCTGTATCTGTTCAACATTCTCAGCCTGGCGGCTTTTTCGCTGGCGCTCTATCTGAATCGAAACAGCCAGCACCATCTGGCTTTGTGGCTGGCCTATCTTGAGGTCATCCTGCATGCCAGCCTGGCCATCTGGCTGCTGGGCTGGAACAGCGGTTTTTATTACTATATGTTCGCCATCGGGCCGATGCTGTTCATCAATCCCGGCCGACCTCTGCCGGAAAAACTCCTGCTGTCCGCCGTGCCGGTCATTTTACTGATCGTGCTCTATAGCCAGTCTTTGCGAGAGTTTCCGCTTTATTATCTGAATCTGGATATTATTCACCTGTTACATATCAGCAATCTGGTGGCCACCGTGGCGCTGGTCGCCTACCTGGCGCATTATTATTCCAAGGGCGTTAACGATTCGCAGCAACAACTACAAAAACTGACGGAAGCCTATGAGCAACTGGCAACCTACGATTCGTTGACCCGGTTACTCAATCGCCATGCCATGACCCAGGCGATCGAAGACGAAGTCAGTCGATTTCGGCGCGATGACAAGCCATTTGTGCTGGCACTGGGTGATATCGATGACTTCAAGCAGATCAACGATCGTTATGGCCATCATGCCGGGGATGTCCTGTTGAAAGAACTTGCCTCCCGAATGCAGCAGCGGTTGCGGCGACATGATGTCATCAGCCGCTGGGGCGGCGAGGAATTTTTGATCCTGTTATCGGACGTCACGCTGACAGAGGCGGAGTCTGTTTTGAATGAACTACTGGAATATCTGTCCGAACCGGTACGGATCAAAAGCCTCGACCATAAGGTAACGATCACCTTTGGCGCGGCCCAGTACAGCGATGACCGGGGTATCGATCAAACTATCCAGGCGGCGGATCGGGCCATGTATCGCGGTAAAACCGCCGGCAAGAACCGGGTCGTGCTGGACCGTTGTGCACCGGAATAATCCCCGAATCGATGCGTGAAGTTGCGCGGATATTTAGCAGGCCGACTCAGGCCCCCAGAACCCGGGTGACGAGATACCCGGTATAACCCAGGAAAACCGCTACCAGCACCGCCCCTTCGACCCGGTTGATCCGCCCCGGCTTGCGAAAACCGTGACCCAGCACAAACAGGGAAAAGGTCAGCGCCCCCATTACCAGCATGTCGCGGGTCAATACCTCGGGCGGCACCGCCAGGGGCTGGATAATGCCGGCCAGGCCGACGACCGCCAGGGTATTGAACAGATTCGAGCCGAGCACATTGCCCAGGGCCAGATCGTGCTCCCCCTTGCGAATGGCCGCCAGTGAGGAGGCCAGCTCCGGCAGGGATGTTCCAATCGCCACGACCGTCAGGCCGATGATCAGATCGCTGACCCCGAATCCCTGGGCAATGCTTACCGCCCCCCAGACCAGCCCGCGCGAGCTGATAATCAGCAGCAGCAGACCGATTCCCAGCCACCACAGGGCCCGGCCCAGCGGCATGGCATGGCTCTGCAACTCGGCCTCCATCTCATCGGCCAGAGCGTCTGTGCGGGCGCGCATCCCTTCGCGGATCGACCAGCCAATCAGGCCGGCAAAGACCACTAACAGCACAAGGGCATCGATCCGTTCCAGGCTGCCATCGCGTAATTGCCATGCGGCCAGCAGGGTCACCAGGGCCAGCACCGGCAGTTCCTTGCGCAGGATTTGCGAGTGGACGGCGATCGGACTGATCAGGGCGGTCAGTCCCAGAATCAGCGCAATATTGGTGATATTGGAACCATAGGCGTTGCCCAGTGCCAGCCCCGGGTTACCCTGCCAGGCGGCCAGAACGGAAACCACCATCTCGGGCGCGGAGGTGCCGAAGCCGACGACCACCATGCCGATCAGCAGGGGCGGCATGCCCAGGTGCCGGGCGGCTGCCGCCGAACCTTCCACAAACCGATCCGCGCTCCAGATCAACAGCGTCAGACTGAGAATGACGATCAGCAAAGCCAGAGCCATGATATTCTCCTGTAAATGATGCGGTCAGTGTATCCGGAAGGTTACCCCCTCGGGGTAACCTGTTAGCGGGCCGGCTTCAGCATGGGGGCGAGTTTATCCCAGACGTTCTGCATGATGCGCGACTGGGCGTCGGCGGTCGGATGAATGCCATCGCTTTGCATCAGGCCCGGATTGTCGGCGACCTGATCCAGGATTTGCGGCACCAGGGGGACCGCATATCGCTGCGCAAGCTCCCGGTACACCGCAGCGAAACGGGCATTATAAGCCGCTCCGTAATTGGGAGGCAGGCGTACACCGGCCAGCAAGACCCGGGCATTGTGTTGCTGGCTGCGTTCGATAATGCTGGCCAGACTGGATTGAATTTCAGAAAAGGCGAGACCCCGCAAACCATCGTTGCCACCCAGTGCCACGATAACAATCGCCGGTTGATGGGTGCGCAGTGCCGGTTCGAGTCGACTGAGCGCGGTACGGGTGGTATCACCGCTGACACTGGCATTGATCACGCGATAATCATAGCCTTTGCGTGATAGCTGCTGTTGTAACAGGCTGACCCAACCCTGATCCCGATCGATGCCGTAGGCACCACTGAGACTGTCACCCAAGACCAGAATATTTGCCTGTGTTTTGTCCGTGGCGGACACGGTATGGTTAATGCTGATCACCAGGCCAACCAGTACTGGTATAACTTGTCGACAAAAGGCTTTTAGCATGAATGAAAGCAGTTCCCGTGTCTTTGTGGAAGCCCGTCACCTGGGCAAGCAGGTCCATACCCGCGACGGCGTTTTGACCCTGTTGCATGATATCAACTTTGGTGTCGAGGCGGGAACTTCACTGGCGATTCTCGGTGCCTCGGGTTCGGGCAAGACCACCTTGCTGGGGTTACTGGCGGGACTCGATCTGCCAAGCGAAGGCGAGGTGATTCTGGATGGTTACGGATTGAATGCTTTCGATGAAGATGGTCGGGCCCAATTGCGCGCCGAACGGGTTGGCTTCGTGTTCCAGAACTTTCAGCTATTGCCGGGGCTGACCGCGGTGGAAAACGTAATGTTGCCGCTGGAGCTGGCCCGTGCAGACCAACCACGCCAAATGGCCGAAGAGATACTGGGTCGCGTTGGCCTTGGTCGGCGTTTTGATCATTATCCCAACCAGCTATCCGGTGGCGAACAGCAACGTTGTGCCATTGCCCGCGCCTTTGCCACCCAACCGCGTTGCCTGTTTGCCGACGAGCCCACCGGGAATCTGGACAGCGAGACGGGCAGGCGCATCATCGAATTACTGTTTGAGCTCAACGCCGAACAGGGCACGACACTGATCATGGCGACGCACGATCCCCATTTATCGCAGTTGTGTCAGCAGCGTCTGTACCTGGATGCCGGGCGTCTGATCGAACCGGAGGCGATTGCCGGTCATGGCTGAACGCCGGTTGCATAATCTCGCATTCCTCTGGATAAATTCCTGGCGCATGTTATGGCGTGACTGGCGCGCCAACGAGCTGGGTATTCTGGCACTGGGGCTGGTAATCGCGGTCACCAGTATCACGGCTGTCGGATTTTTTACGGACCGGATCGAACGGGGGCTACAGGAACAGTCCGCCGAACTGCTGGGCGGCGATCTGGTTATCAAATCCCGCAATGCCGCCGTGCTTCGCTATGTCGACGCGGTAAAAGAATCCCCGTTGGACGTGGCCACAACCACGCAGTTTCGCAGCGTTGTGCTGGGTGAGGCACAGCCCCATCTGGTCGAGGTCAAGGCGGTCTCAAAAAACTATCCCCTGCGTGGCACCTTGCGCATCAGCGAGACCCCTTTTGCCGGGGATACGCCAACCAGGGCGATTCCCGCGCCGGGGGATATCTGGGTCGATGCTCGCCTGCTGTATTTATTGAACACCGAAGTCGGTCAAACCGTGAGCCTGGGGGAGAAGCGTTTTACCCTGCGCAAGATCCTGCGCTATGAACCGGATCGGGCCGGCGATCTGTTCTCGATGGCGCCCCGGGTTTTAATGAACCGGGATGATCTGGCGGCAACCGGCTTGCTGGGGCAGGGATCGCGAGTGACTTACCGGGTACTGATCGCCGGTGCTCCGGAGTCTGTCGAAGCTTATCGGTCTACCCTCAAGGGAACACTTCAGCCGGGCGAACAGATTCAAAGCGTTGAGGAAGGGCGGCCCGAACTGGGTACGGCGCTGGAACGGGCGCGACAGTTTCTCGGTCTGGCGGCCCTGATCAGTGTGCTGCTCGCCGGGGTGGCGATCGCCACGGTCGCTTACCGTTTTACACGACGCCACCTGGATACCAGCGCCATGTTGCGCTGCCTGGGTACCACGCAGACGGTCATTATCCGCCTGTTCACGCTGGAGATGCTCTGGCTGGCGCTGCTTGCCAGTACGCTCGGTTGTCTTCTCGGCCTGTTGACCCAGCAGGTCATTGCCCAGCTCCTGGATCAACTGTTACTGGTTCGTCTGCCGGCGCCTTCGGCCCGGCCGTTGTTGCTCGGTTATGCCACCGGCATCGTGCTGTTACTCGGTTTTGCAATGCCGCCCTTGCTGGCGCTGCGTCGCGTTCCCCCCTTGCGCGTGTTGCGCAAGGATATTGCCACACCGCCGGTCAGCAACAGCCTGCTGTATCTGGCCGTGTTGCTCTGTATGGCGCTACTGCTTTACTGGCAAATCGGCAACGTTCGGCTGGTTTCCCTGGTGCTGGCCGGCATGCTGGGAACACTGGCGTTACTGGCTGTCGTGGCATACGGCATGATTCGCTTGCTGAACCGGTTGCGTACCCGGGTCGGTATGGCCTGGCGTTTTGGACTGTCCAATCTTTCCCGGCGTCCGGTGACCAGCATGATCCAGGTGGTGGCCTTTGGTCTCGGCCTGATGGTATTGCTGCTGCTCTCCACGGTGCGATCGGATCTGTTAGCGAACTGGCAAAACAGTCTGCCGCCGGATGCGCCGAATCATTTTGTGATCAACGTGCAACCGGATCAGGTGGACGGCATACGTCAGTTCTTCTCACAGCTGGGCGTGGAAAATAGCCGCCTGTATCCCATGGTGCGGGCGCGCCTGGTTGAAATTAACGGTGAGCCGGCGCGGGCTGATGATTATGAGGATGATCGTGCCCGGCGCATGATTACCCGGGAATTCAATCTCTCCTGGGCCGAGGTCATGCAACAGGACAACACGCTGATCGAAGGCCGCTGGTGGACGCAAGAAGACCACGGCAAACCGTTGTTGTCGCTGGAAGCCGGTCTGGCGGAGACGCTGGGACTGGCCGTTGGCGATGTGGTCAGTTTCAATATCAACGGCACGGTCACGGATTTTACGGTGCGTAATCTGCGCAGCGTGGAATGGGACAGTTTCAATATCAATTTCTTCACGGTGGTGCCGCCCGGCGTACTGGAACAATGGCCGGCAAACTGGCTGACCAGTGTCTACCTGGAGAGTGAGCAGCGCCGGCATCTGGCAGAGCTGGTCAGAACCTATCCGAATGTCACCCTGATCGATGTGGAGACGTTGATGCAGCGCGTGCGCCAGATCATGGATCGTGTCTCGCTGGCGGTGGAGTTTATCTTCCTGTTCACGATACTGGCCGGTCTGGCGGTGCTGTACGCGGCCATTCAGGCCAATCAGGATGAACGACGCTTTGAAAATGCCGTGCTGCGAACCCTGGGGGCAAAAAAACAGACCCTGTTGCTGGGGCTGGTTGCCGAGTTTGTTCTGCTGGGTGCCCTGGCCGGTCTGCTGGCGGGATTGTCCGCCACCTCGCTGGCCTGGTTACTGGCCGAACGCGTTTTCGAATTCGACTACCAGTTTGACCCGGGCGTGATACTGCTGGGCCTGGTCAGCGGGATCGTGATCGTGACGATAGCGGGAGTCCTGGGTACCCGACGGGTACTGACCCATCCCCCGATGGAAACCCTGCGCGAGGGCGCCGGGTGAAGTCCGGTAAACCGATCCGCTATACGACCTGGCCAGCGACCCAGCCGGAAGACCAGGCCCACTGAAAATTGTACCCTCCCAGCCAGCCGGTGACATCGACCACTTCACCAATAAAATAGAGTCCGGAGACCCGCTTCGATTCCATGGTTCTGGACGAGAGCGCATCGCAATCGACCCCGCCCAGGGTCACTTCGGCGGTCCGGTAGCCTTCGGTCCCGCCAGGCGTTATTTGCCAGTGCTGTATCTGTTCACTGATCGTCTGAATTTGTTTGCGCGAGAGATGCTGTAACGGGGAATCGAGCAGCGCCGGTTCGAACAGGACCGCGACCAGTCGTTTGGGCAGCAACTGGCCGAGCACGGTTTTCAGTTTACTCTGGGGATGCTGGCGTTGCTGTTCCGCCAGATAGGTGAGCAGGTCCTGGTCCGGTAACAGGTTAATAGTAATCGGCTCGCCCGCCTGCCAGTAACTGGAGATTTGCAAAATGGCCGGACCACTCAGGCCACGATGGGTGAACAGGATATTCTCGCGAAACGCGATGTTGTGAAAACTGACCCGGCTGTCTACCGAGACCCCGGTCAGATCGGCGAATCGGGCCTTGTCCTGCGGTTGCAGGGTAAAGGGCACCAGCGCGGCACGGGTCGGTTGGATCGGGTGACCGAACTGTTCCGCGATCCGGTAGCCAAACGGACTGGCACACATTTTCGGGATCGACAGACCGCCGCTGGCGATGACCAGCGAGTCGGCCTGGAAGCCTCCCCGGCTGGTCGTCAGCTCGAACCGCGCATCCGGTTTTTCCACGCGCTCGATCGTGCAATTGAGCTGGATGTCGACCTGGTACTGGCGGCATTCCTCCAGCAACATGTTGAGAATATCCCGCGCACTGTGATCGCAAAACAGCTGGCCGTGGGCTTTTTCATGCCAGGGAATGTGATGGCGGTCGACCAGGGCGATAAAATCCCACTGGGTATAACGACTCAGTGCCGATTTGCAAAAATGGGGATTATGCGAGAGAAAGTTGTCGGCACTGATCTGGTAATTGGTGAAAT
>JAXHTI010000075.1:0-2174 GCA_034190045.1 Pseudomonadota bacterium
CCGCCGCGTGCGACCTTGTCCCCTCGCAGGTGAATTCCCTCGGTTTGCGGCGAATAGACAAATATCTCGAACCGGGGTTGCGGGTTGGGGAGATCGGGAATTTTGTGCGGATCCAGTTTGAATGACAGGTAAGCCCGTGGCATCTGCTGGTCCGTTGTCTGAAAATAATTGGTCCGCAACATGGCCTGAATCAAAACAAACAGGCGACGTAATATACGGTCCGCATCGAGTGTTGGAACTTCATCCAGCGAGCGTTGAATCGCATCATTGATCCGCTCACTGCGCTCGGCAGCCTGTGTCTGAGCATCGGGATCGAAGCGCACCAGGAACAGATCCACCAGCATCCGGGCAATCTGGGGATGCTCCACCAGCGCCTGTTCCATGTAGTTCTGGCTAAACGGAAAGCCGGTCTGTTTTAGATATTTGACACAGCTTCGGATGACAACAACTTCACGCCAGTCAAGCCGGGCACGCAATACCAGTGCGTTGAGGCCATCATTTTCAACCTCACCATACCAGATACGTATAAAGGCCTCCTGAAAGATGTCTCTGACCTGGTCAATATCAAGCTTCCCGCCATAGGCATAGACCATACCTACATCATGTAGCCAGACCATCTTTCGATCGACCGGATACAGACGGTGCGGTCTTTCATCAATAACCTTGAGGCCCATATTCTCTATAATCGGCAACAGCAATGAGAGAGACAATGGCTCTTCTTTGTGGAAAAGCTTGAAGCGTAATTTCTCTGGCGGAGCTTCGATCGGGTGATAAAGCGCCATTTCCAGATCCCGGCCATTATGCAAGGATTCGAGTTTCCTGACATCCAGCGCAGCGACTTCCGCGGGATAGTCCCCCTGATAGGACGGTGGAAATGTACCTTCATAGCATTGTAAATAATTATTGCCTTTCTCCTCGCCATATTCATGATTCAAAGCTTTGTGCAATTCATCTCGCCAGCTTTGTATTATGGTCACAATCTGTTTTTCTATTTCCCGGATGTCATATTGTGGCAACTTACCCGGCGGCAGATGCAATATAAGGTGCAGGCGAGCCAGAACCGACTCCGTAAGCCAGACACTGAAGTCCATTTCGGTCGCACTGAATACATCCTGCATAATCCTCTGTACCCGGAGGCGGATATCGGTGTTGAAACGATCGCGCGGCATATAGATCAAGCAGGAAACAAACCGGCCATAAGCATCGGGCCTGACAATTACTCTGACACGTTGTCGTTCCTGCAACTGAAGAATCGTACGTGAAATGTCGAATAGTTCATCATCAGTGCACTGAAACAACTCGTCCCGCGGCAGGGTTTCGACAATATTCAACAAGGCTTTCTGTGAGTGACTATGAGGCCGAAGGCCGGAACGACGCATGACGTTCTGTACCTTGCGCCGTAACATCGGGATATCCGTCGCCCGGCGAATATACGCTGCGGACGTATAAAGCCCAAGGAATCGCCACTCCCCGATTACTTTTCCCGTATCATCAAATCGTTTAATCCCGATATAGTCCAGATAACCCGGCCGGTGCACGGTAGCCCTGGAATTGCTTTTGGTCAGTATCAATAAAGCAGGTTCATGGGCTTTTTGCTTGGCATGTGGATGTAATTGATCGAAGCTTCGGGAGTATTCATTTTCCGAACTCTGGCTCAATATCCCCAGGCCGGAATCAGCAATAATTCGCAAGGAGTCTTTTCCCTTTGGTCGCTCGAGCGCATATTCGCGATAGCCAATAAAGGTAAAATGGTCCTGGTCCAGCCATTGCAAAAATGCAATATCTTCCTCAAGCTGCTCTTCATCCAGGGGTGGCGGGGTCTGCTTGATCTCCTCGATGATACTTCGCAGCCGTTCCCGCATAGGCTGCCAATCCCGAACACAGGCCTTGATATCCTGGAGTACCCGGTCAATCTCCTCGTGTAATTCCTGCAATACTTTCGGTTCGCTTTGCCGATCCACCTCGAAATACATGCAGGCTTCATTCGAGGTCTCATCCCCGATTTCAGAGGCATCGAAGACCTGATTAATACACCCTTCAGTATCCCGCTCGATACGCATCACAGGATGAACAATCAAGTGTACTGTCAGACCGTAACGGTTCAGGGCCATGCGGATGGAGTCGACCAGGAACGGCATATCCTGCTGGATGACTTCCACCACGGTATGGGTGGA
>JAXHTI010000075.1:2274-9005 GCA_034190045.1 Pseudomonadota bacterium
CGGGAAAGATATCGGTTACATGTAATGCTTTGTTTTTTATGAGAATTCAATGAACGAACCTCAGGACAGGGAGCACAGGAACGAAGACCGGAAACCCGATGTGACACTGCCGGGTTACCGGATCGAAAGGCTGCTCGGGCGTGGCGGCATGGCCGCGGTCTATCTGGCGATCCAGGAAAGCTTTGGTCGCGAGGTCGCCATCAAGATCCTGGAGCCGGGCCAGGCCGCCACGGAAAATTTCTCGGAACGTTTTCTACGCGAGGCGAAAATTGTCAGTCGCCTGTCACACCCCAACATAGTCACGGTCTACGATGTCGGTATCCATGAAGGGTATCACTATTACTCGATGGAATACGTGGAAGGGCCGAATCTCAAGCAGGCACTGCCCGAACTGAGCCTCGAGGAGAAACTGCGTATCGTGAAGGAAGTTGCCCGGGCACTCGATTTTGCCGGCAACAAGGGTTACGTCCACCGGGATGTCAAACCGGAAAACATTCTGATTCGCAAGACGGACGGTCATGTCGTGCTGACGGATTTTGGCATCGCCCGTAGCGAGAATCTTACCCAGGGCATGACCCAGACCGGCCGGGCGATCGGCACACCGCATTACATGAGCCCGGAACAGACCAAGGGGCTGAGAGTGGATCCCCGCTCGGACATCTACAGTCTGGGCGTGGTCCTGTATCTGCTGTTATCCGGCCGTATCCCCTACGATGCTGAATCGGCCATTGCCGTGGGCATCAAACATCTGTCCGCCCCTATCCCGGCCCTGCCTCCGCAGATGAAGATCTTCCAGGGCATCATCAACACCTGCCTGTCGAAAAGCCCGGAGCATCGCTACCAGAGAGCCAGTGAATTGAGCGCGGCCCTGGAGGCCGTTCCCCCCCAGGCTATCCGGGCGATCGATGCCCGAAGACCGGTTCCCGATCAGATTCAACACGATGTGCATGCGGCTACCCTGGCGGATAGCGACGCTGTCGCTTCCTCCCCTATGCCGGACAACGCCGCCCCGACGATCTCATCAACACGAACGCCGGCATCTGGCACGACGACCCGCCAGCGCACTCCCCGTCGCCGGCGTGCCGGTGCGACACTAATTCTGCTGCTGATCGTCCTGCTAGGCGGGGCACTGGCCGGTATCTGGCAGCAACGGGCTGAATTTGTCCGTCTCTGGAATTACCTCGATTTGCCTGACGCCGATGAACTGCTCGCCACATTTACCGGCGAGCCGGTTGCCGACACCCCGCTAGAGGCAGATCGTTCAGCTTCGCGGACAACCTCGTCTTCGAGCAGGACTCCCGAACAGGGCGTGGATCCCGTGCAATATCTGTATCAACAGCTCGAAGCCGATCCCGCCAATGCGAGAATCCTGGCTCAAACCTATCGCGCCCGCCTGCAGAATGAACCGCCGGATAGCGAAGCACGTCAGGGCCTGCAATTGATGCAGCAATGGTTCCAGGAACAGTTGCAAGGGGCGTTCGACCGCCATGACGTGCCACGAGCCCGGCAACTGGTCGATGCCATGCAACAGAGTTTTCCCCGCCTGAGCAGCACGCCGCGCTTTGCCCAGCTTCGTCGGCGGCTTGCGCGCGCTGAACAGGCGCAGGATTACCTGGAGCAGGCCGGGCAATATGTGGAGCAACAGGCGCTGATTGCGCCCGATGGCGCCAATGCGCTGGCGGCCTATCGTTCCGCACTGGAACAGGTGCCCAACCATCCTCAAGCCCGACAGGGAATCAAGCGTCTGGTCGACCACTTCCACAACCAGGCTATCCAGCACAAAACCCGTGGCGAGTTTGACACTGCACTGGCCAGTGTCGGTTCGGGACTGCATATTCGCCCCCGGGATCCCGAGCTGACAAAGCTGCAGCAGGAATTACAGGCGATGATAGCAACCCGGGATCAGGTCCGCGCGTTGAACTCCCGCGCCGGGAAGGCCTTCGACGAAGGTAAACTGCTTCAACCTGCAGACGACAGTGCCTTTCATTACTATCAACAGGCCCTGGAGCTGCTGCCGGATAATTCTGAAGCTCGCCAGGGCCTGCTCAAAATCCAGCAACAAAAGTTGCTCAAGGTGCAGTTCGAAATCCGTGAGAAACGCTTCGAGCAGGCCGAGACTCTGCTCAATGATCTGGAGGGCTGGTTCGGCAAGACCGAATCGATCAACCGCTCCTGGGAAACCCTGTTCAGTGCGATCGAGAAATCCTTGCCCCGAATCAGCGGACTGACCTATGGCGATCTCGAGATCGCATCCCTCGATATCAGTCGACCTGACGTTCTTCGGCCAATCCGTAATCTCTTTTTCGGATTTGCATATGAAAACTTGCCGGCTGAGCAGAACCAGATTGAAACCTACCTGATGGATTCGACCGGCCGGGTCCCGATGGCGCATAAAACCCTGACGCTCGAGCGCCAGGAAGGGGAGTATTTCGACAATCTGTTGTTACCGATTAACGAAATGCAGGACGGTCGCTACAGACTGGTACTGCGCCTGAACGACAAGACCCTGCACCAGTCGTCGCTGTATATCGATATCCAGTGAGCATGTTCTGCGGAGTAACCGCCATGGCAGGGAACATCACCTGCCATGGCGAATCGGTTTAAACCCGGTAGTTGGGCGATTCCTTGGTGATCTGCACGTCGTGGACGTGACTTTCTCGCATCCCGGCCCCGGTGACGCGGACGAATTCGGGACGGGTCCGCATCTCGTCGATACTGCGGCAACCGGTATACCCCATGCTGGCACGAATCCCGCCCAGCAGCTGGTGGATGACCGGACTCAACGGGCCCTTGAACGGCACCCGGCCCTCGATCCCTTCGGGTACGAGCTTGTCGGCTTCGCCGCCTTCCTGGAAATAGCGATCCGAGGAGCCGTGCCGGGCCCCCATGGCGCCGATGGAGCCCATACCCCGGTAGGATTTGTAGGAACGCCCCTGGAACAGCTCCACATCACCCGGTGATTCTTCGGTCCCGGCGAACATGGAGCCGAGCATCACGCTGTAGGACCCGGCCACCAGCGCCTTGGCAATATCCCCCGAATAGCGAATACCGCCATCGGCGATCAACGGCACCCCGGTACCGTCCAGCGCCTCGGCCACGTTGGCCACCGCGGTGATCTGCGGGACACCCACCCCGGCCACGATGCGGGTGGTGCAAATGGAACCCGGACCGATGCCGACCTTGACCCCGTCGGCACCGGCATCCACCAGGGCCCGGGCCGCGGCGCCGGTGGCAATGTTGCCACCAATCACCTGGACCTTGGGAAACTGCTTTTTCACCCAGGCGACCCGATCCAGCACGCCCTGGGAATGGCCGTGAGCCGTGTCCACCACGATCACATCCACCCCGGCCTCGACCAGGGCCTCGACGCGCTCCTCGGTCCCGGCGCCGACGCCAACGGCCGCCCCGACCCGCAGCTGCCCGTATTCGTCCTTACAGGCATTGGGGTATTCGCTGGCTTTCTGAATATCCTTGACGGTAATCAGGCCGCGCAGTTCGAAATCGTTGTTCACCACCAGGATCTTCTCGATCCGGTGCTCGTGCAGCAGATTGAGGATCTCCTCGCGGGCGGCGCCTTCCTTGACCGTCACCAGTTCGTTTTTGGGCGTCATGATGCTGGACACCGGCTGCTCGTAATGGGTCTCGAAGCGCAGATCCCGGCTGGTGACAATCCCCACCAGCTCACCGCCCGCGACCACCGGCACCCCGGAAATATTCTGTGCCCGGGTCAGCGCCAGTACATCGTGGATGGTGGTGTCGGGCGTGACCGTGGTCGGGTCCTTGATCACCCCGCTCTCGAACTTTTTCACCAGCCGGACATTTTCCGCCTGGGCCCGGTAATCCATGTTCTTGTGGACGATCCCGATACCGCCTTCCTGGGCCATGGCGATGGCCAGCCGGGCCTCGGTTACGGTGTCCATGGCCGCCGCCACCAGCGGAATATTCAGCTCGATCTCCCGCGTCAGGCGGGTCGCCAGGGAGACCTCCTTGGGCAGAACATCGGAGTGGGAAGGCAGCAGCAGGACATCATCAAAGGTGAGAGCTTCTTGGGCAATTCGCAGCATTTTGGGGTCCCGGTTGAGGTAAATCGCCGAATTATAAAGACTTTTGCCGGACCGGTAAATCGGGCCGATAGCTGATTTTAGCAAAAATCAGCGGTTGCCATCTCGATTCTGACGCCGCATAATGGCTTTCAAGTATGGCGTGGTGGCAACATGTCGCTCCGGCCAACATTAATAACAATCAAGGTCCGCGAAAGGGCCGGTTAATAACAAACCCCCATAAACTCAAAACAAGTGATTCCATCGGAGGAGCCCATGAAGAAGATTGCAATTCTGGCGATGACTGCAGCCCTGTCTCTGGCCGCGTGTGCCACCGGTCCGAGCATGACCCAGCAGGAAGCCAACAGCGCCATCAGTGCCGCCAAATCCGAACTGAAAAAAGCGGCCAGCATCAATTACGCCTGGCGCGATACCGGCAAGATGATCAAGGCTGCCGAAAAAGCCGCCAAAGAAGGCAACTATGACAAGGCTGTCAGCCTGGCCAACGAAGCTCGCAAGCAGAGCGAAATAGCCCAGGTCCAGCAGGCTGAAGAAGAAGGCGCCGGTCCGCGCTTCTGAAGCACGGCTCAGGCTGTGTAAAAAAGGCCGGGTTCGCCCGGCCTTTTTTATTGTCTGCCACAAGCTCCTCCGGTGCGGTATGCTCCTGCTATGGCTGAACTGACCACCCCGCAACGCGATATCTACAGCGTCTCGCGACTCAATCGCGAGATTCGTACCCTGCTGGAAACCGGCTTCCCGGCCATCTGGCTGGAGGGTGAGCTCTCCAACCTGGCCCGGCCGGCCTCCGGCCATCTCTATTTTTCGCTCAAGGACGAGGCCGCCCAGGTGCGCTGCGCCATGTTCCGCAACCGCAACCTGCTGCTCAAATTTCGCCCGGAAAACGGCCTGCAGGTGATGGTCCGCGCCCGGGTCAGCCTGTACGAGGCGCGCGGCGACTATCAGCTGATCGTCGAGCACATGGAAGAGGCCGGCGACGGCGCGCTGCGCCGGGCGTTTGACGAGCTCAAAGTCAAACTCGAAGCCGCCGGGCTGTTTGCCGCCGAACACAAACAGCCCCTGCCCCGCTTTCCACAGCGCATCGGGGTCATTACCTCCCCCAGCGGGGCAGCCGTGCGCGATATTGTCACCACCCTGCGGCGGCGTTTTCCCGGCCTGCCGGTGGTGATCTACCCGGTACCGGTCCAGGGGGAGAACGCCGCCCCGGCCATTGTCGCCGCCCTGCGCAGCGCCGCCCGCCGCGCCGAGTGTGATGTCCTGATCCTGGCCCGCGGCGGTGGCTCGCTGGAGGATTTGTGGCCCTTCAACGAAGAAGCCGTGGCCCGCGCAATCTACGACTGCCCGATACCGGTGGTCAGCGGCGTCGGCCATGAGGTGGATATCACCATTGCCGACTTCGCCGCCGATGTCCGTGCGCCGACACCCACGGCCGCGGCGGAACTGGTCAGTCCCAGTCAGTACGAATGGCAGCAGAGCTTCGCCCAGCTGGCCCAACGCCTGACCCGGCAGATGCAGCAGCAACTGCGCCACCGGGAACAACGGCTGGACTGGCTCGCCCGGCGCCTGCCCCATCCCCGGCGCTATCTGCAGTCGGTGGCCCAGCGACTGGACGAGCTGGAGATTCGTCGCACCCGGGCCCTGCGTTATCAGTTGCAACAACGTCAGTCGCAACTCAATACCCTGCGCGAACGGTTACAACAGCACAATCCTCGCCATGCCCTGCAACGTCACGACGCCCAGTGCCGGCAACTCACTACCCGCCTGCAGCACGCCATGCGCCGCCAGTTACAGGACGCGAACCAGAACCTGCAGTATCTGGCGCGCTCACTGGAAACCGTCAGTCCGCTTGCCACCCTGAGTCGTGGATATGCTATTGTCACCACAGAAGCCGAAGATAAAGTGATTACCGATGTTAACCAGATCACGTTGCAAGGCCGGATCCGTGGCCGGCTGCACCGGGGTCGTTTTACCGCTGTTGTCGATGGGATCGAAGATGAAAAAAGCTAGTCCGGGCCTGTTTGCCCTCGTTGTTGCTGTTCTGTTGTATACCACCAGTGTTAGCGCTGCCATGTTTCCCCGCCACCAGGCGATTCCCGGCGGCGTGGCTGTCGTGCCACTGGGCAATCTGGGAGAGCCGAAACCGGCGGTCACGTACCTCAAAAAACAGGTCATGGTGCGGGCCAATAATCAGCGCTGGGAAGCCGTGGTGGGAATTCCCCTCTCCGCCAAAGCCGGTATTCACCGCCTTAAAGTGGATAACGGTCAGCGCGAATTCAACCAGGAATTTCGTGTAGTTGACAAGGACTACGAGACCACGCATATCACGATCACCAACCAGCGCATGGTCTCGCCCACCAAAAAAGACATCGAACGCCATTATCGGGAAAAGAAACAGATCGTTGCCGCCATCCATAGCTGGAGCGAACGGGAGCATGTTGACGCGGCGTTCATTACCCCGGTCGAAGGCCGCTTCAGCAGCCCCTTCGGTCTCAAGCGCATATACAACAATCAGGATCGTATTCGCCGCCATACCGGCCTGGATATCGCCGCCCCGGTCGGCACGCCCATACTTGCTCCGGCCAGCGGAACCGTGATCCGCACGGGCGATTACTTTTTTACCGGGAACACCGTCTTCATCGATCACGGTCGCGGGCTGGTCACCATGTATTGCCA
>JAXHTI010000075.1:9105-12315 GCA_034190045.1 Pseudomonadota bacterium
GCGCTGGCGACGCTCGCGTCGGGGCCGGCTGGCCGGCTCCGGACCTGTCACCTCGATGGGCTGGCTCTGGGTCTTGCCCAGTTGCGTCAGAATACGCGGCAGCGGAAACTGCTCGAGATATTCCGCGGGCAGATCCAGCAGGCGGGATTTGAACGCATCGGGAGCAAACAGCATGGGAATAATATTATTATAGTAACTGGCCTGCGAGGTCATCCTCAGTACATCCCCCTCCTGCGCCAGATAGCCCAGCTGTTTCAATACCCGAACGAGTTCCCCGAACACCTCCTCCAGATTCACACCGTATTTTTGCCGTACCGCCTGCAGCGAGATTTCGGTAAAGCGCAGTTTACTGGTAATCTCACGAGCCATTTCCATCTCCGGCGATAACACGTCAACGCTGACAATCGGCGGCTTGCCTTCATCCAGCAGCTGATAATAGGATTTGAGCGTCATGGCATTTTGATAGGGTTTACGCGGTGCATAACCCTGGGAAGAGATACCCAGAGCCAGCAAGGTCAGATTATCCCAGCGACGCAACTGATGCTTATAGGATGCCGTCTCCGGCCTGACAAAAATATTCTGCAATACCGCATGATAACCCTGAATGCCCAGGTAATCGCTGGCCTGCGAAAACAGTTCAATCTTGCGTTGATAATGCTCGTCTTCGGGTGGACCTTCGCCGGCATGTGTCTGGCAACGCTGGCGATCCAGCGCATAGATAGACAGGCTGGGAATATCCAGTTCAACAAAGGTTTCCAACGTGTTGCGCAGGGCTGTGTCCGATTCGCCATCGAAACCGTACATGGTATCGACATTGACGTTGCCGATAACCCGCCTCGCATAGGCCAGCTCTTCGATTGCCTCACTGACCGAGTAATAGCGATTCATCCCGGCCAGCAGCGTTTCATCCAGGGTCTGGATACCATAACTCAGGCGATTGACGCCCAGTGACCGGAGCAGATCCACCTTGGCCGGTGGCAAGGTCCCCGGTGCCGCCTCGATGCTGATCTCCGCCTCCGGCGCAAGATCAAAATGTTGTCGAATGCCCTCGATAAGCCGGATTAACAGATAATCATCCAGGTAGGTCGGTGTCCCCCCGCCCAGATAAACCGATTCACAGGTCTGCCCTTCCATATGCGGGGCATACAACTGCATCTCGCGCAACAGATAATCAACATACCGGGCCGATTGCTCTATTCCCTTGCCGGGGAAAACGGTGTAATAACAAAAATTGCACAGGGTCTTGCAAAACGGAGTATGTAAATAAAGGCTGTAACGCCCCGGAATAATGGCCGGTTCGGAGAGCAGCTGGGCCACTGATCCCGGTTGTGAAGCCGGTGGCAGAATGGGTGGCGGAAAAGTCCAGTCGAAGCAGGGATAAAAATCATTTTGCACCTGCAACAGTGCCGGCAGGCGGGTTTCGAGATCATGAATCTCTGCCAGTGAGGCGGAGTTCGAATCGCCGCCTGTCACCTGTGGCGTACGGGTCAGCCGGGATTTCTTGTTGAAGTCGGGGCGAAAACGTTTCATGGCCACCTCCCTGTGTTGAGTTGTCTTGTCCGATATCCTTCGTCCAATTAAACTAGCCAACTCCGAAAGCCGTGTCCGTCAACCTCATCACGTTTTTATGTCTGCAGAGAATTTTTCGATCCCCGACTGGGTCAACTGGATCGCCCAGGATGCCAATGGTAACTGGTGGGGCTACAGTGCCGAACCCCATCGGCATGATCGGGGCTGGTATGAAAATGAAGTGGGTGACTGCCAGCTGCTCGCCGCTGAACAACCCAATTCGAACTGGCAGGACACATTACAACGCGTCACGCAGCGTAACATCTCCTGAAACCGCGGATGATGCGGCAATCGATGAAAGAATGGATCACAGAAGGCTTACAACAATGAAAGGCAGCCGGGATGCAGAGTTTGCCATCGGAGCTGGCAAACTTGCACCCGGATTCAAATACAAAAAGGGATTACGACCCGTAAAGGGAGTAACCTGTCAGCGCTGATAATGCAGCTTGATATTGCCCCGGCGGCAATAGAGATTGGTCCGATCCGAAGTCTGGCAACTGGCCGTCAACTGCGGTTCCTGCCAGCCCTGCTCCAGTTTCAGACCGCGCGGATCCGCCTGCATGCCGCGTGAACCGGCCTGATCCAGCTTGACCGCATTGTAGTTGTACCTGACCTGGAAACTGCCATCGGTATTGAAATCGGTCAGTGTCGCCTTGGTGGTATAGGTGACGCGCATGCCATTGATGACCCGCTGTTTTTCAGAAGAAAAACAGACGACCTCCGTGTCCGAGGCACTCAGACAATGGGTACTGGCCGACGGCAAAAAATCAGCCGGCTGGGTCTTCATTTGCCACTTGTTGTTTAACACCAGTTCAGCCAGGTCAGGGATATTGACGCGGCGGGTGGTTGCCGGCTTGCTGGAAGCGGCCGCCCGTTTTTGCTGGGCTGCCCGGGCTTTGGCCTGCTGTTCACGCAACGCGGCTTCCCGGGCACGGGCCGCCGCAGCCGCCTGTTTGCGTTTTTGCTCTTCGGCCCGGCGTTGCTTTTCAGCCTGTTCACGCTGGCGCTGCTCTTCTTTCATGGCGGCAATCCGACGCTTCATGACCGCCTCGCTGCGGGCAAAGGCCGCCTTGTTCAGGCGTTCCTTGGCCAGGGTGCTGCCGTTTTCCGCGGCCTGCTTGTACCATTCCATGGCCTGCTTCAGGTCCTCTTCCACGCCCATGCCGTTTTCGTACATCACACCGAGTTTATACTGGGCGGCACCGTGCTGCTGTGCCGCGGCCTTGCGATACCACTCGAATGCCTTGCCCATATCTTCCTCTGTGCCGCGACCTTCTTCATAGGCATTGGCCACGTAATACTGGGCATCGGCATCGCCCCGCTCGGCAAGAATCATATCCAGTTTGAACTGGCCGGCATCGGCCATCAGCGGCGCGGAAAAACCGGCACCGGCAAATGCAGTAATCAGAACCAGAACCTTGAATAAATAATTTGTCATTGTCTTCTGCCTGCTATGCGTACAACTTATTTACAGATTGACATTACCCGGGCGGCCGGTCCCTTGCAGGGATCCGACTTGAATTGTTCGTCGTCGCTCTTGGCCTGCTCGGGCTGGCTTTCAGTCGGCGCGGGTTTGTTAGCGGCTTTGGCTTTGGCCCGGGCTTCGGCCCGGGCTTTTTCCAGCCGGGCCCGCTCCTGGGC
>JAXHTI010000076.1:0-12062 GCA_034190045.1 Pseudomonadota bacterium
ATGCACCCTGGAAAGTGGGCCAGAGCCAGACCGGCCACGGCCAGACCCTGACCGGCAGTATCGTGGGTCGCAGTTCACGGGTGACCGGCAATGAGCCCGGCACCTGCAAGAACGTGACCGGCGTGGAATATATCGGTGCCGATCAGACCGAGGCGTTTTGCAGTACCTCGAGCGGTGGTGCGCCAGGCAAGATCACCACGTCGCAAACCCGCCAGGGGCAGAGTGTCAGTGGCACCAACGTGGGACGCTCATCGCGAGTAACCGGTAATGAACGCGGTGCCGGACGCGAGCTGAGCGGCAGCCAGTACATGCAAAAGGGCAATGGCAACTCACCGATGAAAGTCGGCACCAGCCAGACCCTGCGTGGCGGCAGCATGACCGGGACCCAGGTCGGTCGCTCGGAACGGGTGACCGGCGATGAGCCCGGCACCTGCAAGATGGTGACCGGTGACGATTATGTCGGCCAGGAACAGTACCAGGGGTTTTGTGGCAAGGCGCCCAAACCCCAGGATCAAAAAGTCGGTCATACCCAGACCTTCAGGGGCCGTTCGGTATCCGGCACCCTGACCGGTCGCTCCACCCGCATGACCGGGGATGAACCGGGCACCTGCAAGTCAGTGACCGGTACCCCGTATGCCGGGCTGGAACAATACAGCCAGTACTGCAAGCCGGAAGAAACTTCCCTGGCAAGCGCCCGCTATCGTCAGCAGCGCAGTACCCCGGGTTCCGTGATGACCGGGATTCAGCCAGGGCTCAACGGCCATCTGACCGGCGCCGGCAAGGGTGCCTGTGAACCGCTGAGTGGTACGCCGTATGTCGGGGCGGATCAGTTCGCCGAAGCCTGCCCCTCTGTGCCGGCCGAACCGGGCAGTCCCGATTTTCCGCAACAGCTGGGCGACACCCCGTGGGGCAAGTTCAGCGTGCAGAGTCCGGTGCATGCCAGTCAGGGCGACGCGCATTTTGATATTACCGGCAACCGCTATGAACAGGGCAGGATTACCGGTCCGTTCGGCATGGCCGGCGGCAAGGTGACCGGAACCGAAGAAGCCCGGTTTGGCAAAGGCAACCAGGCGCAGCCGATGGCCGCGCCGATGCCGGAAACCGCCCAGCAGGTTCAGGGCCGGGTCAAGTCACGCATCAGCGGTGAAGGGATCCAGGCCGGTCTGAAGATCACCGGTGATGACTGGGACCGTGGCGATCGCGTCACCGGTACCGAAGGTATGACCGCGACCAAGCGCAACCCGACCCGTCAGGGCGGGCGTGCGACCGGTGCCATGCAGATGAAGCCGGAAATGAAACGTAACGAAGATGTTCCCGAGCCTGTCAGCCCGGTAACCGGCGGCAGTGGCAATACGGAGAAAGGTTCATTGATTACCTATTCCGGAGGTGCCCGGGGTTAATCACCCGGTAGAGAACGATCATGTTGAGTTCACGTCGCAAACAAACCCGCTCGATCGGCCTGGTGCCTACCGCACCGGTGGGTCGTCCCGGTGCCCGGGGTGTTGCCGGTAACAAGCCGGCAACGCAGGGCAATGCGCGCGCGAACCTCGCCCCGGTGCAGTCCGGCCGGCATTCGCTGAGCAATGCCACGGACAATGCCCAGCTGTTTGATTACGAGCAGCGGACCAAGTCGGCGTTTGATGCGATCGTGCCGACCCTGAAACAGATTTCCGGTCTGCAACACGAGGCCGACTTTGAACGACGCGCCCAGGCGCTGGCCAGGGAACAGCTCGGGTTTGAATTGCCCGCGGATATCCTGGCCGATGCGTGGGTGACACAACTGGATATGCGCCGGCTGTTTGCCTGGTGTGTGTTCCAGACGTACCAACGATTTTGTGATGACTTTTTTGCAAACGGTCTCCTAAGTCGTCTGGAAACGGAGTTCCAGACTTTTTTAATCGACTGCGGCTTTCACACACTGGACATTTCACCGTGTGCGGATGGTCGCCTGGCACACGTGATCAGTTATGTATTGCGTCTGCCGCATAAAGCTGTGCGCCGCAAATCCTATGCCGGCGCCATGTTTGATATCGAAGACAGCATCGAGAAGTGGACCGAAACCGAGTTGCAACGGTTTCGTGAAGGCAAGCCGACGACGTCCGACATGCCGACCCGCTATCTGAAGGCGGTGGTCTATCACTTCAGTTCGGGGGATCCCGAGCACGAAGGTTGCGCGGCCCACGGTTCCGATGCCGGGCGCGCCGCGCAGGGCGGGCTGGAACGGCTGAAGGCGTTTCAGACAGCCGTGGAAAACAGTTTCTGCTGTGGCGCCTCGATCGACCTGATGCTGATCGGGCTGGATACGGACAACGATGCCATTCGCATCCATATGCCGGACCGCCACGGTGAAATTGATTTGAAGCGCTATCTCGATGCCGGCGATCTGTACGACGCGACATTGTCGATGAATGCCAGCCAGGCCGGTCAATATGTTGCCGAACAGGTAAGTCAGGCCGGCGGTGAGATGAGCGACGGTATGCAGAAGTTGATGAGCCATTTGCTGACCAACAACTTCTCGCAGATCGAGTATGTGCGCCAGTATCACAACGGGCGTTACCAGGATATCGGCCATGCCGAACGGTTTATCGGTGCAGGTATCGGTTTTGAGGAAGTGCAGTTACGCAACCTGACCTACTTTGCGTATATGCAAACCGTGGAAGAAGCTGCTGCCGACCTGGATGTGGGTATCAAGATATTCAGCAAGCTGAATGTCTCCCATGAGCTGCCGGTTCCGATAGTGGTGCGTTTTGACTATCACGGCCAGGTGCCGGGCGCACGCGAACGGGCAATCGAACATTGCCGACGGGTCGTTGCGGCTCTGAACGATCGTTATAACGAACTGGCTGCAAACGGATTGCTGCACAGCCTGCAGGTTGTGCGTGATTGTCACGCCGGTGCCCGAATCGAGGTGATCGGGACATCGGTAAAGGATGAAGTTACTGAGGAGGCTCACTAATGAAGATCTGCCAGGTTGAACGGCCACTGGTTGCCACCAACCGTATCCCCGGTCTGGAACACCGGCACATGCAGGTCGTACGTGACGGCAGTTCAATGCTGGTTGCCGTGGATGCCGTGGGATGTATTCCCGGTGACTGGGTGATTTGTGTAGGCAGTTCCGCGGCACGGGAAGCGGCGGGCAGCAAGGAATACCCGAGTGACCTGACGATTGTCGGGATTATCGACCACTGGCCGCCCGAGGGAGAGAGCGCGTAGTGGATATTTTGCAGGTCGAAGCACCGCTGGTTTGTACCCGTCGGATCGACGGGCTCAAGCACAGCAGTTTGCGAGTGTTGCGCGACGAACAGGGGAAGCGCCATGTGGCGGTGGACCCGGTCGGCGCACGCCAGGGCAACTGGGTGTTTACAGTGAGTGGTTCGGCCGCACGTTATGCCGCAGGTGATTTTGAAATACTGACCGATCTGACCATTGGCGGCATCATCGATTTCTGGGGGGCTGACGAGACTCGGTCAACCGGGAAGGGCGAGACAACGGAACAGGCGTTGTAGCGATTTTTACAGTTCAACAACCATGTCAATAGAGTAGGAGATAGAAAGATGGCAAACGAAAACTACGGCATTGCACTCGGCATGATCGAGACACGCGGGCTGGTTCCCGCCATCGAAGCAGCAGATGCTATGACCAAGGCGGCGGAAGTACGTCTGATCGGACGTGAATTCGTTGGTGGCGGTTATGTCACTGTTCTGGTTCGCGGCGAAACTGGTGCGGTTAACGCAGCTGTTCGTGCCGGTGCCGATGCTTGCGAACGCGTAGGCGACGGTCTGGTTGCAGCACACATCATTGCCCGTCCGCACCGCGAAGTTGAGCCGGTTCTGCCGACAGGTGGCAGCAGCAAGGCTGCAGCCTAACAGACAGGCTTTATATTCAACTGACTTGAGGAGTAACACACCATGGCCAATGAAAACTACGGCATAGCACTGGGCATGATTGAAACGCGTGGACTGGTGCCCGCCATCGAGGCAGCAGATGCCATGACCAAAGCGGCAGAAGTTCGCCTGCTCGGGCGGGAATTTGTCGGCGGCGGTTATGTCACTGTCCTCGTGCGTGGCGAAACCGGTGCGGTGAATGCAGCCGTACGTGCGGGTGCGGATGCCTGTGAGCGCGTAGGCGATGGCCTGGTGGCTGCTCATATCATTGCCCGTCCGCATCGCGAAGTTGAGCCCGTGCTCGGCGATGCCGGTAACGGCGCAAAGCGTAGTTGAATGATTGGTTGACGCTGACTGATCCGTCGTCATGCTGTATGCCAACGCTGATCAACGCGTATTGGGTTACCTCGGCCGGGCCCTGAGTCTCGAACTCTCGGCGGTCCAGCTGTACAGCACCCAGGCACGACTTGTCGCTGCCTGGGGGCTGAACGAGGTATCCAAGCGTTTCAGCAATGAGGCCAGTGAGGAAATGGCGCATGCGGACCGGATTATCGGCCGCATGCTCGCCCTCGGCGTGGCACCTAATGCCTCGCAACTGCGTCCGCCCAAACTTGGCCGCAGCCTGCAGGAATTGTTGCAGCACAACCATGCATTCGAAAATGAACTGATCCGGTTGTATACCGAGGCGACACAGCATTGTGCCCGCAGCGGGGATCATGACAACCGGCTGTTTTTCGAAGAACTCCTCGCTGAGGAGCAGGGTCATGCCGCCGAACTGGCGAAATGGCTGAAAGAACTTGAACAACCCGGCGTGAAGGTCGACAAGACACGCGCCACTTTTTAACGGAGGCGAACCATGAGTCAACAATGGCAGGAACGCAACCGTCCCGCTCGCCTGGAGCGGCGCTATGAATTCGCCGATTACCAGAGCCTGCGAGATTTTCTCGATCGCGCTGCGGATGTCTCCGAGCGTGAAGGTTTATATCCCGACATGGGTTTCGGTCGCGATTATGTCAATGTGACCATCCATGCCGATGAAGACAGTAACGAGCTTGGCGAACAGCAACGGCGTCTGGCTGATGAATATGATGCCTTGATCGAATCACAGGCACAGGGCTAGGAGCCGGCCCATGCCCGTCATCGCTCTGGTTGGCAACAAGGGTGGCGCTGGCAAGACAACATTGTCGATTAATCTTGCCTCCGCTCTCGCAGAGCGTGCCGATACGGTACTTCTGGATGCCGACCCCCAGGGTTCATCCCTGCAATGGCGTGCCATCGGTGATGGGAAGCTGGCTGTTCATGAGGCCGATGAGGCACTGGGCGAACATGCCGCTGCCATGCAGCGAGAGTATCGCTATGTGATCGTCGATTGTCCCCCGTCGGTTCAGGCGTCTCAAACCCATGCAGCGCTGAAGGCGTGTGATGTCACCCTGATACCGGTTCAGCCATCACCGATGGATTTATGGGCAACGGTCCATATTGAACAGGCTATCGAGCAGGCACGCACAGTTAATCCGCACCTGTCTGCCTGGCTGATCATCAATCAACTGGAGCCACGCACCATGCTTTCTCGCCTGGTTCGCGAAGCCGTGGCGGAAATCGATATTCCCGTGGCGGAAACGCCGATACGTCGACGTGCGATATACCGCAGCAGTGTGCTGGAAGGTAAGAGCATCTATGACATGGGGCGCCGGGGTAGCGATGCAGCAACTGAACTCAATCAATTGATCCAGGAGGTAGTACCGTCATGAGTCAGAGTGACAAAACACGGCAGAAGCTCGTTGATTCGATGCGCAAAACAAAATCCGGCACAGCAGAAGAAAATGAGCCTGCCGCCGAGCAGGAACCGAAAAAGACGGAAACTCCGGCACCGAAAAAATCGACAAGCTCGACCGGTTCAAAGCCCGCGGCAAAACGCAGCGAGAAAAAAACTGCGTCTGATAGCACGACAGATGGTTATCAATCCGCACGTCGTCGTGTCTGGCCGGACTGATTTATACATCGACTACAGTCAATCAGTCGTCGGTGCATTATCGATTAGTTTTATGAGTTAAGAACGGCACATACTTGGAATGAAGGACAAACAAAGAGGGTCAATGCGATGTCAGCTCTCAGTAATCTGCTCATTCCTGCTGTGCTGTTCTTCGCGCTGGGGTTCATTGCACGGGCAATAAAATCCGATCTGCGCGTTCCGCCCGATCTGGCGAAGGTGTTATCCATCTATCTGTTGATGGCAATCGGGTTACACGGAGGCTATGCACTGGGGAAAGCCGAGTTGTCAACGGCCTTCAACTCGGTGCTCTGGGCCATTATCCTCGGTTTTACACTGCCTTTGATTGGTTATGGGTTGCTGCTCATGACCCGCAAGGTGGATCACATGAATTCCGCGGCGATTGCCGCGCATTACGGTTCGGTCAGTGCCGGGACTTTTCTGACCGCGATTGCCTATCTGGATAACCTGAATATCAGCTACGAGAGTTATCCAGTCATCATGCTGGCGGTAATGGAGTCGCCCGCCATTATTGTCGGCCTGTTGCTGGCCTCGTGGTCGAGACACCGCCTGGCGGTAACCGGTAACAGTGGTGGCACGGCGGTATTGCAGCAGGGTGGCATGGCTAACGGGCAGTTGAGTGGTTTGCTGCACGAAGCATTCACCAATGGCAGTGTGGTTCTGTTGATTGGCTCGATGGTCATCGGCGCGATCGCCGCCCCTGCCAGCATGGAGAAATTGTCACCGTTTATTGATGACATCTTCATGGGTGTACTGTGCTTGTTTCTGTTCGAGATGGGCATGGAAGCGGCACGCCGCATTCGCGAATTCCGCAAGGTCGGTGCCGTGTTGCTGGTGTTCGGTATTGTGATGCCGCTGATCGGCGGGGCAATCGGGCTGGTTGTCGGCGGCCTGGTACTCGAGATGGGTGTAGGTGGAACGTTGCTCGTGGGTGTGCTGGGTGCCAGTGCTTCTTATATTGCGGTACCGCCGGCGATGCGTCTGGCGGTTCCCGAGGCCAACCCCTCGTTCTACCTGACATTGTCACTGGGGATCACGTTTCCGTTTAACGTGATTATCGGTATTCCGCTCTATCATGCTCTGGCAGAGCGACTCGTGGGCTAACCGAGGAGATCGCAAACATGCACAGGCTTTTTCCGGAAAAACTGGTCACGGTCATTACCAGCGATGTGCTGGAAGATCACCTTGTTGCCCGCATACGCAACCGCGGGGCCAGCGGTTACACGATCGTTCGTGCCCGGGGTGCCGGCTCCAGTGGTGAGCAATCCGGTATGCTGGATATTGATACCAATATCAAGCTGCATGTCATCATGCCGCCCGAGCGACTGACTGGGTTGCTGGATGACCTCGAACTGTTAATCAAAAAGGGCTATCACCTGACAGTCTACGTTTCCGATGTGTCGGTTCTGAGTCCCGAAAAATATTCCGAGTCAATGGAGTAGTGTAATTATGCAGGCCTGGTTGTATACGTTGTTCCCGTTCCTGCGCTGGTTCCCCATGGGCCGCGAGGTAATACGTGCCGATCTGATTGCGGGTGTTACCGTGGCACTGGTACTGGTACCGCAGAGCATGGCTTACGCCCAGCTGGCCGGACTGCCGGTGGTATACGGACTGTATGCCTCGTTTGTTCCGGTGATCGTGGCCTCGCTCTGGGGTTCGTCCAGCCAGTTGCATACCGGGCCGGTGGCCATGTTGTCGTTGATGTCGGCGGCGGCACTGATTCCCCTGGCCAGTCCGGGCAGTGCGGATTTCATCCAGCTGTCAGTCATGCTCGCATTAATGGTCGGCATCCTGCGCCTGGCGCTGGGGCTGTTTCGTCTTGGCGCGATCGTCAATCTGCTTTCAAGCCCGGTGATCATCGGTTTCACCAATGCCGCCGCACTGATTATCGGCTTGTCGCAATTGAGCAAGGTCATCGGTGTGCCGTTCCCGCGTACCGAATCCTACCTGGCCGATCTGTCGCGGGTCGTACTGCAACTGCCGTCACTGCATGTGGCAACACTGTTGTTCGCGGTGGGCGCCTTTTTACTCATTTACGGGTTGAAAAAGAAACTCCCCGCGCTGCCGGGTGTTCTGATTGCCGTGGTGGTAACCACCCTGGTCAGCGCACTGGTCTCCTATGAAAACAAAACCACCGTTAATACCAGTCAGATCCGGGATTCACAAACCGTCACAGCGATCAATGCCTATGCTGAAGCAGAACGACGGATAGAATCACTGACCGATGAAATCGCCACGCTGAATCAACAGGCCAACAAGCTGGAGAAGCAGGGTGGGATTGAGAACATCGAACAGGCTGCAGCATTACGTGCCAACGTGTCGGTTCGCGAACATGAACTGAAAACACTCAAGAAGGAAAACACGCTGCGTCGTGTTGATCTGCATAAAATGGTTCTGCACGGAACCACGACAGAAAACGGGCAGGCACAGTTTTATCCGCAGGATGCGATGCCAGCGGGAGTGACAGGTGACGGCGAGAACTGGCGCTTTAACGGCATCGAGGACGATCAGGTGGTGCTCTCCTCCGGTGGTGCCGTGGTCGGGACGATTCCCGAAGGATTGCCCGAGTTCAACGTGCCGACTCTCAGGTGGGATCTGATTCTCACCCTGTTGCCGGCAGCACTGGTGATGGCGCTGATCGGGTTTATGGAAGCGACCTCGATTTCCAAGGCGATTGCCAGCACGACTGGTGAGCGGGTGGATACCAGCAAGGAGCTGGTCGGCCAGGGGCTGGCCAATATTGCCGGCAGTTTTTTCAGTTCCTATACGGTGAGCGGGTCGTTCTCACGCTCGGCGGTGGCGGCCCGAACCGGGGCCCGAACCGGTATGTTTGCGATCATCAGTGCGATCGCGGTGGTACTGGTGCTGTTGTTTTTCACGTCGTACCTGTATCACCTGCCCCAGGCGGTGCTGGCGGTCATCGTGATGATGGCGGTATTCAGCCTGATTCGGATCAAGCCCCTGTTGCAGGCCTGGCGTGTGGATCGTATCAGCGCCTCCATCGGTGTGATTACCTTTGTGGCCACACTGTTGATGGCCCCGGCGATTGCCAACGGCATTCTGCTCGGTATTGCGTTGACCGTATTGCATTACCTGATCCGCATCATGCGTCCCCGGGCCGAGATCGTCAGTCGCAAGGAAGACGGTACGCTGGGAGGTATTGAGGCCCACAAGCTTGCCCCAATGAGTGAATATTTTGTGCCGGTGCGGTTCGATGGTTCGTTGACTTTCATCAACGTGGCGTATTTCGAGGACATGATTCTCGAAGCCCTGAGTGAATTTCCCAGGGCCAGGGCCATTCTGGTAATTGGCAGCAGTATCAACGAAATCGATGCCTCCGGGGAGGAAAAGGTCCGCGAGATCGCCCGGCGCCTGAAGGATACCGATGTGCAACTGATGTTCAGCGGACTCAAGCACCAGGTCATGCAGGTGATGGAAAGCAGTGGCCTGGTCGATGAGCTGGGCGAGGATGCCTTTTTCGCTGACAAGCAGTCTGCGCTGGAGGCGCTCGAAGAACGCTTTGATCAGAGTGTGGTGGATTTCCCCGAGCGTGACGGCAGAACCCCCTACCGTGGCGTATCGAACCATCTTTTGTGAGGTGAAATATGCCACGACGTGTAGACAAGTCCAAGCGAGCGCGATATAAAAACGGAGAAATGGCCAATTCCTCCGATTATACCTACACGCCACCGGGCGCCATGCCGGATTTCCTGATCCGCCATGCCACCTTGCGTCAGTTGCAAGTCTTTGAAACGATTGTGCGTCTGGGCAGTTTCACCCGTGCGGCGGAAGAGCTGTTTTTGACCCAGCCCACGGTTTCCATGCAGATCAAGAAACTGACCGAGGTGATCGGCCTGCCATTGTTCGAGCACGTCGGGCGCAATGTCGAGCCCACCGAGGCCGGCCTGGAGCTGTACGAGGCCTGCCGGGGCATTTTCCAGGTGATGGCGAACCTGGAAATGAAAATTTCCGATCTCAAGGGCATGCGCCGTGGCCGCCTGCGCCTGGGCGCGATTACCACGGCCAAGTATTTTGCTCCGGAAGTCCTGGGTGAATTCAGCGTCCTTTATCCCGGCATCGATGTGGCGCTGAAAGTCACCAACCGGGACCGGATCATCGAACGCATGCGCGCTAACGAGGATGATCTTTATATCATGGGACAGGCGCCGTCCGACGAGATGGAGATGGTGGCCTTTCCCATTGCGCCCAATCCCCTGGTGGTTATGGCGCCGCGCAATCATCCGCTGGTCGGTGAAAAGAACATTCCCCTTGAGCGGGTGCTCGAGGAGCCGTTTATCCTGCGTGAGCCGGGCTCGGGCATTCGCGATGCCATGTTACGCAAGTTCGAAGAACACAAACTCCGGCCGAATGTCAAAATGGAGCTGGGCAGTAACGAGGCAATCAAGCACGCCATCGTGGGTGGGCTGGGGCTGTCGGTGTTGTCGTTACATACCCTGACGCTTGAAGGAACCGAGGGACCGGTTGCCATTCTGGATGTGGAAGGTTTTCCCATCATGCGTCAATGGTACCTGGTTTATCCCAAGGCCAAGGAACTGTCCCTGGTTTCCAAAGCCTTTGTTGATTTTGCCCGGGGACTGGAGACACAGATGCGCGAGCGCATGCGAAATATCTGGCCCGCACTGGAACAGTATCTGGATGACAAAGACGCTGATTCTGCTCCCAAAAAAGCCGGCTCTGGCAAGAAAAAAAGCGCCTGAGGCGCTTTTTTTTCGATCAAGCCATCAGTGTACGTTATCGGTCAGCTGGTCCTGCGAATTCAGGAGGCCCGGGCCTGTTGATAGCTGGCGATCACCGGAGTTTGTGTGTAGCGCGGTTCCGGCAGGGGCTCGGCAGGCGGGGGTGTCTGTTGGGAGGGGGTATGGATCCAGTATATAAAATGGGATTCGGGACGGACCTTTTCAGCATACAGTCTTACCGGGTTTAGCGGGTAATTCAGGCGACACGCGAGGATGGCCTCATTAAGGGACTTCGCATCCTGCAGGGCAAAGAACGGGCTTTCCCATTGCTGCCAGCCAAGCGTGTTGTCGGTGGAGGGCACCCCATACTGAACACGGACAATCCAGTCTCCGCGCAGGCTTTGCTGGACGAGGTTTTCCACCTTGTTAAACAGGGCCAGGCAGGTCAATTTGATAAAGTAGTTATCCAGCTGCATAAGCATTGCCTCATATGATTCCCGCGTAGGTCGCGGGGTTAACTGCCTGATGGCGTATCCCTGATGGCGTATCAAGGTCACCCTGTTTATTGTTCGGCATTCTGTCGGGTTAATCCCGAGTGTTATGCTTGGGTAAACTGAGAGTACCGTGGTGGTGGGGGATTAGGAAGAGTCTTTTGGATTGTTAATTTCTATAAAAATATCGATCAATATCTATGTGTAGTTGTTTGCATAAGCCCCTTTGAATATCCTGTTTATTGCTGCATGACAGAGCCATAAGACACTGGCAAACACATCGCATGCATACCTGATTAATTAATTAAGCATGCACTGATTCGTAACAAACCGAACAACAACCTGGTTCATCAACATACAAAAGCAATCTTATGTCTCAAGCTAACAAGGATCTGACCACCAGCCTGCATGATTTGATCACCGGGGATGAAGATGCCCGTGTCTGCAAGGATATTCCCGAGTCCGCGTGCAGCGATCAGCCGCGTAATTTTTTCGCTTACCTGTTTGCCAATCTGCTGGGAAAGATTGCGGATGAAATTGCCAGTGCCAGATTGATCCTGCCCTGGTTGCTGGCCAGTGTCGGCGCGCCGGCGGCGTTTACCGGTTTTCTGGTACCGATCCGCGAGGCGGGGGTGCTGCTGCCGCAGCTGGTGGTGGCGGCTATCATCCGACGCATGGCGATTCGCAAGAGTGTCTGGTTGCTGGGGGCGGGACTCTCTGGTGTTGCCCTGGCGTTGATGGCGGTGGCGACGGGGAATCTCTCCGGCAGCACGGCCGGCTGGGCAATCCTGGGTCTGCTGATCATCTTCTCGCTGGCGCGGGGGCTGTGCTCGGTCTCGGCCAAGGACGTGCTGGGCAAGACGGTTTCCAAGGGCAAACGCGGCACCCTGATGGGCTGGAGTGCCGGCATCTCCGGGCTGGCGGTGCTGGCGGTCGGCATCTACGTGGAGTGGTTCGCGGGGGACGCGCCGCTGGCCGT
>JAXHTI010000077.1:0-12045 GCA_034190045.1 Pseudomonadota bacterium
CTGGAAGACTCGGTGGCCACGGTCGATGCCGAAGACAAGGTGCTGGCCTATCGCAACTGGCTGGGACTGATGCAGGGCAATCTCGAGGATACCTTTTCCAAGGCCGGTAAAATGATGACCCGTCGCCTGAATGCGGATCGGGATTACCTCTCTCCCCGGGGTCAGCCTTTCACCCTGCACGGACGCAGTCTGTTGCTGGTGCGCAACGTCGGCCATTTTCTTCACACGGATGCGGTAACAACCCACTACGGCGCACCGATACCCGAAGGCATCCTGGATGCGCTGGTGACCACGCTGATCGCATTACATGATATCCGGGGCGACAGCGCGCTCGGCAACTCCCGCACGGGCAGTATCTACCTGGTCAAACCCAAGATGCACGGCCCGGAGGAGGTCGCCTTCACCAACGAACTGTTCGATTTCATCGAAGATCAGCTGCAGCTGGCGCGCCATACCCTGAAGATGGGCATCATGGACGAGGAGCGTCGTACCTCCATCAATCTGAAGGAATGTATCCGTGCCGCAAAAGATCGGGTGGTCTTCATCAATACCGGCTTTCTGGATCGGACCGGCGATGAGATTCATACCAGCATGGAAGCCGGCCCCATGGTGCGCAAGGGAGCCATGAAAGAGAGCACCTGGATCCAGGCCTATGAAAAGATCAATGTCGAAACCGGTCTGGCCTGTGGTTTCAGTGGCAAGGCCCAGATCGGCAAAGGCATGTGGGCCATGCCGGATAATATGAAGGCCATGCTGGAAGCCAAGGCAGGGCATCCCCGCGCCGGAGCCAACACGGCCTGGGTACCCTCGCCTACCGCCGCCGTATTACATGCTATCCATTACCACCGGATTAATGTCTTTGAACAGCAAGCCGCCATCGCCAGTGGTCCGCGTACGCCCATTGATGATCTGCTGGTCATTCCGCTGCTGGGTGACGAACGGCCAGACGCCAACGCCATCAGGCAGGAACTGGAAAATAACGCCCAGGGTATTTTGGGTTACGTGGTGCGCTGGATAAACCAGGGTATCGGTTGCTCCAAGGTACCGGACATCGACAACACAGGGTTAATGGAAGATCGGGCCACCCTGCGCATCTCCAGTCAGCATATCGCCAACTGGCTGCATCACGGTGTCTGCGATGCCGAACAGGTGCTAGCCATCATGCAGCGCATGGCGGAAAAGGTCGACCAGCAAAACCGTAACGATCCGACCTATACCCCCATGGGACCGGACTTCAATAATAGCCAGGCCTTTCGGGCGGCGTTTGACCTGGTCATCAAAGGCCGGGAACAGGCCAATGGTTATACCGAACCCTTGCTCTATTCGCATCGGCGCATCGTCAAGGACAAGCACCCGGGAACCGGATAACCTCGAGCCTGTCAGACATCATTATAAATGGCAACTCAGCCGGCCCTGGCAGACGTTCCTTTTATAACCTCCATAAAATTATGCGGATAATGGACGGCATAGCCTTGCGCAAAATGTACACCCATTTCCCGCAGCAGCTTCAGGGCATTATCATTTTCGACAAACTCGGCAACAACCATTTTATCCAGCGACTGACCGATGTCGTTGATCGCATTAACCATTACTCTGTCGGTCTCATCCGTGACGATGTTACGCACAAAGCTACCATCGATCTTGATAAGCTCGACCGGCAATTGTCGCAGGTAGCCAAACGACGACAATCCTGAACCAAAGTCATCCAGAGCAAAAGTACACCCAAGCCTGCCGAGGCGTTCCATAAAGACACGAACATCGGAAAAACTTCTTACCGCCGCAGTCTCGGTAATTTCGAAACAGATCTTTCTCGCCGGCACGGCATAGCGCTCAAATAAATCGATCACAAAATCAAGAAAGTCCTGATGATCGAACGAACGACCGGAAATATTGATATGACATGCATCCAGCATCGCAAGATGCTCCGGGTGCCTATCAAGTTGCATCAGCACATGCTCGATCACCCAGCGATCAATAAAATGTGCCATTTCGAACCTTTCCGCCGCCGGCAAAAAAGCACCCGGCGGCAAGACCCGCCCATCTTCGTCCCTCATACGTACAAGCACTTCATAGCGCATATGCTGTGCACTCGCTAGCGAGGTAATATACTGAGCGTCCATGAACAACCGATCATTATCTATTGCCGCACGAATTCGTCCGACCCATTCCATTTGCTCGTGCCGTTCGACCAGCGCCTGGTCATTTTCATCAACAAGATGAATTCGATTTCTTCCCTCCTCCTTGGCCAGATAACACGCGGCATCGGCCATGCGCAGCAAGCTGTCTGTGTCCACGCTGGCGGAAGTAACCGGGACGATTCCGATACTACAACCAATATTAAAGCTACGATCTTCCCAGACAAACCGGGAATCGATCAGATTCTGACGCAGTTTATCGGTTACCTCTATCGCCTTGTCAGGCTCGCAGTATTCCAGTATCAGTGCAAACTCGTCACCACCAAGACGCGCCAGCACATCGCCCTTGCGCAGATTCTGGTGGAGCATTTCCGCCACCTGTCGCAACAGATAATCACCGACAAAGTGGCCGGAGGTATCATTAATAATCTTGAATTGATCCAGATCGATAAAGCACAGGGCGTGAACGGAATCCTCTTTCCTGGCATGGTTCAGTGCTTCATCCAGATAGCTCTCGAATGCCCGGCGGTTTATCAGTCCGGTTAATTCATCATGGCTGGCCTGATAACTCAGCTCGACCGACAAACGATGAGATTCTGATATATCTTCCAGGACTGCGAGATAACTGGCATCGGAATCAGATTGCTCCGTAAAACGGGATAATGTCAGCCTGATCCAGACTGTCTCGCCATCACCACAGAGCATCCTCAACTCCATGGTCTGCCTGGCAGACGACACTGTGGCCACTTTGCCAGGAACCCCTTCCCAGTATTCTCTGTCTTCCGGGTGAACGAGCTGCAAGTAGTTCAGTTCGAGCAACTCTTCCCGTGAGTAGCGCAAAATATCACACAGCGCCGGGTTCACTTCCAGCAGGCGATCGTCCTCCGCCAGCTGCGCAATCCCTACCCCGGCCTGCTCGAACGTTGCGCGGAACTTGCTCTCCGAACTTCGCAGTGCCCGGGTCAATCGCTGTGTCAGCGTAATGGCGATCACACCAAAAATAATAAAGAACATCACACTGGCCAGCGACAACAGAGTCGGCACGAGACGCGCAAGTCGAGTCATCGCATCCCGAAACTCCTTAACCCGTTGATCCAGTCTGGCACTGGCGATATCCAGTCGTTCCCTCAATGCTTGCAAACTTTGAACAGAACGATTTTCGGCCTGCCACTCTCTCTCGAGCTCGTCGGCAATGTCCCCCAGTGCCAGAATCTGCCGATCACTATTTTGCCATGCGCTCACCGCGTCACGAAAATAGGGTGCGTCGGAGAACAAACGAAACAACCAGATGAGGCGAGGAATATCGGCGGGATGTATCTGGCCACGGATAAACCCGTCAAATGCGGCCTCATAGTCCGGCTCAGTACCTTCCATGGCTTTGCGGGCATGTAAATCACCCAGTGGGATGTCATACCAGCGTCGGGCATGCGCCAGCATTTGCGGTTCACCGTAGCGGGCATATTCTGAAAGATAATAGACCGCTTTGCTCTGTCCCCGGGACCAGATGGTTTGACCGGACAGATAAGCCGCAACTCCCGACTGAACCTGGACCACCGCCACCGTAAATGCTGCAGCCAGTATAGCCAGGGCAAATAACCCTGTTATTAATCCCAAATAACGCACTCTCTGGCGTGAACCGGGACCAGATTGCTGTCTGTCAGTCACTTGTATTCCTTCTGGCGGTATCAACAAAAGCGTTGTCGGATTCAGGCCATCTCTATCATTGTTTCGACATCCCCCAGTAGAGCCTTTAATTTCCATGCAGAACTAAGGGTAAACCCTGATATATAACCGACAAATAACCCTCTCGACTGCAGGTTATAGACGCTTAAATCCGGTTTGTACCGCATCGCCAGCATCGCGTTCGTTCGTCTGTGGCCAAGTGACGGCAAGCAGATAATGTCCCCAATAAAGCTGGCTGTGCAAACAGTGATGGTTGCCAGGGCCAGGTCCCTCTCCAGGGTGGCCCAGCCGGGTTACTGAGTCACTACGAATGCCACTGCACCCGCTCTTGCAACAGCAAGTGACAGGCAGTTCGACAACAGCTGTTTCCAGCACGAGAGACAGACCGGGTTTGAGCAGTGGATGCTGTACTTTATTAAAACGCTAACATAGCTCACAGACAATCATTCCTATTTGTAATATCGATATTTCCCTATCAATGATACCGATAGACTGTGCAGAGCGTAGACATGAATGTCCGCGCCGGCTGGCTTGAATAACATTGCATTTCATGCGTTTATAAAAACAATAACCAGGCCACAGGTTCCCCCATGCAGGTGACGCCCTGCCCCTGTCCTGCTAACAGGTGAGAGACCAGATGGAACAGATCATATTACTGATACCGGGTTTACCGATCCTGTCAGCCCTGCTCACGCAGCTGTTGGGCCCGTGCCTGGGTCGACGCGTCGCCCGGCTGAGCGTGATCGGTACGCTGCTCACTTTCGGCTTGTCCGTCGCCGCCCTGTGGCTGGTACTCACCGGGCAACAGCAGACAACAGTCAGTCTGTTCGGTTCCGGCGTATTCCTGTTACTCGATCCGCTGAGCACATTGATGGCCGTGGTTATCGCCGGTATCAGTCTGGTCGTGCATGTCTATTCGCTGCGTTACATGGCCGAAGAAACCGGTTACGGCCGCTTTTTCGTGCTGCTCGATCTCATGACTGCCACGCTGCTGGTGATGGTGGCCGCAGGTGATCTGCTGACCCTGCTCATTGCCTGGCACCTGGTCGGTGTCCTGCTCTATTTTCTGCTCGGTCAGAACACGCGGGATGTCTCGGCGTATCGTTATGCGTTCTGGACCAATATCACTTACCGCATTGGCGATCTGCCGTTACTCATCGCGGCGGTCTTGCTTTACCAGGCCTACGGCACCGGATCGTTATCGATACTTTTTGAACAGATCAATACGAACCCGGGCACCCACCAGGTGCTGGGCTGGCCACTGATGGATGTTGTCGCCGCACTCATTGCCCTGGCCGCCTTTGCCCGCTCGGCCCAGTTCCTGTTGCATACCTGGTTGCCCTACAGCATGTCCGGACCGACACCGGTTTCGGCACTGATGCACGCCGGAATCGTCAATGCCGGCGGCTTTTTGATCAATCGCTTTGCGCCGGTGTTCGTGCACAGTTCGGAAATCCTGCACTGGGTCTTTATCGTCGGGCTGTTTACCGCGGTCATCGGTTCGGTGTTGATGCTCACCCAGAACGACATCAAGAAATCACTCGGTTACTCAACAATGGGCCAGATGGGTTTTATGATCATGGAATGCGGCATCGGTGCCTTCTCCCTGGCCATATACCACCTGATTGCCCACGGCCTGTTCAAGGGCACCCTGTTTCTGGGCGCCGGTAATGTCATTCATGCCGCACGCGGAGACGATGGCGTTCCCAAGGAAGACCTGTATACCTTCGTGGTCGAACGCCGTCCGATACGTCAACGCCTGCCCTGGCGGTTGATGGCCGCCATTACCCTGGCGGTGCCGATCGCGATCCTGGTGGCCGCTCACTGGCTGGTTGCGGAAGATTATTTCCAGAAACAAAGCGCTATCGTGTTGCTGTTCTTCGGCTGGATCACCGGCGCACAGCTGATCTTCACCACTTACCGGATGCAAACCCGGAACCTGCGCCGACTGATTACCTTGAGTATCTTCTCTTTCGCCGTGGTCGTCCTCGGTTACACGTTAATCAGTCACGCTTTCGATCTGTTCCTGTATCCCGATCCGGCATTTCGTGAACAGATCTATGCAGCGGCCGACTTTGACCTGTTCTGGTTCGATCTGCTGATAGGCTTGATTGCACTGGTGATCATTTTTGGCTGGGTCATTACCAGCTTCAGCGATCAAAACGGCAACCACAAAGGCCAGTTCCGTCGCCGGCTGTGGCTGTCATTTTATGCCCTGGTCTCGCGCGAGTTTTATCTCACGGATCTCTATACCCGGTTCAGCCGGGCCCTGCTGGCCTTCGCGGGACGGCTCAATCTCTGGCTGAGGTGGATCTGAGATGCAAATACCTGCCTATCTGTTGATCGGTCTGTTTTTACCGCTGTTCCCGCTGAGCATGGGCTTCAACTTTGTGCTGGGCCGAAGCCGCTATGCCCTGTTACGCATTCTGTTGTTGCTGATCTGGCCACAAATCGGCCTGACCCTGCTCCAAACGCTGGACAGTCCCGTGCCGGACTGGGTAGTCCCCCTGGCCCTGTTCACCGCCGCCCTGTATGCCCTGCGTGCCCTGGCCCTGCGCGATGTGGGACAGTGGAGCGGGTTTCTGGCCACCTCGGCCTGGGCCTTGCTGTGGATTGCCATTCAGGGTGATGTCACGATACTCCAGCTGCACCTGTTTGCCCTGGGCTTCAGTGCGCCGCTGGTTTTGCTGGCGCTGCTCGGCGCCGGGCTGGAGCGCCGTTTTGGCGCCGCCTATACCGGTCTGTACGGTGGCCTGACCGAATCGATTCCCCGCTTCAGCGCGATACTCGTGCTGGTGGTACTGGCGATCATCGCCACGCCACTGTTCCCGACTTTCTTCATCATGCTCGCTACCGTCATGCAGGCTGTCACACTCATGCCCCTGGTGGCCGTGGTCGTCGCGTTCGTCTGGTTGCTGTGGAGCTGGGCAGGCGCACGCCTGTTGCAGGGTTTGATCGTCGGCCCGACGAACGCGGAGGGCATCTTCGATCTGAATCGCCTGGCCACCGGCGCCTATGCGCTGGGTTTAATCCTGCTGGTGGCAGGCGGGTTGTATGGTATCGGAGGCCTGTTATGACACTGCCACTGGGACAACAGCTGAAAATTCGCACCATGATCTACGTGGCCGGCGAACCGATTCCGTTTTTCTGGCCTATGCGTTCGTTCATTCACCATAACCCGCTGCACGGTCTGGAACATCTTCCCTTCCCCGAGGCGGTGGCAACCGGCGCGCAGCTGTTTCACGGACGCGGCTTTTTATCCCGGCAGGAACACCAGCGTTATCTGGCGCAAAACAAAGTGGCGCATACCGCGCTCGTCGCCGGCATCGACGAGTTTCTGGTGCAGCAACCGTCGATTCCCGGCATCGATCTGCCGCACTGGTTGATGACCTTGCTGACCCGCACCACGCAACCGGTCATGCGGGCGAACACGCTGGCCGATGCGAACCATGTACATGCCGTTATCCAGCGCACGGAACATCTCGATGCGACGCTCGATCCCGACACCCTGACGGCGATGCTGCATGACAGCCTGCTGGGTGCCTGCCCGTTATATGAGGCCGTGGATCGACTGTATGGCACCGGGATCGGCACCGAGCTGGATGAGCTGGTGATCAAAAGCTGTCTCGATTTCTTCGACGAAGGTCAGTCTGTCTGGCACATGCCCGGTCGCAAACAGGGCCTGTTCAGTGCCTGGCGCGAACTGGCTCTGCGCAACGCCCGGTTGTTTGTCCGCGGCCTGCATATCGAGCGAATTCTGGAAAATGAGCCACACCCCGAAGGGGTGATTGCCTCGGTCATGACCGAGCTGGGTATCCCCGAGGACAAATGGGTCAGTTGCTTCTCCCGCGAATTATCCCGTCTGCATGGCTGGGCCGGCTTCATTCGCTGGCGCGCCAATGCCAAGCATTATTACTGGGGTCAGCGTTATCCCGCCGACCTGGTCGACTTTCTCGCCATACGCCTGACCCTGGCGCTCGCCCTGCTCGCCGAACGCAGCCGCCAGCGCATCGCCACCGATCGGGGGGCACTGGAAAACCTGATTCAAACCCGACCCCGGGAAACCTGGCTGCGTCATGAGTTACACAGCGGCGCGGTCCTTCCCGCCTACGCTCAACGGGTGGAGCAAACCCTGGCCCGCGGGCGCGCGAAGCCGATTGAAAAATGTTTTGATGACTTTGTGCGTGCCAAATGCCATCACGACGCCGAAGACCAGGCGACCCGCCTGCAGCAACTGGCGGCAACGGCCGACGCCAGCACTTCGCTCGAGGCACTGACAGCCGCGCAACTGGAATCATTGATGCAGGTTCTGCAACAGTTTGAAGATGCCGAAGGTATGCTCTGGCTGCGTGCGATGGAGAGCCATGCCATGGAGACGGTCCTGCGCGACGTCAACCTGGCCCCGCCGGCACCGCGCGACAAACGCCCCTTTGCCCAGGCGCTGTTCTGCATCGATACCCGCTCCGAGCGGATTCGGCGTCAGCTGGAAAGCGCGGGGGATTATCAAACCTTTGGCATTGCCGGTTTCTTTGGTATCCCCATCAGCTTCATGGAACTGGGCAAGGGCAGCGAAGCCCATTTGTGCCCGGTCCTGCTTAAACCGAAAAACCTGGTCCTGGAAATGGCGGCCACGGCCCCGGAAGATGTCGCCGCCACCACCGCGCTGGAAAAAGTGCTGCACGAACTCAAGGAGTCGGTCTTCACACCGTATGTCACTGTTGAGGCGATCGGTATGCTGTTCGGCTTCGACATGATCGGCAAAACCTTCATGCCACAAAGCTATAACCGCTGGCGCCAGCGCCTGTACCGCGACAAACCTTCGACCCACCTGTTACTGGACAAACTGGATCGCGAACAGGCCGATTCCATCGTGCGTGCCGTGCAGCGGGCGGTTGTCGCCAAAGCGATCGAACAGGAGTTCGAACTTGAACCCGAAGCGATTACCGATGACATGGTACGCGAGCTGCGTGAAGCCGCCCTGGGACATGCCGCACGGGCGCCGGCACTGGGTGAGGCCCTGGCGCTGACTCCGGAAACCGAACAGACCTTTATCCAGCGTCTGCGCTCGGTTTACCGGATTGAACCGGCCTTCGCCCAGCTGCAGATGGAACAGCTGGCCCGGATCGGCTTCAGTCTCGATGAGCAGACCAATTTCGTCAGCCAGGCCCTGCATTCGATCGGCCTGAACCGGGAGTTTTCGCGTTTTATTCTGCTGGTCGGTCACGGCAGCACCTCCGAGAACAATCCCTATGAATCGGCGCTCGATTGCGGTGCCTGCGGGGGGAATCACGGGCTGATCAATGCCCGTGCGCTGGCCCAGATGGGCAACAACCCCCGGGTTCGCCAGCGATTGCGGGCCCAGGGGATCGCGATCCCCGACGATGCCTGGTTCCTGCCCGCCCTGCACGACACCACCACCGATGAGATCAAACTGTTCGATCTCGATCGGCTGCCGTCATCGCACGTGGTCTATCTCGATCGCCTGCGCAGCGGCCTGACCGGCGCCTCACGGATGTGCGCCCAGGAACGACTCCCGCAGCTGCAACTGGTCCCGGAAGAATGTGATCCGGCCGAAGCCAATCAGCATGCCCGGCGCAACGCCATGGACTGGTCACAGGTCCGACCGGAGTGGGGCCTGTCCGGCAATGCCTATTTCATCATTGGCCGTCGACAACTGACCCGGCACCTGTCACTGGACGGTCGCGCGTTTTTGCATTCCTATGATTATCGCGCCGATCCCAAACGGCGCCTGCTGGAAAGCATCCTCACCGGCCCGCTGGTCGTCGGCCAGTGGATCAACATGGAACACTATTTTTCCACCGTGGATAACGAACGCTTCGGCAGCGGCAGCAAGGTGTATCACAACGTGGCCGGACGCTTCGGTGTCATGACCGGTAACCTCAGCGATCTGCGCACCGGCCTGCCGGCCCAGACCGTGCTCGATCAAGGGCATCCCTATCATCAACCGATCCGGCTGATCACGGTCATCGAGGCTCCTTACGAACACGCCTGTCGCGCCATCGAGGAAGTGGCGACAGTCAAGAACCTGGTGCGTAACGGCTGGGTCAGGCTGTTGATCATCGACCCGGATAAGAATACCGCCCATATCTATGACCATAATGACTGGCAGAGCCGGTCATTGTCCGGCAGCAATCCGGACGAACAACCCATGGAGTCCACAGCATCATGAAAAACCTGAATTTCAGTCCGTTGAAAAAACTCGAAATCATCCTTGGTGGCGAACACCAGAGTTTTGCCACCGACGTGCTGGATCGGGCCGGCGTCAAGGGTTACACCATTATCAACAACCTGTCCGGTAAAGGCAGCCACGGCTTTCATGAAGGTCATCTGATGTTCAACGAGGATGACGTGTTGATCATGATCATCGCCGCGGTGCCCGAAGATCTGGTTAAACCGATACTCGAAGGACTGTCACCCTTTTACAACGAACACTCGGGCGTGGTGTTTATCTCCGACATCCAGGTGACGCGACTGGTGAAGTTCAGTGATTAACAACCGGGCTCGAAACCCGGTGAAGAAATTCAGTCCGCATAGTTCAGTTCGGCAATAATCCGGTTCAGACGCCCCTGCTCGCCCTCGTCATCCGGTGTCGCATGGGCACTGGCGGCCGCACGCGCTTCTTCTTCAATACGGTTGATATACTGGTCATTGCAGTCGCTCACCGCCTGCTTGAGCATCTCCAGCAGCGGCGGGATCTCCTCGGGCTGTCGAACCCAGGTTTCAATAAACAGCCCCCGGGAAGCATCGATTTTGACCGCATGCCCTTTTTTGTCATTCAGACGGTTAAAATCATCACACCAGGCTTTGGGCGCCTGGTGGGTAAGTTTGAAATAGATGTCGATATAGGGCTCTTTACGTATTCGTGGCGGGCGTGTCTCATCAATGCCGCAAATCTTTATATCACTGATACCTTCCATCACCATCGCCTCATCATCACCACTCGTACGCCAGCATACGCCATCCCCGGCGAAAATCCACGACAATATTCGCCGATCCTGCGAGCGACAGCGGAACTTTTCGACATTGCCCCTGACTAAATTGCAGGTTCGACTCACGCGAGACAGGCATGCAACAACATCTGCTCATCGCCCTGTTACTGTTCTTCAGCACCCTCCTGCAGGCGCAGGAGACCCGTTTTCAAAGCGGCACCGAGCGCAATCAGCTCATCGAACTCTATACTTCCGAAGGTTGCAGCAGCTGTCCCCCGGCCGAACGCTATCTCAATGGTTTGACCGATAATCCGAAATTATGGAACGACTACATTCCCGTCGCCTTTCATGTGGATTACTGGAATCGCCTCGGCTGGAAAGATCGCTTCTCCTCGGCAAAATACTCGGCACGCCAGCGTGCCTATGCCCGTCACTGGCGGGCCCGCACCGTTTACACCCCGGCGTTTTTTATCAACGGTCGGGAATGGCGACGCTGGTCCGGTCGTGGATTGCCCGGGAAGAAAAAGGAAAAAATCGGAAACCTGGCAGTGCAGGTGCAGGACGGCAAACTATCCGCCAGCTTTCAGCCACAAATTCAGCTGCCCGAGCAGCTGGTACTTCACGTGGCACGGCTGGGTATGGAGCGGACCACCCGTATCCGGGCCGGCGAGCGGGCCGGGGAACAGGTGACTCACCAGTTCGTGGTGCTGGGTCACGAAACGGTTACCGGTGAGCAGGGAAACTGGCAAACGACCCTGCCCCACTCAAACCCCAAACAACCGGGCAAGGAAGCACTGGCAGTCTGGGTTACCCGAAAAGACAATCCGCTTCCGATCCAGGCAGTCGGCGGTTATCTCCCCACAACGGCCCCCTGAACGCAAACCACGCTTCCGGTCAGTTGAATGACCGGGCTTCCATTTCCAGGTAGATACGATAGGCATTGCCCCGGTTGCTGGCGTCGAAGGCCGGCATGTCCTCGTACTTCGACCAGTCCGTATTGCGATAGGCCTCGTCGAAGAGCACAAAATTCTGCGCCGCCTCATTCATTTGCTGGCGCACGTATTTCAGATAACCCTGGGTAAAACTGATCGCCTCGCGCACATCATCGGAGGCATCACCGTGACCGGGGATGATAAAGCGCGGCGTCGGCTCCATCTTCTCGAGATAGGCCAGTCCCTGCAGCCAGCGCTCGACATCCGTATCCGGACTGTCCAGAAAGGGAATCCGACCCTTGTAGATCACATCGCCACTGAACAACACGCCGAGTTCTTTGATCA
>JAXHTI010000078.1:0-11921 GCA_034190045.1 Pseudomonadota bacterium
CGGCAAGCCGTATTCGCTCGAGGCACAACGGGGATCGGTGGTCTTCGTCCACTTCTGGGCCAGCTGGTGCGGCCCCTGTCGCGAGGAAATGCCCGCCATCCAGATCACGCAAGGTCAGAGAGGGGGCGGGGTAAGGATCGAGTTTGATGATTCCCTTGGGCAAACCGGATTCCGTCGCCGGGCTTGTTACTGTCCATAACAGGGCCGACAGCAGTACCAGGGCGCGGATCATGGATTGTCGGCGCATCGGAGATTCTCCAGTTTGACTTTAATCGGCGTCCCCTCGCGTTGCTCACCGGTGTCAAAACGGGCGCTGAGGGTGAATGGCTGAGCCTCGCGCGGCAAAACGATGTTACCGCCTTCACGTTCGTCGGGCAGAAAATCCAGTTGTTCCGGCAGCAGTGTCCAGCGGAAGGTCGATTGATGGGCCAGCGGAATATCCATCTTTTGCCAGCGTGCTTTCCAGTGCTGGCGATCGCGGCGCATCAGGGGGCCATCCGCATTGGTGAATCGCCAGTGATCGAGATCCAGCCAGATGATGTCGCGGCTCTTGTTCTCGATAAACACGGTGATAAAGCACTGTTCGCGCAAGATATCGATCATTGTATCGGAAAAGCCCCGGCCTTCGTAAAAGGCGGCGATCTGTTGCGGTGTGCGGGGCGTGAGATCCACCACCAGCCGATCGGATTCATAATCCGGTTCGGCCTGTATCGCCAGGGGCAGTAAGAGCAACAGCAGCAACAGACCGAATCTGGCAGACCTGCGGGCATTGAGTTCGAACCTGTATGAATCCATAGAGTATGAACCACACGTTGTGAATCGTTTGCGGACCATAGCATGGTACTGATTATCCGGTACAGACAGACATGCCGCTTTCAGTGACGGGCCAGAAACTCCTGCAATCCGCGTGTGTAGGTGAGGTAATCATTTAGCTGGGCATCATTGTGGCCGCCGTTGAGGGCCAGCCACTGTCGGGGTGACGGGGCGAGCCTGTACAGTTCACGTCCCTGTTCGTAGGGAGCAATCTCATCTTCTCTGGCGTGCACGATCAGCACCGGGCAATCCAGGTTGGCGATGCGCTGACGGTTATCAAACTGATATCGGCTTAACCAGCGGACCGGTAACCAGCCGTAATGGACCGCGGCCATGTCGGGAATCGAGGTGAAGGCCGATTCGATGATCAGGGCTCGAGGAGTGTGTTGCTCGGCCAGGTACAGCGCCACGGCAGCGCCCAGCGAACGCCCGCTGAGAATAATTTCCCCGGGGGATAACTGGCGCACGTCGCGCAGATAACGCCAGGCCGCTTCGGCATCGGCATACAGGCCCTGTTCGGACGGCCTGCCCCCGCTTTGCCCGTAACCGCGATAATCGATGATCAGACTCTGGTAGCCAAGCTGGTGGAACAGGCGCAAGGTCTGCAGACGATGACTGATATTGCCGGCATTGCCGTGAAAAAACAGGATCGTTGCTCGCGGTTGCGGATGGTTCACCCACCAGCCATGCAGCTGCACGCCATCGCGGGTTTGCAGATCAACGTCCTCGTACGCCAGATCGATGTCCGCCGGCGTGCCTGCCAGTTGACGCGAGGGCAGCCCGGGTAAGAATAAAAGGTGTGGCTGATAGAAATAAACCGCGACGACCAGCAACAGATAGCCACCGGCTATGGCCAGCAGCAGCGGGATCACGCCGCGCCACATGCCGAACCCGGGACCGTTGAGCTGTTACGCCGGGTTTGCGAAATCACCGGGATCCGGTGCCGGGTTGCGCTTCGCTCGCCTGCTGGGGCGTGGCGCGGGCGTTTCGCCGGACAAAGCCGGGCAGCCAGGATTGAACCCGCGCCAGGCCTTTTTCACAGCGATCGACCAGGCCCAGACGCCGGTGCAAAAAGCGGCGGGTCTTGCTCTGCCCGGCGGAACTGTCGCCCATCCAGAACAGGAAGGTTTGCAGATAGAGTCCGGTCAGACCGATCTCCTCGATAATCCGTTGCAGATGGGTGCTGTCCTGCAGCGCGGCCTCGCGGATCCATTGCACGGTGCGGCTGACACGTAACAGTCCCTGTAACTGCAGATGCAGATGTCCGGGCTCCAGTTTGTACAGCAACATATCGCGGGAGACCGTCTTGTATTCCGCCAGTGTATCCAGCCAGCGCATGATCAGCAGATGCAAGCGTTCGTGCAGCGTCAGCTCGCTGTAGCCCGGTGCCTGGGCCGCTTTTAACATGGCCCGATCGGCCCGGTCATACCAGGCTTCGACCAGATCATCCTTCTGGGCAAAATGGCGATGGATATCCTGCAAAGGAATGTCCAGTTCCCTGGCTACTTCATGTAAATGGAGTTTTTCCCAGGAGCGCTCATTGGCCAGGCGCATGGCGGTATCGAGCAGGTGATCGGCGTCAACAGTTTGTTTTGTCATCGGGGTGACTCCGTGAAAACCTGTCTCAAGCATAGCCAACAAAGGGGGTGGCATTCAAAGGTGGGGGCGGATCAAATGACCAAACCCCGCCGGCGGGCGGGGTTTGTGACTGACACTCCGGTCAGTGATGTGGCGGGATTGACGGGAGGTTACTGGGGGACGACGTTGGTCGCCTGGGGGCCTTTGGGACCGTCCTCGACATCAAAACTGACACTTTGACCTTCGGCCAGGGTTTTGAAGCCGGTACCCTGAATAGCTCGAAAATGAACGAAGACATCGCCTTCGCCGTTGTCCTGGGCGATGAAGCCATAGCCCTTGCGATCATTGAACCACTTAACTTTACCTGTAGCCATTACAATTACCCTTCAAAAACGGAATCGGAAGTGACTGCAGGTCATTCAGACGGAACTATTTGGAGGCGTTCTGGGACCGACCAAAATACACCGCTGCGTTCACTGCAGCTCATTTGAATGTACGACACTTTCCGCCCAAGTGCCACTGTGAGAGGGAGAAATATTCGATTTAACCGGCAGTGGGCGTGGATTCTGTGGTATACTATTTATATAGTTTGTCTGACTTCCCTCCGATTTCCGATTTTTCGACCCGGCGGGATCAGGATTCGGCGCCGCCAGCGAGCGGTACCGAATCTTCAAACCCGCCGTGGCATGACCTCTTCGGGCCATTCCCCGCATACGTAATCTCGATCCTGTCACACTTCTTTATTCTGCCAGGCTCGATTTTTGGCATATATCTTTAATTTATAAGGCGAATTCCATGTCTTTTTCTAATCTCGGCCTCAATGCCGAGCTGTTGTCTGCTATTGCGGATCAGGGCTATTCTGCTCCGACCGACATTCAAGCCCGTGCGATTCCGACGATCCTGGCCGGCCACGATATTCTTGCCGGTGCCCAGACGGGTACCGGTAAAACGGCGGCCTTTACCCTGCCCCTGTTGCAACGCCTGAGCACGGCCAAACCGGCTTCCCGGCACATTCGTGTGCTGATGGTGGCCCCGACCCGTGAACTGGCCCAGCAGGTGGCCGATAGCGTCCGCACCTATGGCCGGCATCTGCCACTGCGCAGCGCCGTGGTCTATGGTGGTATGCCCATTGGTAAACAGATCAAGCAGCTGAAAGAGGGCGTGGATCTGCTGATCGCCACGCCCGGCCGTCTGCTGGATCTGGTCGACCGCAAGGCGGTGGATCTCTCGCGGGTCGAGTCGGTGGTACTGGACGAAGCCGATCGAATGCTGGACATGGGCTTTTTGCCCGCCATCGAGCGGGTCTTCGCCATGGTGCCGGCCGAGCGTCAGACATTATTGCTGTCGGCGACATTCTCCCCCGCCATCAAGAAGATGTCGGCCCGCTTTTTGAGTAACCCGGAATATATCCAGGTCGCCGAAGCCAACAGTGCCTCGGATAACGTGGACCAATCCTTTTACTGGGTCGACAGTCCGCGCAAGCGGGAGCTGCTGTCGCATTTGATCGATGGCGGCGACTGGCAACAGTTGCTGGTGTTTACCCGCACCAAGCGCGGCGCGGATCGGCTGGCCAAGCAACTGCAGGCCGATGGTGTGCGGGCTACGGCAATCCACGGTGACAAGACCCAGAATGCCCGCACCCGGGCATTGCGTGACTTCAAACATCAGAAGGTGACGGCACTGATCGCCACCGATGTAGCCGCACGCGGTCTGGATATCGATCATCTGCCACTGGTGATTAATTTCGATTTACCGGACAACCCGGAAGATTATCTGCATCGCATCGGACGTACCGGGCGCGGTGGCAAATCGGGTACGGCTATTTCCCTGGTCGCTTCCGATGAGCGCGGACGGGTCTCCTCTATCCAGCGTCTGCTCAAGACCCGGATTCCGGGCAAGACAATGACCGGTTTTGAACCGGCCGGTGGGGTGCGTGAAATCCGTGATGAGGCACCACGCCCTCGCGGCAAGCCGATGGGTGCCAAGCGCGGTGCTCCGGGACAGCCGAATCGTAACAAGCGACGTTCCAGCGGCAGGGCGCAGAATCGTTACACCTGAGCGGGAGGGATTATGAAAACCCTATTTGTCACCAATTTGACCCCCGACACGCACGAAGGCGATATACAACAGCTGTTTGGCGAGTTTGGTACTGTCCGGGGGATTAAAATGGCCATGGATGTGTTCAGCGGCAATTGTCGCGGACATGCCACGGTGGACATGGAAGGCCACGAGGCCCGGGCCGCCATGGCCGGGCTGAACGGGCGTGATTACAAGGGCAACTCACTGCGGGTCAGTGAAGAACGTAAACGCTTTAATAAAGGCAAAGGGCGCGGTCGCCGTTAGGTGCCGGTGCCCGGCAGGCCGTGAGATTGCGGTCTGTGAACCACGGAGGTGAGCATATGGATACAATGAATACAGTCGATCTGTCGGAGGGCCGTTATCTGGTCAAGGCCGTGGAGAAAACCGTTACACCGGATGGTTGTGACGGTAATAACTGGTATCGCTATGTGCTGGAGCGCAATGGCTCCACGCTGGTTGGACAAAGACGGGGTACATTGAACCAGGTAACCCGTTATGCCGAGGAACTGGCCGATGATGTCAATTCCCGCAGCGGTGGCAAAGGTCCTTCACAGTGGTCATCACGTAACAAGAAATAATCCTGCTCTGACATATTCCCCATAAGCAGGCAAACAGCCGGCGCGCAGGGCAAACTGCGCGCCGGTTCGTTTAATCCAGTCTGAATCCTACCTTCAGCTTCACCTGATAATGGCCAATTTTGCCCTCCACAATATGGCCCCGGGTTTCCACCACTTCAAACCAGTCCAGGTTATGCAGGCTTGTGCCGGCCTTGGCGATCGCTGTTTCTATGGCATCGTCACTGCTCTTGCTGGATGAGCCGACCAGTTCGATAATTTTGTAAACGTTATCCGACATTGACGTCTCCTGTGATACTTGTCCTGTAAGAAACATAGCAGTAGTGTTATCAGAATAAAACTAATGATGTAACAGGTTGTAGCATGAAATTACTGGTCGCCATTGGCGGTAATGCGCTGGTCAGCCCGGAACATGCAAGCGGCGGACAGATCGATCAGGCGAAAATTGAGGCTGTGGCCGCGAGTCTGGTTGCACTTGAGAAGGACCATTCACTGGTCATCACCCATGGCAACGGCCCGCAGGTGGGCTGGCTGGCCATGCAGGAGATCGAGGCCAATATGTCGCTGGATTTGCTCGATGCCCAGAGTGAGGGGGTGATCGGCTATCGCCTGGCCCAGGCCATGGACAATTGTCGCCAGCGGGAACGCAGTGTCAGTTTGCTGACCCGGGTGGTTGTAGACGGCGATGATCCGGCTTTCAGTCATCCCGCCAAACCGGTTGGACCGGTGCTGGATGAGTCCCGCGCACAGCGGCTGACCAGCCAGCAGGGCTGGCAATTTGCCGACGTGGCCGGGGGCCGGCGCCGGGTGGTGGCTTCCCCGCAACCGGTCCGGGTAGTGGAAAGCGGTGCGATTCGACAGTTGATGAGCGCCGGTTACAGTGTCATCTGTGCCGGTGGTGGCGGTATTCCGGTGCTGGAAGAGCAGGAACAGCATCGCGGCATCAGTGCCGTGATCGACAAGGATTACACCAGTGCCCTGCTGGCCAGCGAATTGGAACTGGATGCCCTGTTGTTGTTGACCAATGTCGAGGCATTGTATGACAACTGGGACCAGCCTACTGCCCGGGCACTGCGCCTGGCCGGCTGCCGGAGTCTTCGGGAGCGGGGCTTCCAGGAAGGATCCATGGGCCCGAAAGTGGAAGCCGCCTGCCGGTTTGTTCGCAATGGAGGCGGTTTCGCGGGCATTGGCCGCCTGACCGAGGCCCAGGCCATTCTTGAACAGCGGCGCGGTACCCGAATTGTTGCTGACGAGGTGGCTATAAAGTGGTGGTGACCCTGGCAGGGACAGGTGCGTCCTGATCCACCCTGTGATGCTTGCGATCGCCTTTCTGCTCGCAGCCGGGCACGCACGAATCCGCTCCGTAATCCATGTTTTCAGGGAATGCGGGAGTCTCGGCCGGCTCGACACTGAAGCTGGTAAAGCGCAGAAAAATACCCAGCGAAATAATTAGAAAACTGGTGGCAATAATAATCGCAACCGGATAATAAAGGTTCCCGGCCAGATCCAGGTGGCTGTATTTTATCACCATGAGCAGGCCTTCCAGAGCCAGCGCGATACAGACAATACTGACAAAGCGGGGAAGCGTACGACTTAAAACCACCACGATGTGATTCTCTTCAGTGTGACAGTATTCCTTGCTGACAACAGTGCCGAGTTCAAATATTGCCAGTGCCACGACAGCCGTATTAATCGCGTTGAGAAAGATGCCAATCATCTTTTTGGACTCAAGAAGACCGGTAATGATCTCGCCGAACATCATCGCGACAAGAAACAATGAAAACAGAAAGAATATGGTGGAAAAGCCCACGGCGACTGTCTGCTTGATTTGCGCGTTGTGAATTATAGTGGTCATATCATCTTCCGATATTGAAATATATTATTGATGTGGGAGGGATTCTCGGCCTTTAATTCTGTGGTATCTGCGATATCGTTCACGCTCTTGTTGCGCTGGTGCTGATTTGAGAATTTCACCGCAGCGATTATGAGAATGTCATCAATAACTGGTCTTTTATCCAGGATGCGCTAGGCTTGCTGCATAATCGCACGAGACAGGTGAGAATGATGACCAGTACGACTGTCGAGGAACTGAGCCCCCAGCAGGCCTGGCAATTGTTACAGGATGAACCCAGGGCACTGCTGGTCGATGTGCGCTCCCACATGGAGTTTTTGTTTATCGGCCATCCGGTCGGGGCGATCAATGTTCCCTGGATCGATGAACCTGAATGGAACATCAATCCCGATTTTGTTCGCGAATTGCGTCAGTTGATGCTGGGCGGCTTGCCGCATATGGATTCGGGCAGCCAGGCCGTGCCCGTGGTACTGATTTGTCGCAGCGGACGGCGCTCTCGGGAGGCCGGGGAATTACTTTTGCGCGAGGGATTTGCGCAGGTCTATAACGTTAGTGAGGGTTTCGAAGGCGAGCTGGATGAGAAGCATCATCGCAGTACGCTGGGCGGGTGGCGTTTTGCCGGACTGCCGTGGGAGCAGTGCTGAATACCGGAGAGGACCATCTCCGGTATTCGCGGGATGTGCGCTTCAGACGTAACGGGCTTCGGTTGTGACCGGTTTGTCGGCCTTGGCCCAGGCGGTGAAACCCCCGTCCAGACTAATGACATTACGGAACCCCATCATCTGCAGAACCGCGGCGGCCATGGCAGAGCGGCCCCCGGTCGCACAATACAGAACCACCTGGCGATCCCGGGCATTGACCAGTTCGGCGTCATGCTTGGGGTAGCCCGGATCGGCGGCAGCTTCGAGAATGCCGCGCGGGATCAGGCGAGCCCCCGGCAAATGACCCTGTTCATGCTCGGAGGACTCGCGCACATCCACCAGGAGCATGTCCTCGTTGTTTTCCATTTTGCTGTGCAGCTGGTCCACGGAGCACTCCTGGATACAGGACTTGGCGGCCTTGACGAAATCCATCAGGCCAACGGGCTGTTCGGGGTTGAAGGTGTTATACATCGTCTCTCCTGCGCGTTAAGTGAACAACATGAACCGGTCAAAAACTGCCCATGCCGGGATTCGACCGGGCCTCTATTGTAATGATTACGCCAGTGATTCCAAGCACTTGGCATTACAACCTGTGCGGTTTTAGACGAATAATTCCCGCGCCCAGCCTGGTTGCTCCGTACGGGAAGATTTAAGGGTTTTCCCTGAGCCGACCCTGGAGTTACCCCCTGTATCGCGCGGTAGGAATACAACCGGTCATTATTGCTGAATGTTTTTCTCAAGCTTTTGATTCAGTTTCCGATAAAGTTTTGCGACATGAATGGTGGCTGCTGACTTTCGTGCCGCAAAATTTTGATAATCTGATCGGATGTAAAATATGCAATTTTTCAAAAATCTCTCTTTTCGTTACAAATTATTAATTCCCCTGGGCATTTTGACTCTGCTGTTTGTCTATGTTGCCAGCAGCAATGTACTGGCCGTCAGGAGTCTGGGGAACAATACGCGTCTTCTGGCCAATACCTACATGGTGGCCATTGATGTGTTGTTGCAGGCGGATCGGGATCTGTACCAGTCCCTGGTGGCCGAACGCAGCATGTTGTTTGTGGAGCGTGGCACAGCCGAGTATGAGACTCTGATCAAGGAACATGCGGAGAACATGCAACAGGCCGAGGAGCGGGTTGGAAAGTTCGCCCAGGCGGCCGAGCAGGCCGGTGTGCTGGATGAAGGCGGTCTTGCCGAGAAGCTGGCCGCATATAACCAGGCCCGGCAGCAGTGGGAGACACTGAGTAATGAAGTGGTTTCCCTGAGCGAAACCGATCGTCAGAGCGCAAGGGCACTGAGTTTTGGGCAGGCTGCCGAACGTTTCGGGGAGATGCGGAATTACATCGATAAAATCAGTGAAGTCGCCATTGGTCTGGCCGATCGTACCGCCGCTGCCAGCGAAGCTGAGGTCGACTCCCGAATGCAACAGGGCCTTTTCGAGCTGGTGGTGGGCCTGGTGATAGCTGCCTTTATCGCCATTACTATTCCACCGATGATTATTAAACCGCTGAAACGTCTGAATCGTCATCTTGACGATATCGCTGCCGGTGAAGGGGATTTGACGGTTCGTCTGGAAGAAAATTCAAAGGATGAGCTGGGACAATTGTCGGTCGCTTTTAATCGTTTTGTGCACAAGATTCATAACCTGGTCTCACAGGCCGTTGATGCAACCCGGCAACTGAGCCAATCTGCCGAGGGGTTGGTGAGTGTAGCTAAAGAAAGTAACGATGCTGTCAGTCAGCAATTATCAGAAATTGACATGGTCGCCACAGCCATGAATGAGATGACATCAACCGTTCAGGAAGTGGCACAAAACGCCGGTGTCGCTGCCCAGAATGCACGTGAAGCCGATGAAGAAGCGGGGCATGGCCGGCAGGTCGTGAACCAGACGGTGACGACGATTAACGATCTGGCCAGCTCGGTGGAAAATGCGTCCAATGTAATCCATCAACTGGAGAAGGACAGTGCCAATATCAGTGTTGTGCTGGATGTCATCAAGGGAATCGCCGAGCAAACCAATCTGCTGGCTCTGAATGCGGCGATCGAGGCCGCGCGAGCCGGCGAGCAGGGACGGGGTTTTGCCGTGGTCGCGGATGAAGTCCGGGTCCTGGCGATGCGTACCCAGGAATCGACCCAGGAAATCAATAACATGATTGAAACCCTGCAACAAAGTGCCGCCGATGCCGTGAAGGTCATGGAAGAGGGGCGCAGCAGGGCGGAACAGAGCGTGGAACAGGCCGGTGTCGCGGGCAACTCGCTGTCGTCGATTACCGATGCTGTCAGCAAAATCAGTGATATGAATGCCCAGATCGCCAGTGCTGCCGAGGAACAGAGCGCGGTCTCCGAAGAGATCAATCGCAACACCAGCAGTATCCAGGAGCTGGCCTATACGGCCTCGCAGGGCAGTGACAAGACCACCCACTCTGCCAATGAAATGGCGGATCTGGCCGGTGTTCTGCACGGGCACCTGTCGCAGTTCAAAGTCTGAGGAAGGGTTCCGGATACCGGTTCGTCTTGCCTGCAACGGGTATCCGGAACGCTTGTCCAGCTTCGCGCCTTAAAGGGTACGGGAAACACGGCAAGTTCGCTTTACCTGATCACCGGGCTTCCACCTGCCGACAAATCTGATCCGGATGTGTAAGATAGGCAGTATGAGCCGAACCGTTGTTTACTCCATTGTTGAATCACCGGGGCATCCTGATTTCTCCGATCTTTACCAGGAGTGGGGATGGGAAGAGGTGCGCCTGAGCTCCATGCGCAAGGCCATCAGCCAGTTGCGCAGGCAGCCGCCGGATGTGGTGGTCGCCGAATTTTTCTATGGTTACGGTAACAATTACGCCGGGATCAATATCAGCAACCTGGATGTGTTTTTACACAGCCTGCTGAAGTATGCACCCCACGCGAGAGTGATCGTGATGGTGGAGAAAGCCGAACGACCTTATGTCGACAAGCTGGCCGACCTGTTCGAGCTGGCGGCAATCCTGGTCCAGCCGGTCAATGAGGGACAAATGCGCGAGGCGCTGGATAAACTGGCGATATAAGGCACACTGTTGTAGTGACACTTCGATATAGTGCTTCGGGTTTTGGCAGGTGCGTTACCGATAACATCCAATCCATCCGGTAGTGACTTTCAGTGGCAATGATGTTTTTGAAGGCGAGCCTCTCACCCACCGACGAGAGTTACCCAGGTGCTAGCCTGCCAGCATATCGTCTCTTTGGCGGTACCAGCCGGTGATGCTGTACCGCTCGCGACTGGCGGGCAACACTTCGTGATAGAAACGCTCGCTTAAAAAGGTGACCAGGCGACCGGCGTAGGGATAGATGTCGCGGTAGTGAACCGGGTTATCGTTATCCAGGTAGAGTCGCAGGGCGCCGCCGTCGCTGATCTGCCAGTCAGGGTTCAGATACAGAATGCAACTGACCCGCCGGGTGCCCATGCCACGAAACTGATCTTTGTGTCGCCGATAGCGCGTCCCCGGCGGATAGATCGCCATATGGCCTTCGAAGTTGAACAACCCGAGTAACAGATCCCGGTTGAGACGCAGGCGCAATTTCTCCAGGGCCGACAGATAGATCGCCTGTGAAGGAGAACAGCCTGCCTCTTCGAGCCAGAGCACCTTGTCGTTACGAATCGTCGGTTGCAGTTCCCAGTTCTCACCCCGGCCCACCCCGGCATGACGAAAACAGCCTCCTTGCCAGGCTTCCTGCATTTCGTTGCGCAGCTTACCAAGCTCGCGTGGTGTCAGATAATGATCAGTAACCGCATAACCATGACTGGCCAGCTGTTCGGCAATCCGCGACTCGGTGGAGACAAAATTGGATAAATACTGAAGATTCATATGGTCTCTGCCAGCACTGTTTGATACCGGTATAGTCCGATCGGGGTCGCTTTTGGCCGGGCTGCGAGTACAGCACCGGACAGGGGCAACCGGACAGGAAAGTCACAAGGGGTTGGCAACGTATTATTGGCGCGTAACTCATCCCTGTCTACTGTTTTATGCAGGCTGCAGTCCTGCGCCGGCCCGGGGGGCTGTGAGCGGGATTAAAGCCTCCGCTTCCCTGGCCGATAGGATGGGCCATGACGCAGATATCTCAAACCGGCTCCTGTGGTCAGTGCGCCAGCGGTGAAAGTCTCGGATTCAAATTCAGCTTTGCCTTTCAGCCGATTGTCGATCTATCGCAGCGTCGGATTGTTTCCTACGAGGCCCTGGTAAGGGGACCGGAGGGTGAGCCGGCTCCGTGGGTGCTGGATCAGGTCAACGACAGCAACCGTTACCATTTCGACCAGAGCTGCCGCGTGAAGGCCGTCAAGCTGGCCAGTGAGCTGGGACTGAAAGTGAATCTGAATATCAATTTCTTTCCCAACGCGGTGTATCGACCGGA